>OMJJ01000299.1 GCA_900299305.1 bacterium | reverse complement strand
GCTGTTACTGCCTCCCTCCGCTTAGAACCCCAAGAAGAGAAAGATATCACTTTTATACTCGCATGGTATTTTCCCAACCGCTATGTAAGTTGGGGGCAGTGGTACAGCGGTATAGAAGACCCCAAAAGCCTCTTTTGGCAAGGCAACGCCTATAACAAACGTTTCGCGAGTGCGACGGCGGTTGCGGAGTATGTACGAGATAACTTCGCTACCCTTGATAGCGTAACTCACCGCTTCCGAGATACCTTTTTCCACAGTACTCTACCCTACCCCCTCCTAGATACCGTCTCTTCACAGGCATCCATCATCCGAACCCCTACCTGTCTTTGGACGGAGGACGGGCGTTTCCATGCGTTCGAGGGCTGTCATGGAGCGAGTACGGGCTGGCAGTCCACCGGCGGCTGTTGCCCCATGAACTGTACCCACGTCTTTGCATACGAAATGACCCTCTCGGCACTCTTCCCAAACCTAGAGCGGAGTATGCGCGAAACGGAACTGTACCACCAACTCCACTCTACCGGCTACCTTCCTCACCGCGTCGTACTCCCCATGTATCTTCCCCGCGCATGGGAGCGCACCATCGGCGGTCCCGACAAACCCGCTTTGGATGGTCTGCTGAGTATGGTACTCAAGGTCTACCGTGAACATAAGCGCAACCCCGACGCAGAGTGGCTAAAACGCGCATGGAAAAAGGTGAAGGTCGCGATGGAACACGTGATGACCCTGCATGACGACGAGGGGGACGGCGTGATTCGGGGCGAGCAACCCAACACCTACGACATTAGCGTTTTTGGTCCGAACACCTTTATTGGGACGCTCTACCTCGCCGCGCTACGCGCTTCGGAGGAGATGGCGTACCTGCAAGGCGACCCCGAACTAGCGCAAAAGTACCATGCGCGTTTTGAGCAAGGAAGCCAAAACTACGACGAGATGCTCTGGAAAGGGGAGTACTGGATTCAGGTTTACGACCCCGAAAAGCACCCCGAACAGAACTACGGGCAGGGCTGTCACTCCGACCACCTTTTTGGTCAGTGGTGGGCGCACAGTTTGGGGTTAGGCTATGTGCTATCCAAAGAACACGTACACACCGCAGTTCGCAGTATCCTAAAATACAACTTTAGAGGTAATTTCGTAGGGCATAAGCAGATACCCCGCGTCTTTGTTTCGGACGACGAACCCGGAATTGTTATCTGCTCTTGGCCCCACGGAGGACGACCAGAGATACCCACCCTCTACTCCGATGAGATTTGGACAGGCATTGAGTACGAGGTTGCGGGGCTATGTATCTTCGAGGGGCTGATAGAGGAGGCGGTGGCTATCCTAAGAGCGGTACGTAGCCGTTATGATGGTTCACGCCGAAGCCCTTGGAACGACATAGAGTGCGGTGACCACTACGCCCGTGCCATGTCGAGTTGGACACTGCTAGAAGCCGCTTGCGGATACCGCTATGATGCCTCTACCGCTACTATGAGCATTGCGCCACGTATCTCAGGGGATAGTTTTCGTGCCTTCTTTATTACTGCTACAGCGTGGGGTTCTGCGTCTATAGAAAGTGAACCGAAAGCGGTAACAGTACGCCTAGAAGCACAGTGGGGGAACCTAGAACTCAAGTCGCTTGCTCTACCTCATACCCAGCAGGAACGGGTTGTTGTGTGGCAAGATGGCGAAGAGATTCCCTATCACCTTGAAACTACCCAAGACGCTATCACAATTCACTTTACGTATGGCGCACAGGTAGCGTCAGGCGGAAGTCTAGAGGTAAGGCTTCTCTCTTAACACAAGGGGTATTTCTCAAGTGTTTGACAACAACTCTTCTAGCGTGTATACTCTGCTATCTCATATAAACAACCATTTCCAAAAGAGAGGGTAGCCCGTCCGTATGGCGTATCGTGACTTTCAAGAGTTTTTATCCGTACTAGAAGGTGTTGGAGAGTTGAAGCGTATCGCGCAACCTTTCGACCCCTATTTAGAGATAACCGAAATTGCGGATAGGGTTATGAAGCAACCCAATGGAGGGAAAGCACTCCTCTTCGAGCGTCCCACCGCGAAGACTGTCCCCCTTGCCATCAACGTATTCGGCTCTCGCAAGCGAATGAGCATGGCGTTGGGGGTAGGCGATATAGAAGAGGTTGCAGAGGAGATAGCCAGCCTACTCAAGCCAGAGGTTCCGCAAGGCTTTGTAAACTCCATGCGCGAACTGCTTCCCAAACTAGGAGTACTCTCCAAAATGCCCCCGCGCCACGATAAAGGCGACGGGCGGTGTCAGGAGGTAGTGCTACAAGGAAGCGATATAGACCTCGATAAGTTTCCTATTCTGCACTGCTGGCCCCAAGACGGCGGACGCTACATCACGCTCCCCCTCGTCTTTACCCACGACCCCAACAACGGCAAGCGCAACGTAGGAATGTACCGTATTCAAGTTTTTGATAAGCGTACTACGGCGATGCACTGGCAACTGCACAAGGTGGGCGCAGAACACGCCCGTATCAGTGCCGAACAGCGCAAAAAGATAGATGTCGCGGTGGTTTTAGGGGGCGACCCCGCCCTTACCTATTCTGCGACTGCCCCCCTGCCTCCCGGTATCGACGAAATGTTGTTCGCGGGATTTCTACGCAAGAAGCCCGTACATTTAGTACAAGCAAAAACGGTAGATGTAGAGGTTCCCGAAGACGCGGAAATCGTGATAGAGGGCAAAATCGACCCCCTCAAACTACGCAGAGAGGGTCCCTTCGGCGACCACACTGGCTACTACTCACTAGCAGATGACTACCCTGCCTTAGAGGTAACAGCCATTACCCACCGCAAAGAGCCTGTCTACCCTACTACCATTGTAGGACGACCTCCTATGGAAGATGGCTGGCTAGGCAAAGCCACAGAGCGCATTTTCCTTCCACTCCTCAAGCTAACCGTACCCGAAGTAGTGGATATGAGCCTCCCACTAGAGGGTATCTTTCATAACATCGTGTTTGTCTCCATCAAAAAACGGTACCCCGGTCACGCCTTCAAGGTGATGCACGCCCTATGGGGTTTGGGGCAAGCGATGTTCTCCAAAATGATATTTGTCTTTGACGACGACGTAGACGTACAGAACACGCAGGAGTGTTTATGGCGTTTGGGGAATAATATAGACCCAGAGCGCGATATGTGCGTGGTGCGGGGTCCCATAGATGTATTAGACCACTCCTCCCGTAGTTTGGGCTTCGGCTCGAAGGTCGGCTTCGACTGCACCCGCAAACTCCCTGCGGAGGGCTTTCAACGCGAATGGCCCGACGTGATTGAGATGTCGCCCGAAGTCAAAACAAAAATCGATTCGATATGGAGCAAACTAGGACTATGAGCCAGAATCAGGAGAACGGAGTACCTACCAATACGCTTACCCCCCTCTTTGTAGAAGAGATGCACTGGGGAGAGCAACCCGTTCGCCTGACCGGTTTCCGATGCGCTACACTCCCGCAAGATGCACCCACTACCTCTGTCCATGTTATCGCATTTTCTGGCGGTAAAGTGCTCGTAGTACGCGATAGAAGAGGCATATTTGGGTTTCCCGGCGGACGCTTGGAGCATGGAGAATCCTACTCCGACGCGCTCTCTCGTGAGGTCTACGAAGAGGCGCGTGCCCACCTCAAACCCGACTACCAACTGTTTGCCGCCCTCAAAGTAGAGTATACTTCGCAGATTGTAGGGCGTAACTACCCACACCCCTTTACCTACATGGGGGTCTATGCCGGAATTGTAAAAGCACTAGAACCCATCGGACACGACCCCGCAGGAATCATTACAGGGCGAGACCTCTTCTCTAAGATGGTCTGTGAGCAACGCCTTCCTGCCCACGACCTCATACTTTTACGGGAAGCGACGGGCTACTTGCTCAAGTCACGTCTCATTTCACCCCATGGAGTGGGTGACTTCTCGACACTCGTCTCTTCGGTTCGGAGTTCGTAACTATGAAGCGCAAACTCGTCGTCGCAATCACGGGTGCGAGCGGCGCACCCTACGCTATCCGCTTTCTGCAAATCGCCGTTCAGCACTACTCCGAAATCTATGTGGCTCTCTCCGAACAGGCTCTCCAAGTGATTCAACTAGAGACGGGGCGCACCGTTCACCCCCAAAACATTACCGCAGAGGCACTGATAGGCATAGATACCCCCGTGCTTCGCTTTGTAGATAAACGCGACTACTTCTCTCCACCCGCAAGCGGCTCTTTTCAGCACGACGGCATGGTAATCGTTCCCTGCTCTATGGGGACGGCAGGGCGCATTGCAAACGGTATTAGCAACGACCTCATCACACGGGCGGCAGATGTCTGCCTGAAAGAGCGGCGCAAACTGATTCTTGTCCCCCGCGAAACCCCTTGGAACCTGATACACCTCCGCAACATGACACAACTCGCAGAGGCAGGAGCTACCATTCTTCCCGCCGCACCGGGCTTCTATCATCAACCGCAAAGTTTGGACGATTTGGTGGACTTTTTGGCGGCGCGTATTCTACAACAGTTAGGCATCGAGCAGAAACTGGTTCCGCAGTGGCAGGTAGAGGAGGACTAAAGAGTGGGCAGTGCGCTACGCAAAATTCGGCTACTTTTAGAGATGGTGAAGTTCGAGCATACGATATTCGCCCTTCCGTTTGCGCTTATCAGTATGCTACTCGCGGCACGGGGGCTACCCAATCTGCTTTCGGGGCGCACGGTCTTCTGGATACTGATGGCGATGGTAGGGGCGCGTAGCACCGCAATGGCGTTTAACCGATTAGCAGACGCGCACATAGATAGAGAGAACCCGCGTACTGCAAGCCGTCATATCCCCGCAGGTATCCTCACCCGTTCGCAGGTCGTTCTCTTTTTGGCAGTTGCGTTAGGGCTATTCGAGGTGTCTGCGTGGCAACTCAATCCGCTCTGCATCACCCTCTCTCCGGTGGCACTGGTGTTTCTATTGGGCTACTCCTATACCAAACGGTTCACATCGTTATGTCATCTTGTCTTGGGATTCGCTATCGGTTTGGCTCCATTGGGGGCATGGATAGCAGTGCGCGGGGAGTTTCACCTGCTACCGACTCTCTTGGGGTTAGTTGTTATGCTCTGGATAGGGGGCTTCGATATTATCTACGCCCTCCAAGACTACGAGTTCGATTCGCAAAACCCGCATCTCTTCTCTCTTCCAAAACGTATTGGCAAAGCGAACGCACTACGAGTTTCGCGCCTCATGCACCTACTGATGTTGGGGTTACTGTTCTATATTGGGGTAGGGTTTGGGCTACACGCTTGGTATTTTGCGGGAGTTGCAGTGGTGAGTGGGCTGATTATATGGGAGCAGAGCCTTGTGAAACCAGAGGATTTGAGTAAGGTCAATCTCGCCTTCTTTACGTTGAATGGCTGGGTCAGCGTAAGCCTATTTGTGTTTGTGGTACTGGATAGATGGTTGGCTGGATAGGCTCTGCTCTTTCACCTCACCTAACCTCTCCTTCGCAAGGAGAGGAATCTTTCTGGTCGGATATAGGGAAGTTTGGCGCACGGTTCTCAGGTCTTTTCATGCAGGATAATGCGCTCTCAAAATGCTTTTAACCATCGGTCATTCTACCTTCATAATAGCCGGAAGGCTCCTCTCCTTGCGAAGGAGAGGCGGGGTGAGGTGAATTACCTACCGCTTGATATTGTGCTTGCAGTGCCGAATCAAATAGAGGTATAATTCTGTATATACATTTACGGAGGCGACAACGACGTGCGAGCAGAGATTCTTTCGGTAGGAACCGAACTCCTTTTGGGGCAGATAGTAGACACCAATGCCGCTTATCTGGCACGGGTTCTCTCTGATTTGGGGATTAGCGTCTACCGCCGTGTTACGGTGGGCGACAACATGGAGCGGCTACTGGCGGCACTGCGCTCTGCCCTCGATTCTGCGGATGTAGTCATTACCATTGGGGGCTTAGGTCCCACGATGGACGACATCACCCGCGACGGTCTTGCGCTTGCCTTTGAGGATACCCTCCAATTCGATGAAGAGATTGCCGATGGGCTACGCGCCTTCTTCCTAAAGCGCAATATGCCTGTTTTGGAGAGTAATCTGCGTCAGGCGATGGTTCCCACTGACGGCAGAGCAATAGCCAACCCCAACGGAACCGCTCCTGGTCTCCTCTTCGAGAAAAATGGCAAAGCGGGTATCGCGCTTCCCGGACCACCTAACGAGTTTATCCCGATGGTAGATAATCACGTTGTTCCCTACCTACGCCAAAGAACAGGCAATATCGGCACGATTCGCTCGAAGGTACTCCGCATTGCGGGGGTAGGGGAGAGCCTCGTAGAAGAGATTGTAAAAGACCTCATGCTCGATTCCAACCCCTCCGTAGCCCCCTATGCGAAAGTGGGAGAGGTGCATCTGCGCGTTACCGCAAAAGCAGACACCGCAGAGCAAGCCGATGCCCTGATAGAAGAGCGTGCCGCCCTTATCTATGCCCGCTTGGGAACCGCTATCTATGCGGAGGGCGACGACCCCATAGAGAGAGCAGTCGTAAAACTCCTTACCGAACGCGGAGAGACGGTAGCCACTGCCGAAAGTTGTACTGGTGGGCTACTCTCACAACGGATAACCGACATTGCAGGGAGTTCTGCGGTCTTTATGGGAGGAGGTATCGTCTATAGCAACGCCGCAAAGTCCGACCTCGCACACGTCCCTACCGAGATGATAGAGGCGCATGGAGCGGTCAGCCCACAAGTCGCGCAAGCCCTTGCAGAAGGGATTCGGAACCGCTTTGGCACAACCTACGGCGTAGGGATAACAGGTATCGCTGGTCCCGAAGGGGGTACTGCCCAGAAACCGGTGGGCTTAGTCTACCTTGCCGTTGCCTATCCCGGCGGGTGTGAAGTCGATGAAGCGTACTACATAGGGGGACGCGGTACTGTACGCTACCGTGCCTCTCAGACCGCCCTCAATATGTTACGGCTACGCGCCCTATCGTCTTAGTTTTAAGAAATAGAAACCTTTAGGAGAACTTTGTGAAGCGTTCTAATGTGCCGCTCTATCAAGCAACCGCAGAAGATTTTCAGGCTCGCCAAGAGCTACAGATAGCACTGATGCAGATAGAGGGCTTACCCGCAGAAGATAGATGGTCACTGCTCTTTGAGATGATGACCGATGCTTGGCTCTGTTATATCTTGAAGTCGCGGATTTTGGCGGAAAATGTGGTAACAGAGCGGCTTATGCCTCTTGCTTTCGGTTTGGTAGAGGCGTTCTCGAACGAAAACTACCACTCCACAGCGGAGAAAGCAGATGTACTACTGACCACCGCTTACCATCTCCTATTCTCCGCCGTTGCAGAGATAGAGCGTAGAAATCTACAGTTCTGCACCGAAGTTTTGCCGCTACCAAATCCCTTTGTCTTTTTTGGACAACAGGAGACTGTATTTAAGCCAAAAGACCCTGAAACCTTCGATATAGAGGTGCTTTTGGAATACTACTCTAACCTTTGTACCGCAACTTAGTAGTATGTTGAGGACTATTTGCCGCTTTGTTTGAGTTGGGTGTAGTAGATAGTTTGGAATAAGATTTCGACTAACCATCTCTATAGATGTTGCGAGGGAAGGAAACCTCATGAAATTTATCTGTTTTTGCTACTACGACCCACAGAAGGTTGCCCAACTATCCCCACAAGAGCTAGAGGCAATTCCGAATGCCTGTAAGCCATACGACGAGGCACTCAACGCGAGTGGCAAAAAACGGCTCCTTGTCTGTTTTACCGATCCAGAGACTTGGAAAAGTATTCGACCTAGCACCGAGAAGCCTTTAGTAACTGAAGGATCTTTTCAATCCACACAAGAGCAAGTTGGTGTGTTCTTCGTTGTCGAAGCGGAGAACATAGAAGAGGCAGTAGAAACTGCTTCCCTTCACCCAAGTGCCCATTTGGGACACTACTTCGGCGGAGGCATGGAAGTTCGCCCTTGCGAGCTGTTTGAAGAGTATGTTTGAACAGAGGTTGTTGTTTCCTAGCAGTACCCGCTACTGCCTAGCGTATCGCCGTTTGATAAAGTAAGACTATGATGCCGGAGGCCACCCACACCCTCACCTTGAATGGTAAATTGGCACCTGCTTGGCTTCTCTGAAATCTACGTGAGCAGAGAAGAGGGCACTTGCCGATGGGATGTCGCTGCGTCCTCACGAGACGCGCCCACGGGCGCAAGAACAAGGAGTATAACCTACTATGGCTACAGAAACCAAGGTGGAGACCAAATCCACCGCCGACCCCAAACGTGTCAAAGCCCTTGAGATGGCTTTGGGAAACATTGAAAAGCAGTTCGGAAAAGGCAGTGTCGTCCGCTTGGGCGAATCCCGCCGCCTCAACATCGACGCTATCTCGTCTGGCTCCGTTGCCCTCGATATAGCGATGGGAGTGGGAGGCGTTCCCCGCGGGCGTATCACCGAAATCTACGGTACAGAATCCTCTGGTAAGACTACTATTGCCCTCCATGTTATCGCAGAAGCACAGAAATCTGGCGGAATCTGTGCCTACGTAGACGTAGAACACGCCATCGATCCCGAATATGCCCGTAACTTAGGGGTCGATGTGGATAACCTCTTCATCTCTCAGCCCACTACGGGAGAGGAGGCACTGGAGATTATGGACGCACTCGTTCGCTCTAGCGCGATAGACGTGATTGTCCTCGACTCGGTTGCCGCACTCGTACCCAAAGCGGAACTAGAAGGAGATATGGGTGACTCTCACGTCGGTATCCATGCCCGTCTTATGTCGCAAGCCCTCCGCAAAATCGCGGGTAGCATCAACCGTACCAACACCGCCGCCATCTTTATCAACCAGATACGGCAGAAAATCGGCGTGATGTTTGGCAACCCCGAAACCACCAGCGGCGGACTTGCCCTCAAGTACTATGCCTCCGTTCGCCTAGAGGTGCGCCGTAGCGAAACCGTTAAAAACGGAACCGACCCCATAGGCGCACGGGTAAAAGTCAAAGTAGTAAAAAACAAGGTTGCGCCCCCCTTCCGAACCGCCGAGTTCGATATTATGTTTGGTAAAGGTATCTCCCGCTCTGGTAGCGTTCTTGATATGGGAGTCGATATGGGTATCCTAACGAAGAGCGGTGCCTACTTCTCCTTTGGAGACAGGCGGCTTGGGCAGGGACGCGAAAACGCCCGTGCCTTCCTAGAGGACAACGAGAGCGTAATGGTGGAGATTGAAGAGCGCATCCGCCAAAAAAGCACCGATGTCGTCAATGTAGCGGCAACCGAAGAAGACGAATAGCCCTCTGCGCCTTCTGTAAACTCCCTCCTCTCTGAAACGGGTAGGAGGGAGTTTTCGTATTGGATGATAGATAAGGAGCGATTATGAACACACTCGAAGACAAACTGATACGGTGGTTTGGCTCTATTGTGGGGTTTCTTACGGGGGCATTTGGGGGCTTTGGAGTACTGCTAGTCGTTTTGAATACCCTCCCACCGAGTACAAAGTCTCACATCAACCTGTTTTTAGTGGTACCGCTGTGCGCCCTGCCCGGTCTGGCTCTTATTGCCCCTTTTAGAAACTTGGCAACAAAATGGTGCCAAAATATGATTACAGGGGAAGAGAAGCAACCCTAACCCCGCCCGATAGGAGGAAACCCGCTTGTCTACACAAATCACGCTTACCCGCGCCCTTTTATCTCAACTCTACGACCACCTTTTTGGTGAAACCCTACCCGATAAGTTTCTCTTTGGGGTACGCGGAGCCGTACCCGTTTCGGCGGGGTCACTTACCATCACCCCGCAAGCCCAAAACCTAGATGCCTACGATGATACCATCGGGTACATGGTGGGCGAGAACGGACACGCCTATATCGGCTCGGTAGACCCCGGACGCTACTACACTATTCACCCAGAGAACAGTGCGTTGGGGTGCGCCCACGTTATCGAGGGTCACTACACGTTTGTAAAAGGGTCGCACAAAAAAGAGCCTCACGCTTGGAAGGGGCAAAACGTTCACTGCTGGCGCGATAAAAACAAAAACGGCGTACAAGACCCCGCCGAAAAGACGGTCTACGTGGTGACGGTCTCTATCGACCTCCACTACGGCGGAGTGAGTAACACGGTAGGAGAGTATAGCGCAGGGTGTCAAGTAGTAAAGCAACCGAACTGGGACACCTACCGCGATAACACCTATAGTCTCTTCCCTAACGAAGCGACCTACTGGCTTATCAACATCAACTCGCTACTACAACTTCAGGCACAAAAGCCGCTTCCAACGGTATTTATCAATGGAGTTGCGCTACCAAAAGATACCCCGATGTGGTTTTCAGAAGAGGGGCGTATTGTCTCACCAGCCCGCTCTTTCTTGGCACACCTCGTACTAGATAACGCGCCTATTACCTTCACCTACTCCGCTACTCCCACTCCCACCATCACCCTACCCAATGGGGGAACAGCGACAGGGAAATTAGTAAACGGGCAACTGGTATGCGCGGTAGGGGATATGCTACGCGCCCTCGACCCTAGCGCGAACGTAGGAGGCAACATCGAAAAAGCCGTTGTTACTGCGACCTCCTCCCACTTCTCGGCGGTTGCACCTATCACACAACAGCTTGCAACCCTCCCCGAAGCAGAGGATGAAACGCCCATTCCAAACCCGTAAGCGTGTCTAAAACAGACTTCCCTGTACCTCGGTGGTAGTAGCCTCTGTAACAGGCAAGCCCAGCAACGACTTTAGGCGGTTGACCGTTGTGGGAGAGTACCCCTCGTAGTCGTTGTTACAAAAGATATAGGCACACTCAAACCGTGACTGCTGTTGGCGTAGCACGTTCGCCCAACGTGTGAGGTGTTCGCTCTTGTCGGTTTGGGTGTGCCTATGGTGGTCGTACTGCCCGTGTTTCCCAATAAGCCGCAGATAGACAAAATGAGACGTTACCTCGAAACGGCGGGGCATATTCACAATATCGGCGGAGGCAAGCGCAACGTTATGCTCGGAAAGCAGTTGCGAAACGTCTTCACCAATCAGAGAGCGGTGGCGAAACTCCATCGCAAAACGCTCCGTACCCGTTCCCAGTTCGGCAAGTTTGGGGAGCAGTGCCTCTAGGTTCCCCAGCTCGGCGCGGGTAAATGTGGGCGGAAACTGAAACAGAATCGCCCCCTGCTTCTCTTTAAGGTTCGCCATCACCCGCAAAAACTCGGCGATGGGAGCATCCACGTCTTTGAGGTGGGCATCGTGGGTTATGAGGCGCGGAACTTTGGGGCAGAACACAAAGTGGGCAGGGGTAGACTGATACCAGCGTAGTACCTGCGTTTCGCGGGGAGTGCCGTAGAAGGTGCTGTCTATCTCTACCGCCGAAAACGCACGGCTATAGGAAGTCAACGATTCGCGCAAAGGGGTGTTTGCGGGGTAAAATGTGGATACCCAATCGTCATAGCTCCATCCCATCGTACCAATGTGAACGGGGATAGCGAGAGGGGTAGTTTCGGGTTCTAAAGGTGGCATAGTAGTTTATGGGTAGAGCGATTGTACTCACTTCAGGCGGTATGGATTCTTGTGTTACGACGGCGATAGCACACGCCGCGGGGCTAGATTTGTGTCTTCTGCACGTCAACTATGGACAACGCACCGAGCAGAGAGAACTACAGGCGTTTGGGGCGATTGCCGACCACTACGGAGTTCCTGCCTCGCAACGGCTTATCTGCTCTATCGAACATCTCGCCGCGATTGGGGGCAGTAGCCTTACCGATAAGAGCATCCCCGTCACTGCCGCCGACCTCGAAAGCAAAGAGATACCTACCTCTTACGTTCCCTTCCGAAACGCGCACCTGCTCTCTATCGCGGTCTCGTGGGCAGAGGTGATAGAGGCGACGCATCTCTACATTGGTGCGGTGTATGAAGACAGTAGCGGCTATCCCGACTGCCGCCCCGAATACTACGCCGCCTTTAACGAGGTGATTAGGGTGGGGACGGCAAAAGGCGACATTCGCATAGAGACTCCTATTATTTTACTCACAAAAGCCGAAATTATACGGCAAGGGGTCGCCCTAAACGCCCCTATTCATCTTACATGGAGCTGTTATCAGAGCGAGGAGGCGGCTTGCGGGGTGTGCGATAGTTGCGCTCTACGGTTGCGTGGCTTCCAGCAAGCGGGTATCCCCGACCCGATTCCTTATACCGTTCGACCCGACTATGCGTAGATGTTGGAGAGGATGGAGTTGCAAAATAGTGTATATGATGATGGATGTTACCGAACAGCAATATCTGAAGAAGATAGAAGACCCCCTCACTCCCTAAAAGAAGGAAATCCCCCCGCCCCCGTCTAAACTAAGCGTACTATGAAATACGCAATCTGTAACGAAACTTTTCAGGGTTGGGGCTGGGCAGAGACCTGCCAACAGGTCGCCGAACTCGGCTACGAGGGCATAGAGGTCGCCCCCTTCACCCTCTCCGAAGATGCCCGTGCTATCTCCTCCCATGCCCGCAACGTGTATGCGAAAACCGCCCAACGCGCAGGGCTAGAGGTAACAGGGCTACACTGGCTTCTCGTCTCACCCAAAGGACTCTCTATTACCACCGCAGACGATGCAGTACGCCAAGAGACCGCCCTCTACCTTGCGGAGTTGGTCGAACTCTGCAACGACCTCGGCGGAAAAGTGATGGTGCTAGGCTCCCCTGCCCAAAGGCGTATCGCCCCCGACGAAACCGCCGAGACCGCCATACAGCGGCTACAAGCCTGTCTTGAACCCGCACTTGTAAAGGCAGAAAAGCACGGTATCCGCCTCTGCCTAGAGCCGTTACCGCCACCCGAAGCCAACTTTATTCTTACCTTACAAGAATCAGTTACCCTCGTAAAGCGGTTTAATCACCCCCAACTCTGCACCATATTCGATGTAAAGAGTGCTTCCAGCGAAGGCAAGCCCCTCGACGCACTCATTCACGAGTTCGCCCCGTATATCGGTCACGTACACGCCAACGACGCAAACCGCCGCGGACCCGGCTTCGGAGACACCGACTTCCTACCCATCCTACGGGCATTGAAAGAGACTGCCTACGACAAGTACATCAGCATCGAAGTCTTCGACTACTCTCCCGACCCTATCACCATTGCGCGGGAAGGGCTTGCTCATCTCAAAAAATGCGAAACCCTCTCCTAAAGGTACTCAGAAAGATGCTCTCTCTACCTCCTTCTCTCACCATCGACGCGGGATACCATGACCGTGTGCAGTGTCCCCTAACCTTTACCCTCTCCGACTCGCTACCAGAGGGAAGTTATGTGCTACGCTCCGAAAACGGAACAGAACTTCCCCTGCAACCACTCGGCGGGAGTACCTACGGCTATATAGAGCCGTTCCTAGCAAAAGGCGAGAAGCGCACCTATCAGATAACAGCGGTTAGCGAAGCCCCTACCCCTCACATCCTCGTAGAGCCCGACACAGAGAACGCGCTCCGTATCCAACAAAACGGTGACCTCATAACCCGCTACATCTACCGCGATGTAGAGGCACGTCCTTACTTCTACCCCGTCCATGTGTCGGGCGGCATACCCGTTACCCGTGCCTACCCCATGATTCCTGATGCCCCCAACGAGCAACACGACCACCCCCATCACCGCTCTATCTGGATTGCTTACGGAGAGGTAAACGACACCGATAACTGGAGCGAACAGAAGGGACATGGACACACCGAGCATAAAACATTCGAGAAGATAGAGAGCGGTAGCGTGTTTGGAAGATTTCAGGCACAAAGCGTATGGACGACGGCAGAGCATACCCCCGTACTCGACGAATCCCTCACTGTAACGGTATGGAACACTGCCGCCCCCCTACGCCTACTTGATTTCGATATTCACCTCACCGCAAACTATGGGGACGTACATTTTGGAGACACCAAAGAGGGAGGTATTCTCTCGGTGCGGGTAGCAACCGCTATGGATGCACCAAAGGGAACTATCACCAACTCTTACAACGGCATTAACGAGGGAGACACATGGGGGAAAGCCGCGCACTGGTGCGACTATAGCGGCACGGTACAAGGACAAAAGGTGGGGATAACTGTTTGCGACCACCCTCTCAGTTTTCGCTACCCTACCCACTGGCACGTTCGCAACTACGGGCTAATGACCGCCAACCCGTTCGGCTACTCCTACTACACCAACAAAGCAAAAAATGGGGCGCACGATATGAATTCAGGTGAAACTCTCTCGTTTCACTATCGTATGATACTGCATACAGGCGACGTTCACGAGGCACAAGTCAACGACCACTACCTCAACTTCGCCGCCCCGCCCACCATCAAAATAGGATAAAGAAGAGGACAGATGAAGGTACACATTCACGTTAGTCACAGTTTGATAAAGGTAGACGAAACCGTGCAAGCCAAAACTGCCGAAGAAATCGTTACTATCGTTAAGGGCAAAGTCCACGACAAATCTCCCTTTGCCATGAAACTCCTCCTCCGCAGTATGAGCAATCAGATGTTCATGCAGGAGATAGTAAAACGGTACAACAGCGAAGTAAAGCCGCCCAAACCCCTCCCCATTCCCACCAACGCCGACGAGTTTCTAAAAATCGCTACCGAAATCGGAGTAGCGACCATTCTAGAACCCTAAAAGCAAAAAGGGAGACACTTGTCACAGTGTCTCCCTATCTAAAAAGATTTTCTCTTCTCTCACTCGCTACCGTCGATACTGAGAACGCGCTATAGAAAGAATACGCTCCTGCGCGAAACGGTCTTCGAGATAGAGAAAAGCGGTGCTATGTTCCCGTAAGGTGTGCATCTCCTCATCACTCAAAATAAACCCCTCTTCTGCCAAAGCGTTCCCCATATCTGCCAAAAATCGGCGGCGGAAATCAGAATCCTGCCCCGCCTTCCAAAGAATCTTCCCTACAACACTCTGCCTCAACCGTCTACCTCCTCCGATAACAGGCGTTGCCCCGCCTCCTTTGCGCTCTCTATGAGGCGGTTTAGCCCACCTCGCCCAAAGGGAGTCTGCCACACCGGATAGATGTCCTCGTTATAGAGAGGGTCGGGGGGGAGGTAGCCAAAATGCCCATTCGTAACGTTCATAACCACTACCGGCTGAGGTGCAAAATAGGTACGAACCTCCGTTTGCAGGGCAGAATAGGCTTCGTTCGGATGCCCCATAAGAAGACAGCCTCCCACCTGCCAAACCCACAAAGGCATGGTCGTAACGTCCCCGTTCCCTACAGCACGCCGAATACGCCGCTTACGGTTCAGGCGTTCCGTAAGAAACCTATCCGTCGATGCTTCGATTTGCTCTTCTATCTCACAAAGGGTAGGCATAGACAGCAAGCCAAACAGCACCGGAACTTGGGTTGCACTCAAGTTATTAGGGTAGGAGGTCGGTTCGCGCTCCCACACCCCAAGCGGCGCACCCGACTCCACTACCCCCGCATAGCGCAACCTTGTACGAGGCGGCAACATTCCCATAAGGGCAGAGAGAACCGCGTACCCCAGTTCCCTCCCCTGATTATCGGCTATCTCCGTAGTGGTGTAGGTCTCTCGTGCGGCAAGTTCCCCCGAAGCCCCTTGCAAAAACAGGCAAGGCGCGTTGTCAGTGTTTGCCTCTACCGTCTCGCGCATCGCCCCCACAAAATCGGGAGAGAGGAGGCGATTCTGCCACGCCAACGTAACGGGGTGGCAAGCGTAATTAACCACTGTTGCCAAGTATTTACCATTAGTATCACTTATTCTACCCACAAGTAACGTGTCGTCCGCAGGAGTATTCGGATGAAACCCCGTGAGGTAGCGGTCAGCGTCTGGGTCGGGTAAATCCCGCTCTTTCGCAAGGGTACACTTGCCATACGTCCATTCGAGGGTAGCCGGTTGCGCCGTCTCTAGGGCATGAGCAGTGGTACTCTGGAATGCCTTTTGTAACGCTTGTAGGTAAGGCGCAATCAGATGACCGCCTGGCTTGTCCGCGTCCTCAAGGCAGAGCGCGGGACCGGAGTGCGTATGCGTAAGGTTCAGCATCACCTGAGAGGCAGGTATCCCCAACCCCTCCACGACTGCCCCCCGCACAAAATACTCGTCTTCGGGAGTGCGCCACCAGCCCAAATCGGCGGTAGCAAGAACAAAAGGAGGGTTTTCGGGTACATCCTGTATTGTGAGAACGGTAAGCGTAAGGGGGCGATGCACCCCCTCCGCAACATCGTGGGTCGCCGCCCCCCAGTTCCGCGCATAGATACCGATAGGCGGAGTGATGTCGGCGCGGGCTACCCCAATTTTCCCCTCAAATCCTGCGTGTGCAAACGGTTGTGGTGTCTCTGTTGGCATGGCTACCAGTCTCCTACCGCCCCATCTTGATAGGTAACGGCTTGCAGGAGTTCCTGCTCGAACGGGTGCTTGGCGACCTCTGCCTCATTGATTTCGATACCCAATCCTGGACGTTCACTAGGTCGCACGATTCTGCCCTTCTTCTCCACCGTATAGCCCTCCGAAACAATATCTTGCCGCCAAGGTACGTCGCTATGCACCGATTCGCAGATAATATAGGAGGGTGCAGTAAACCCAAACTCCAACGACGCGGCAGTACTCACCGGACCTTGTGGGTTATGCGGCGCAAGCGACACCCGGTAAGCGTCCGCCATAGCCGAAATACGCCGTATCTCCGAGAGTCCCCCAACGTGGGTAATGTCGCACTGCAACACAGAGCAGGCACGTTTCTCCAAGTACTCCTTTACCGCGTGTTGGGTAACGAGGCGTTCCCCTGTAGCAATCGGGGTGACAACGGCGCGTTGGATAAGAGCCATATCGTCCACTACTTCGGGCCAGCACGGCTCTTCAAACCAGTAAAGACCATAAGGCTCCAGTGCTTTCGCAAACATCAAGCCCATACGCGGCGACGGACGCGCATGGCAGTCCACCATAATATCGATGTCGTCTCCTACCGCAGAGCGCATCGCCGCAACGCACTTCTCGGCGTACTTTATAGGGCGTAACCCCTCCAAAGGCATTGTCCAAGGAACCGCCATAGACTTAAACGCCGTAAAACCGTCCTCCACCGCCGCCTGTGCCAGTTCTCCAAAGCGGCTTGCGTCTGCGGGGTCGGTCTCATAAAAATCTTCCATGCGTCCGCCCCCCAAGTGGCAGTACAGGCGAATATAGTCTCGTACCGGACCACCCCATAGCCGATGGCACGGCACACCATGCACCTTCCCTACAATATCCCACAAAGCGATGTCGATACCACTAATCGCGGTTCCCCGAACCACCCCCGTACCATGCCAAAAATGTTGACGGAACATCTTCTGCCAAAGGTACTCCACGCGAGTAGGGTCTTCCCCAATCAAAAGCGACTCGAGGTCTTGTACCGCCCCTACCACGCTACGGGTATGCCATTCAAGGGTCGCTTCACCCCAACCCCATAGCCCCGGCTGGTCGGTAACTACCTTCACAAATACCCAGTTCCGCATACGAGCGTGGCAGACGTGGGTCTCTATTTTGGTGATTTTCATAGTTACACTCTCTCCACATCAAAGACAAGCCCGATGCTCTCGCGCCACTTATCGAGGGTCGCCATGTTGCCAAGCGTGTCGTTCCATGTCATGCACGGAGAGGGGGCTTCGCGTCTGTCGATGTACTTCGCAACGGTATCCGTCTCTATGCCATAAAGGGGAGTGCCGCCCACAACCACAATCTCTTGCGGGTCGCTTCCAGACTTATGCAGGATAATGCGGTTCTCGCCCTCAGTAGGGAACCAAGGATTAGGAACGCGAATGCTCCCCGCAGAACCCCATACCCGTAGTTCGCTATCCGCACCCACCTGCGTAGCACACGCGATATTCGCCACCGCCCCCGAAGGAAACTTGAGGCTTGCCGTCGCCTGTTCATCTACCCGCGACACCTCTCCGATATGCGCCGTCCCCTTCACTTCGATAGGCTCTTGCCCCGCAACAAGGCGCACCATGCTCGCCGTATAGCAACCCACGTCCATAATGCCACCCCCTGCGACATCGTTTCTCATGCGGATATTCTCGTACTTCGTCCCCATGTTGTAGCAGAAGTTCGCCTGAATAAGCCGTACCTCCCCAATCGCGCCCCCCTGTATCAACTCTTGCAGTTTGGCGGTTTGTGGGTGGGTACGATACATAAACGCCTCCATAAAGAAGACCGGATACTCCTTCAACCTCTCGAAAGTAGCCACCGCCTCCGCATGGTTCACCGTGAAGGGCTTTTCGCAGAGGATATGCTTCCCTGCCGCCGCGCACTTGAGCGTCCACTCCGCATGGAGGTTATTGGGAAGCGAAATATGAATCACATCCACGTCCGGGTCTGCCAGCAGAGCCTCGTAGGAGCCATAACGGCGCGGAACTCCAAACTCCTCCCCAAACCGCTCTGCGTTCTCCTGTGTCCTACTTCCCACCGCAATCAGTTCCCCCGTCTGCGAGGCTTGAATCCCCCGCGCAAAGGTTCCCCCAAACTTCCCAGCCCCCAAAATGCCCCAGCGTAGTTTTGCCATCTCTTAGGTTGCTCCTTTTCCCCAAAAAACGGGGTAGTTTTATGTTGAGGTTAGTTTCTAGGTACAAGAAAGTTTCTCCTGTACAAGTATGCAAAAAAGGGTCTGCCAAATGTGGCAGACCCTTTTCAGATGACAAAACCTACTCTCCCCTTTCTCCTGTTGTCAAACGGGGGAAAAGGGTTGGGGGATAGGGGGCTACTTCACAGTCAGCGTAGTCGTCGTGTTCGCGCTTGCCGAATACTGAGTGTCCCCTGCAAAGGCATAACTTACCGTGTGTACCCCAACCGCCAAACCACTCGGTATCGTGTAAGAAAGCGTCCCAACCCCATTCGCATCAGTGACCACCGTACCCACATCCATACCGTCAACAGAGATACTAAGCGTCTTCCCAGCAAGATACTTGCCATCAGAGTTCCGCTTTAGTTTCCCTATCAACTTAACCACAGAGCCCACTGCCCCAGAGACCGAAGAGGCGGTTATCTTGGTAGATTCTATCGTAGTAGTAAGCGTTCCATTAAGGCTAGAGGGGTTATGGCTACCATCACCTGCAAAGGAAGCGGTAAGCGTATGTGCCCCTATCGCAAGCGTGTCCTCAATCTTGTAGTTCAGAGTGGCAATACCAGTTCCGTCTGTCGTCCCCTGTCCTACTTGTGTACCGTCGATACTAAAGGTTATCGTCTGCCCACTCAGCAATGCCCCATCCGTCTTCCGTTTCAGAGTTGCCGAAAGGGGTTTCGTCTGCCCAAATACTCCACTTACCGATTTCATGCTAAGACTCGTGTCTGCTTTCGTAATCGTCACCGTAGCAGACCCACTCGAAGCCGAGAGGAGAAGCGGTACACCCACAAAGGAAACCGAAACCGTATGCGCCCCAACTGAGTACTGTGCAGGATTGGAGAGAGGAAGTGTCGCTACCCCATTCCCATTTGTCACCGCCGAGCCTACCGCAACTCCATCCAACTTAAAATCGAGCGATTTCAGATAGAGCGGCAACCCCAAAGCGTTTCTAAGCCGTGCAGAGAGCGAGAGGGCTTTCCCCAAAGGCTGAGTAAGCGTACTCGCGCTCACCTTTGTTTTCAGGTACGCCGCCTGAACCGAAATCCCGAAATCCGTGCCAGAGGCGAGATACGTCTGATTGGTAACATGGAGTACTGGTACAAACACGTTGCTATCTATACGATTGCCCGTACCCAACTGCCCTAAGTTGTTATATCCTGTCCCTGCCACCGTACCATCCGATTTCAGCGCAAGCGAATGGTAAAAACCGCCAGCCACCTGCACCACTCCCGAAAGGTTAGAAGACTGTATCGGTGTGGAGTGGCTGGTGTAGGTTCCATCTCCCAACTGCCCCCCGCTGTTGTCTCCCCATCCCCAAACCGTACCATCCGACTTCACCACCAACGAGGTAAACACACCTCCCGCCAAAGACACCACACTCGTCAGGTTAGCGACCTGAAGTGGAGAGTATCTATCCGTAGTCGTTCCATCGCCCAACTGTCCACGTATATTCCTCCCCCATGTCCACACCGTACCATCTGACTTCAAGGCAAGTGAATGGGAGGCTCCACAAGCAACCTGCACTACCCCCGTCAAACCTGGCACAAGAATAGGCTTCGATTTATTGTCGCGGGTTCCATTGCCTAACTGCCCATAGTAGTTATGCCCCCAAGCCCACACCGTACCATCCGACTTCAACGCAAGCGAATGAAACTCCCCTGCCGCAACCTGTACTGCACCGGTCAAACTATGCACCTGCACAGGAGAGGCTTCGTTATGGGCATTCTCATCTCCCAACTGTCCTTCGCCATCTCTCCCCCAAGCCCAAACCGTACCATCCGACTTTAAGGCAAGTGAATGGTAGTGCCCTGCCGCAACCTGCATGATACTAGCCAACCCTGCGACCTGTAACGGGGTAAAACGGTTATTAGAAGTTCCGTCTCCTACCTGCCCATTGTCGTTTAGCCCCCAAGCCCAAACTGTAGCATCTGACTTGAGTGCAAGTGCGTGTCCATACTTCCCCGCAACCTGTACTATCCCCAACAGGTTACTAGGATTTACTGCCGTAGTGCTTTCAGTAGCACTTCCATTCCCCAGTTGCCCATAGGAGTTGTAGCCCCAAACCCAAGTCTGCCCCGCTTGTGCAAAAACACCAGAAGGTGCCAACAGTGCCCCCAAACACAACAGGGATGTTAAAATAAGAGAGTTCTTTTTATACAAAAAACGAAACCGAATGTTCATAGCAAGCCTCCTAAATGTGTGTACCTATAATATCTTCCCCATTTCCAATCATATCCCTAGTCCAACGTTACTTCTGCTCAATCACCTCATAAGAGATGTTGTTCTCGTCTAGTACCTTTAGCGTCTCGGCATCCACCTGAAAAATATCTCCCGGCAGTGCCTGTAGGTTGCGCCCGGCACTCTTCTTAATCATCAGGAGGTAGGCGCGGGTTGCATCTTTAGAGAGAACACGCACCCGCGAAAACCCTTTTTTCTGTTGTTGAAACTGCGGCATAACCCTACCTCCCAAAAAGAATGGCTTTTACGAGAAAATTATCGACACAACACACAATTTCCCATTGCCCTTATTTCCATTATAACCCACTCACCCTATCTATGCAAGTACCCCCTGCAAGTTCCCCCAAACTTTCTCCACCCACTACTCCTTGACAAAAAAACGCTTACCTTCCATAATGTGAATAGAGGAACCAAGAGGTCAAAAACCCTTCTCACCTCTATTCACACCGATTTCGTTCTTAAATTAAGAAAGCGGTACACAGCACCCCAGCGAACGCCCACAGGCTCTCGCCCCGTGCTTACATAAGAAGGTTAGGCAAGCGATGTCTTCCCCCATTGCCGATATGCAAAAAATTGTGGTGGTTCTCTCGGAAAGTAATCTCGCCGTAGACCCCGGAGAGTTTGCTCAACTCAGAGTCACCATGACCAACCGCCAAGAGACCGCAGACCGCCTTCTCTTAGAGGTAGAGGGTATTGATGTGGAGTGGTATGGAATCCCCGTACCTGCCGTAAACCTTGATGCAAATGGGCAAGCAGAAGAGGCTATCAACTTCCGAATTCAGCGCACCAGCGAGAACCACGCAGGGGCATACCCCTTCCTCGTAAGAGTACGCGCTATGGAGACCGGAGCCGTTGGAGTAGCACAAGCCACCCTCACCGTAAAACCCTTTAGTAGCCTCCAACTCGAGCTTACCCCCAAGCGTGGTATCGCAACCTTCTTCCAACCTGTAAACGAGTTTGGAGTCTCGCTCTCTAATCAGGGCAACCAAGAGGAGACCCTCAGCCTCTACGCAAACGATGCCGATGACGAGTGCGCCTATGAGTTCGAGCAAGAAAACGTCACCATCAAGCCCGGACAGACCGTACAAGCCCCTCTCCTCATACGCCCCAAAACCGTACCCGTGTGGGGCGCAGGAAAACTCTACGGCTTTACGGTATCGGTACGCGCCTCTGGCTCCTCCTACGCTACCGGCAACACACACGGGCAACTCGAACGCCGAAGCCTTATCTCACCGCTACTCGGTATCTTCCTCTCTTTGGTGCTAATAAGCGGGATACTCGCCTTTGCGCTCTGGCCCCGCCCCCTACCCCCTCTCAAAATTCTGCACTTTAACGCCGAGACCACGCAGGTTATGCAGGGAAGTACTGTTACCCTCTCGTGGGATGTTCAGCCCAACTTCGAGACGCTCGTCCTAAAACGGCGGCAGGGCGATGGTCCCGAAATCGCCGAAAATATCTCTGCCGCCCCTCCTGCCGCCGGCAGTATCACCGTAACCCCTCAAGGACCTCAGACTACCTATGTGCTAGAGGTGCGCCGTAAAGATGGAACCGTCGCCAAACAGACCATAGACATCAAAGTCACCATACCGCCCCCCTCCCCCAAACCCGTCATTACCGCTTTCAAAGTAGATGCAGAAAAGGTACATGAGGGCGACAGCATCCTTCTCTCATGGCAGGTAAAGGGCGCGGCAAAACTGATACTAGACCCCGGCAATGTAAGCCTACTCACCTATGAGCAGACTCGCCCTCTCATCGCAGATAAAGACACCATCTATACACTACGTGCTGTCGGTAGCGACGAGAAGCAGTTCGTAGATAAGTCGATAAAGGTGACGGTGGTTCCCAAAGATGTCTGTATCGCCGAAATCGTCTCCTTTGGGGTACAGCAGAAGAAGGTCTATATCGGCGATAAAATCAAACTCGCATGGCAGACCCGCTACTCAAAATCGCTTCGTATCGACTCGGATAAAGGGACGGTAGGCGAATCGACTCACGCCTCTGGTACCATGGATGTTCCCATCCCCATAGAGGCTCCCATGACCTTTACGATTACGGTGGGAGATAACTCCGGCAAGTTTGTTACCAACCAAATCACGGTAACACCAGAACCGCGCCCTCTTACGGATAACGCCACCCCAAAAACGGATAACGGAACCGCCCCTGCCCCCGCGCCCACCACTCCCGACGGCAAAAACTGAGGAAACCTGCCCCATGAGCAGACTGCCCACCGTGCTTCGCCGACTACAAGAGGAGGATGCACTGCTCTTTTCGGCTCTGCTTGCTACCGACCCGTGGCGGTGGGATACTGTACGTACAAACATCGAAGGATACGGCTTTCGTCACGATACCGTAACGTTTTGGGGGGCGTTTAGTGCCAACGAAACCGCGCTACGCGGCGTTCTTATGCGCTTTAGCAATACCGTGGTAGTGGTCGATGCTGGCGGTGAGTGTGCCCGCCTTTTTGCCGAAATGATAGACGCAGAAGTAGGTGTGATGGGGATACGCGGTACTGCCGAAACCGTAACTGCGCTCTGCCCACATCTGCATAAGTACCAAATCTCTTCCCACGAGGAGAGCCTCTACATGGCTCTACGCCAACCCCCTCTGTACCAATCGCCCGCCTTACCATTGGCACGCCCCGCACTCGCCTCCGACCTCGAAAGGATGGTGGCACTCTACGCGGTAGCCGGCACGATGTACCGTAGCCGCGCCAACCTACAGCCTAAAATCGGGAGAGAACGCGCCTTTGTGGTAGAGGAGGAGGCGACTCGCTTTCGCCCAGCCCGTATCGTCTCCTCTGCCCTGATGAATGTAGAGGGAAAAGCGGCAGGGATGATAGGGGGAGTCTTTACCTTACCAGAGGCGCGGGGCAAGGGCTATGCGGCGGCGTGTGTTACCGCCCTCTCCTTAGACCTGCAACGAGATGGGAAATGCCCCACCCTCTTCTATGAAAACCCAGTGGCGGGGCGTGTCTATACCCGTATTGGGTTTGAGGGAGTGGGACGGTGGAGGCTACTCTTTTTGGTTCCCAAGAAGGGAGCGCAACGGCTATGAACTCTCGTTCTCTTCTCACTTACCTACTTTTGATGCTACTTACGGGAGTATTGGAAGAGGGCAAGGGGCAGGTAGTACCGCCTTTCGATAAGAAAGAGGGGGTGTTGCTTACCACGCCGCTTCTTAACCGTGTGCCTATTGGCGGGGTGGGCGCAGGAACCTTTGAGGTGAACAGCGAAGGGGCAATAACTCAGGGTGCATGGACTCACAACTCCCAACGCCCTATTGCAAGCCTTCCCGGTTGCTTTGCGGCGATATGGACAAAGCGGGGCGAGCGTATCTCTGCGCGTAGCTTTACCCTCAAAACCCCTTATTCGCTCCCCAATATCGGTGCATTGGATTTTCAGGGGCTTTTTCCAGAGGCGTTTCTCACCCCAAAAGACCCGACTCTGCCGCTACAGGTGCGTTTGCGGGTAGCCTCTCCTCTTATACCGCACGATTTGCGGAACTCCTCCTTTCCGGCAGGGCTGTTTCTGTTTGAACTTAAAAACCCCTCTACTATCCCGGTTGAGGTGAGCGTACTGCTCTCTTGGGAGAATGTGCTGGGGGTAGGAGGGACGGCTAGGCTTGGCACGACCTCGAATCGAACGGGTACGTCTGTTGTGTCGATACCGGATGAGCAGGGGATATTCGGAATGAGGATGCAGGGGGTTCCGCTTACTCAGGGGAACTCCCTTGAAGAACATTTACGCGATAACACCACCGGCGAGATGGCTCTGCTGATGCGCCCCCCGCGCAAAGAGGTGAGCATTAGCATGGCGGGTTGGAACACACTCGCCCCTCAGCCACCTTGGTGGGAAGCGTTTGCACGTGATGGTACGGTATCGGGTTCTACAGGAATGGGTGAGGAGGGCAAGAACCACCCCGCGGGGGCGATTGCGGTGCGCCTTACGCTTAGTCCGGGGGATTATGCGGAGGTTCCTTTTGCGGTGGCTTGGCACGTTCCTCACCATTTTGCGCTTTCGGGGGTCGATTATGGCGACTACGCGGCTAAGGCGTTTCCCTCTGCGGTGCGTACTGCCCAAGAGTTGCTTACGGAGTACCGTCACCTTATTGCGCTTACGGAGGAGCCACAACGCCGCCTACTCTCGTCTACTTTGCCGCGCCCCCTTGTGTCTCAGATTTTGAACAGTGTTGCCGCGCTGACTACTCACCTGACGCATGGAAGAGAGGGTGAGCTTGGGCTACTGGCAGAGGTTGGGGAGGCAGGGGAGAACCGAGCGGGTGCGAACTTCGCCTCTGCTTATGACGCGCTTGCCCTGAATGAGACGCTGGTAAACTACTTTCCCGCGCTCTGCCGTGCGAATTTGGAACGCTTGGCGCGAACGCAGTCGGTAGATGGCTCTTTTCCATCGGATACGGGTAGTTTGGAGCAGGGATATACGCGCCTCCAGCCGTCTTCGTCTCCTACCCTTCCCGAACCGACTTCTGCTCTGTTACGAAACACCTGCGCCTACGTGCTGATGGTGGGGCAGTATGGGTTTGGTGCAGAGGATGAGGAGGCGTTACGATTCCACTCACCTTTTATTCAAAGGGCAATGGGTTTCTTGTCTCAGTACCTGCTATCGGCAGAAAAGAGTGAGCAGGAGTTACTTGCTAACGCCCTGAAGATGGGGCTGCGGCTAACGCGGGGTTTGAAGCCGTTAGAAGTCGATACCCTTTCTGCATTTACCTACCTCCCTACGCCTAAGCCGCTATCAACTCCCTTGCGAACGGCATTGGCACAAGCCGTTGGAGGCTACACACCTAACGCACTAGCAGGTTTCGATTACGACCCTCAATCTCAGATATTACGGCTTACTCCGGAGATACCGGGAACATGGCGCACCCTTACTATCCCTGTAACAAAGCCGCGCTTTTGGGGGCGCGTTGAGTTTAAGCCGCGTGCTAAGGGCTACCTCGTTAGTTTTCGTGTGGAGCGGCTTATCTCTTTAGCGCATAAGGCACACTTTGGAGGCGCGGGCGCGGTTCTGGTAGTGCAGAGTGTGCGGGTTCCCAAAAGCGCGGTAGAGAGTAAGGAGGCGCGTATTCTTGTGAGTTTGGGAGTTGCGCCCATTGGCATTCGCTCTAGGGAGGCTATAGGGCAAGAGGTTGTGCTTACGTTCCAATCACCGATTAAAATGGCGACGGGAGACAGACTTGAGATTGAATGGCGGTAGATAGTGTGTTACGTTATGCTTGTCACTCACTCCTTCCGCTACCCTTCTTAAGTTGAGAGGAGTGTGATTGGACGGTACATCTCTCTGTTTAACAAGCCTTCTTGGTTATCTTAGGGAGAACCGCGCCCACTTTGAAGAGAAAACTATGAACCTATTTCAGCCCACCGCAAAATCGAAGAGTGCACCCGTTACCTACAGCGACCCAGAGTTACAGGCTATCGCTACACGAACAGCGAAACTGATACAAAACGCAAAACGCCCTCAAAAATGGGGAGTTGCCTGGGTGCTTGGATTGTTTATCATACTCCAACTCTACTCTTTTGCAGATACTTCCAAATTAACAAATTGGGGAGGGTTTTGGGGGATATTGTTGGCTCTTTTTTTGCTCTGCTTGCCCGCCATCTCTATTGCAGTGGTGCATGGGATATGGAAGCGGAGAAAACAGGGGGAAGAACTCGTCTTAGATATTGAGAGGCGGGGCAAGCCCGATGCAACTCCCTTCATAGTCGATGTTATTCTCAACGATGCCGTAAACTATAAGTCAAAACCCTCCACATTGCAGGTGCTTCAGCTCTTGTTATCGCGGGTTACGGCAAATGAAGCCACCTGTTTTCTACCGCGTCACATTCAATGGATGAACCGCACTCTTATGAATACTATCTCTGCCCCAGCCCCAGAGAGTGCTAACGTAGAGGTCAGCAAAGGGATTATCTTGGCGTGCCGTTACGTAGGTAATACGGAATTGTTGTTGGCAGTAAACGCGATAGTGCGCCGCGCCACTCCTGCTCATCGCTCTAACGGTCTGTACGACACAGCAGAGCAGTGCTTACCAGAAATACAGGCGTGTGTAGCACACCAGACGGCACAGACCACCTTACTACGTGCCTCTAGCGAACCGAACGTCTCTCCGGAACTACTACGTCCCGTAATGGGGGCTACCCAAGAGCCAGAGCAGGAACTTCTGCGCCCCAAAGAGTAGCCGCCATGAGATACAGAAAAGGACGAGATAATCTCTATACAAAGGATAGTGAGTTAGATGCTCTCCGTAGTAAAACCGACTATGCCACCGCTCTAGTCAAAGGTCCGGTGACATTGGCAGCACTTGGTGTTGTGGGGTTTATCTGTGTCGCTTTTATGCTACTCTTCTCTTCAGACGGTCTATTGAAATCTATCGGTTCGACCGTGCTTACAGGGCTTGGAGGGGTAATTGCGATAAGCGTCCCTGACCGGATACGAGTCGCGGTGAAAGTCATCCATGCAGTAGAGAGTAGGGGAAAACCAGACGCACTCCCCTTTATTATTGAGATGGCACTTTGTGATTGTATGGGCAAACACACTCCGAAAGCAGTACAAGTTCTAATAACGCTTTTGCCGCAAGTAAGGGAAGAGGATGCCATTTTTTTCGCACCCAAGCATATCGACTGGATGCACCAGATAGTAAAAGCACTCTTTCCTGCTCGATTGCTCTTTTTGCTTGATAGTGATGGTGTGCCTAGCACTGCTTTGTGCCGTGGCTGTATCGAAGCGTTACGCTATGTAGGGAATCAGGAATCGGTGCGCCTGCTGGAACGCCTACTAACCAAAGAACCCGCCGAGCCTTACAAAGAGTTGGTTTCTGTGGTACAGAGGTGTTTACCTATCCTAAAAACCCGCCTAGCAAAAGAGCAGGAGGCACGGGTTTTGCTACGTGCTTCTAGTGAACCAAACGTATCTCCCGAACTGCTTCGTCCTATCATGGGGTCAACACAAGAGCCGGAACAGGAACTCCTACGCCCCAGAGAGTAGTCGCCATGAGATATAGAAAAGGGCGAGTGCGTAGCATCTTTAGTTTCTGGTAAAAGGATGTAGACTGTAGTTTAGCGATTTCGCTATAGTAGTGGCACAATCACCCCTCTCAAAGTGGTTTATGTTTGTGTTTCTGGCTTTGCGTCTTCGTTACCTCCCATGCAGGAGAGTGTAAGAACGGGCAGTAGTTCGTCCAGTGTCGCTCTAGATGCTTGGCAGGAATGACTTGCGTGACCCACAATCTGTCGTCGAGGTGGGCAAAAACACGAACAAACGCACAAAAGTAGCGAAAACCTGCCTTGCTAAAGAGGGATTGGAACGGTGCAAGGAGAACATTCCAATCCGGAGACACTTCGTTTGACAGTAACAAATTCCCTTCCCCAAGAGATATACGATTGGGCATCTCTCCCTTGCGGAATAGAGTATAGATAAAATTGCAGATATTCTCTTGAAAAAATTATCTCAGCCTACTGACCCGACAAAGAAACCATGAGAAAACCACACTTTACCCTGATAGGTGTTTGCGCGACCCTCCTCCTAACCACACAAGTAGGAATGCCCCTGAAAGGAAGTAGCGCAACACCGCAACCCAAGAGCCAAAAGGAGACCGCAAAAGTGATTCGTATAGGACTGGTGGATTTTGATACCTCTCACGTCGAAGCCTTTACCCAACGCTTCAACCATGTTGGGGTTGCGGAAACGGAGTGGGTGGAGGGCGCGAAGGTGGTCGCAGGTTGCCCCGGCGACTCCGAAATCATGCCCGAACGCATTCCCGGCTACACCGAAAAACTACGTCAATACGGTATCGAAATTGTAGACAAGCCCGAAGACCTACTTGGCAAAATCGACGTAGTGATGATTGAATCACAGCAGGGTAAGCGTCACCTCAAACGTGCTGAACCTTTCTTCAAAGCGGGGCTACCGGTCTTTGTAGATAAGCCCTTCGCAGAGACGGTTCAGGAGGCGGAGAAGATGATAGCCCTCGCCCAAAAGTACCATGTTCCTCTGCTCTCCTGCTCCTCACTACGCTACGACCCCAAAATCAAAGAGGCTCTCGAACTGCAAAGCAAGTACGGAAAACTGCTCTCGGCAGACGTTTGGGGCGCGGCAGAACTGCATCCGGGCAACCCCGGACTGCTACACTACGGTATTCATGGAGTAGAGATGCTCTACGCGCTTATGGGGGCGGGGTGCGAAAAGGTGCAGATGACGAGTACCCCCGAAGGAGAGGTCGCTACGGGAGTTTGGAAGGGCGGACACGTGGGAACGGTGCGGGGTATACGCGCAGGGCAGTACGGCTTCGGCTTTGTAGCACACTACGAGAAGGGAAATATCCCCTTTGTTATTGAGGGGGCGGCGTTCTATAGAGAACTGCTAAAGGTCTTTGTGGAGATGTGCAAAACCGGAAAAAACCCGATTGACTACGCAGTGATACGCGAAATCATGGCGTTTATTCACGCCGCCGACACCTCACGGGCAAAGCATGGAACCATCGAGAAAGTAAAGTAGATACCAACATCGGGTAGGATTTTGCCTCTCAAAATGCGAAACACTGCTCACTGCCATACCCATTAAGAGATAAGGAACTACTGCCGTGTGGAAACTTGCCCTCCTACTCGCTACTATGCTACAAACGCCTAGCACACCTCCTGCGCCTACCTCGTTCGCAGAGCGTGCCAAAGACTGGCGTATGGGCGCAGTCGTCTATCAGATATTTGTAGATAGGTTTGCCTCTAGCAAAAGTCCTGAGCAGAAAAAAGCCTACTTTCAGCCGCCGCGCCGACTACGCGATTGGTCGGAACTCCCTACCGCCTCGCCTTACGACCCCAAAATCGGGTTTCAGCACGTATACGACTTTTGGGGCGGCGACCTCAAAGGAGTTCAGTCGAAATTAGACTACATTCAGTCGCTTAATGCCGATGTAATCTACCTCACCCCCATCTTCAAATCGCTCTCCAACCACAAATACGATACCGAAGACTACAAAGCGATAGCCCCAGAGTTTGGCACGAAGCAGGATTTGCAAAATCTTATCTCGGCGGTACACAAGCGCAACCAACGCATTATGCTAGACGGCGTTTTCAACCATATCAGTAACACGTCTCCCCTTTTCCTACAGGCAAAAAACACGCCCAAGAGCCAATACCGCAACTGGTTTACCTTTAATACCTCCTACCCCAATGGCTACCGTGCTTGGTATGGGATACGCGATATGCCTGCTCTACGCCTAGAAAACCCCGCCGTGCGAGACTACCTCTGGAACGCCCCCGACTCCGTTATGAGAACCTACCTCAAAGAGGGTATCGACGGTTGGCGGCTAGATGTTGCTTACGATATTGGACCCCAGTATCTCGCAGAAGCAACCAAAGCCGCCCACGAAACCAAAGCGGGAAGTGCCGTTGTTGGTGAGATTTCAGGATACCCCTCACAGTGGTTTGGGGCAGTAGATGGGGTGTTCAACTTCTACTCTATGCAAGTAGCGATAGATATGCTCAACACCGAGATTTCGGGGGGACGTGCTGGGCAGATGCTAGAACGCCTCAACACCGACGCAGGAATAGCAAACCTACTACGCTCATGGCTCCATATAGATAACCACGACACGCCCCGCGCCGCCAACGTAGTCGCCGATAGAAGCCTTCGCAAACTCGCACAGGCACTACTCTTCACGCTTCCCGGCTCCCCCGTTATCTACTACGGCTCAGAACTCGGAATGACAGGCGCAAACGACCCCGAAGACCGTGCCCCCATGCGCTGGGAATTGGCAAACGATACCAATAGCGACCTTAAGTGGGTGCGCCAACTCACCACGATTCGTAAAGCGCACCCCGCTCTGCGCTACGGCGACTTTCATGCTCTTGATACGGATGGGCTGTTTGCGTTCATACGCACCACCGACAAACTGGGGCAGACCGTTCTGGTAGTAGTAAACCCCGCCAACGAAACCGTTCGGGAGACCTTTGCCACAAGGGTAGGGCGTATCCTGAGTTGGGGGCAACTACAAGACGTACTCACAGGCGACAAAATAACGAGTAAAAAGGGACTCGTTACCGTCGAGATGCAAGCGCGAAGTGTACGTATCTTCGTGCCTGTGTTGCAGTCCTTTGGCGGGTACTCGCCGTTCGAGCGAATCCCCTAGTCCTATCGGGGCAAAGTGTGGTATAATAGGGGTGTTTGAAAAATTTAGTATGTGCATATATCGCGTTTCTCGCACTCCAGTTTGCGGTCACCCGTTTCGGGTTTTTCGCCGAATCACCCCGACCCTTGCACCCGATTTGAATTCCGCCTGAACCGGACTCCAGCACTTTTGCTGTCGCAGGCAGAGTTCAGGAGATTCCACACCACAAATGTCTTTCGATAAACTCGGACTTCGCGCCGAACTTCTTCGTGCTGTTCGCGACGCGGGCTACACGACTCCGACTCCCGTACAAGCACAAACCATTCCGCTTATTCTAGAAGGTCGCGACCTTCTTGCAGGCGCACAGACCGGAACCGGCAAAACCGCAGGGTTCACCTTGCCCCTGTTACAGCGGCTCCACACCACTCCCGCGCCCAAACCGATACCCGCAGGGCGCAACGGCGTTGTTCGCCGCCCCGTTCGTGCGCTCATTCTTGCCCCCACCCGTGAACTCGCGGCGCAGGTAGAAGAGAGTGTGCGTACTTACGGTAAATTTCTTCCGCTAAAATCCGCCGTCGTCTTCGGCGGGGTCAACATTCGCCCGCAGATGATGCAACTCTATCGCGGGGTCGATATTCTCGTTGCTACACCGGGCAGGCTACTCGACCATGTACAACAGAGAACCGTCGATTTGAGCCGCGTAGAAATCCTCGTCCTAGATGAAGCCGACAGGATGCTGGATATGGGCTTTGTACAAGATATTCGGCGCGTCCTTGCCCTGCTTCCCAACAAGCACCAAAACCTGCTCTTCTCGGCAACCTTTAGCGAAGAGATAAAGGCACTCGCCGACAGCCTCCTCGACTCACCTGCCCACATCGAAGTAGAACGCCAAAACAGCGCGGTAGAACTCATCTCGCAGTCCGTCTACTTCGCCTCCAAAGCGAATAAGCGTGATGTACTGGTTCACCTGCTGGTAGAGGAGAAGATAGAGCAAGCCCTTATCTTTACGCGCACCAAGCACGGCGCAGACAAACTGGTACAACAACTACACCAAGACGGTATCCCCGCGGTTCCTCTACACGGCAACCGTAGCCAAGTACAGCGTATGAACGCTCTCGCCGACTTCAAGTCGGGGCGTGCCAGAATCCTTGTGGCGACAGACATCGCGGCGCGGGGTATCGACATCAACCAACTGCCGTTCGTTATCAACTACGAGATACCCAACGTGCCCGAAGACTACGTACACCGCATAGGCAGAACGGGACGCGCCGGCAGTGAGGGAACCGCTATCTCCCTTGTGAGTGGGGATGAGATGAGGTTCCTAGCCGCCATAGAAAAACTACTCAAGCAACGGATTGAACGGCGCGAACTGATGGGCTTTACCCCCGCCTTTCCTCAAGACCGTCCCGTTTTTGAGAAGGTGGCTCCGGCGCGTACACGGCAACAGCCCAAACCACAACCCGCCAAACGCACAGACCGCCCCAACCGACAGGCGGCAAAGCCCGAACCTGCCTTCGTACCACGCCAAAACGCTCCCAAGCGTACCCCGCGCTACGAAGAGGAGGTCACTACACGCCCCTCCTCCCGCAAGGACAACCGCCCCGAATGGGTTAAGGCGAAACAACGCTAGTAAGCCCCTAATGGCTACTTCCTGTATTTGACATTCAAGCCGCTTCTCCGTGTATAAAGAACGCGGAGAGGCGGCTTGTTTTTGTAGCCATTCGGGAGGCACACCCTGTTCTTATTTGCGCTCATCCCCCGTAAGAATCACGTAGTCTCCCATGGTGTCGTACTTGCCCGTCTCTATTTGTGGATACCCCTTATCCCGTTTGATAGAGACGACACTCACCTTGAGTTTGCGGTTTGCTTTTCTCAATCTGTCTACCAGCCCGTAGCCGTAATCGCTGTGCATAGAGCCATTTATCTGCATAATAGGACGTTTGCGGTAACGCTTCCAACCCCGTAGAACAGAGTCTGCCATCGTCGCGTCCCAAAGAGCCTGTCCCTCCTTAATAAAGGGGGGAATGTTGGACATCCCTGCTCCCGTGTTGCCATGATTTCCAAAAACGGCATCGAGTGCCTTGTTATACTCTTCGGGCAAGTCCATCGAGTAGGGCAGTTTGGCGAGGTAGGAGAGCGAGGCTTTCGGCAGTTCCAGCAGGGCATTTTGCCCCTTGCGGCTTGCAACGCTTACGTAGCGGCGGGGCGCGTTTGCGGCGATAACAGGCATCTTATTGGCTTTGCAAAACTCAATAAGGGGGGCATAGTCGGCGGCGTAGTTTGCCCACGGGCGGGAGGCAGCAAGAAAACTGGCTTGGCTTATCTGGTCGTTTAGATACTCGTCTAGTACCAGTTGTACATCGCGTTCAAACATCTCTAACGAGAAGACTTGAGCGGGGTTTCGTGCTTGTAGCCCTTTCAGAATCTCTAACTCTAACTTGTGTCCTAGTTTATGGTCATGCTCTTCGCCTACGACTACTACATCCGCTTTGCTCAGATCCGCTATCATCTGTTCAAAGGTAGAGGGGTTTTTGTGATTCAGAACGAGGTAGTCGCTCTGCGCTCTACAGAGGGAACCTAAGAGGGAGAGGCTTAGTACCGTCAAGGTACGGATAAGTGTGTGGGTCAAAGAAGAGAGCAAGGATAGAGCCTTTCGCCAAAGGTGAGTTCGTTGGCTGTCTATTCGCGGTAAACAGAGGTTTCCCCTGCCTTAGCGGTGCTTTCTTTTGCAAGAAAAACACCAACCAGCAGGGGAATCGAGGTGAATAAGAGGCTTTCTACCGTTTGTACTGATAGAAGTTTTGGTACGCCTTATCTCCATAGATGTCTTGGTAGGTATGCACGGCTTCGTCTTCGGAGGGGAGACGTAGCCCATCGGTAAAGCGATTCATGAAGTTGAAGGCACAGGTTTGTAGCAGTGCATCCATCGCCTCTTTGTCGTCCATTGTCCCTGCCTTCAGGTTGGCGTAGTCAGTAGCGGAGATAGTTTGAGGAGAGGAGGTTAGTTTGCGTGCAAAATCTACCAGCGACTTCTCTTTGGGAGAGAGCATCGCATCGCTGTCGCGCATATTTTGGAGTTTGCTTGCGGATACTCCTACCCGTGTTAGACCTGCCACTTGGTGAAGAACACAGTAGCGGCACTCATTCAGGGTAGAGACCGCAAACGAGATGTGTAGCAGGTTCTCGCGGGTCATTTTTGCATCGGTTCGGACGTTCTGCCAGTACCCAAACCACGCGCCACCAATATCCGGTACTCTTAGCATCGCGCGTTGTGAGTTGGCGACTCGGAAGCCCAAACTCTGCTTTAGGTCGGGAGTTCGTTTGGAGAGTGTGACTGCCATGTCCATCTCTTCATCCGAAGCCAAAGTAACACGAGCGCGGGGGCGGTCTTTCTGCTCTGCTTTAGAAGTGCCGTTGGGGGATTCGGAAGCCCACGATTCAAGGGGTAGTCCGGCTCCGGTACAGAAACGCGAAAAGAAGTTGAAGAAGCAGGTGGTTGCGGTCAGCTCTACAATCTCCGCATCGTTGAAGACCCCTCTTGCCTGCATAAACTCGTTATCTGTTACTCCGCGAACCGCTTTGGTAAGGTGTTCTGCATAGAGTACACCAAGACGGTAGGCGGGACTAGAGGGATTGATCGCTTGGTCGCCTTGTAACACTTTAGAGAGGCGTAACAGGTGGCGCGTGAGGTAGTTACACCCATTTAGTTGCGAGATACGTAGCCCCATCGCGAGTTTGACATTGGGGGAGACGGTTCCCCCGCAAAGCACGGTTCTAAAGAGATGCTCTAAACCGGGAGCGGCGTTCGGGTGGGTAGAGGCGAGTGCGCGTAGATAGTTGGGGATGCGCCCTGTTTTGGGGTCGTCCCAACCTTCACCGCTAAGTTTTGTGAATACTGGGCTGTCCAGAGGGGCAAGGGCGACAAAAGCACTCTTCTCTTCTATCTTTGGGGTAGGGGAGGCGTAGGCAAGGCTACTGCCTGTAAGGAGAAGAGCCGTTCCTGTAAACGCAAGGAGAGTTCGTAAACGCATGAATGTTACTTCCTTTTATAAAGGCAAGCCCCTCTCTAGTGGGTAGAGAGGGGCAAACGTTGGTACAGCAGAAACCCTTATAAGCCTGCTCTAAAGATAAGCGAAGTCTGTGCGTTGGCACCTGCATCATCCTGAGCGACGTTGGTGGGTTTGTCCGGGTTCAGCTCTACCGGTGCACCAAACTGTGCGAAGCGGATAGCACTGCGTTTTTGCCACTTGGCGTGTCCGTCACAGAACAGAAGGTCTGCGCCGCCGCCATGTAGCACATCATAGTACCCGTTGGTGAAGTTGGTATACAGGATTTCACCGGCAACTAAGATACCGCGAGGTTTCTCTTGTGCTACGCGGTTGTAGTTTCGTACTTCGTGGGCGAAGATGGTGTCGGCGGGGGCAGAGATAGCCGCAATGGATTTGGAGGCAACGATACCGTTGAGTAGGACATTGCCGTTACCTGCATTTCCTTCATTGGGTCCGGTCACTTCACAGGTTCCACCTCCTGCCGCACAAGTTCCGTCTGTAGAGCGTGGCTTGGTTTCGGGGCAGTGGAAGATGGCGAGGTTTTTGATGTAGGGCTGAATATCACGTGCCCATATTCGGTAGGTTCCGGGGTTAGCGGAATCGTAGGGCTGCATCCAACCCATTGGCTCGGAGAACCCTGCACTATGTGCCGAAACGGCGGGGGCGGGCCAGCGTGCATCGGTAATACCGTTGATGTTTAGGGGGGTGTTACCGGGCAGGGTTTCGTCGTAATCTTGCGAGTACATCATAATACCGACCCCAATCTGCTTCATGTTAGAGACGCAGGAGGCTTGACGCGCTTTGGCACGGGCTTGTGCAAACACTGGGAACAGAATTGCCGCCAATATAGCAATAATGGCAATAACTACTAACAACTCAATAAGAGTGAAACCAGAACGACTGCGCTTCATGGGAAGCTCCTTTCAAAAAGTACGAAAATAGGAAGGAACACCTCTATAAGGGTGTAGGGCTAGTATAAACAGGAAAGGTTAAAAGGGGCTTAAATGGAGATTAAACCTTCTTAATCTATCTTTATACCTATAGGATTGTGCTTTTGGGGCGATTTGGGAGGCAGAAAATGGTGTGGGGGTTACTTTGGTTTAGGGGAAACTTAGGCGAGTAGCCGCATGGTAAGGGCTTCGGTGAGCATGGCGATATTGGCATTGGCATCTAGCCAACGCCGTGCTAGGAGGATAGCATCGAGGCACTGCATCCAGCGTTCGGGAGTGCCGTTTTGTGCCAAACTGCTCAGTTGGGCGATACGAGCGCGATTTACCACGCGCCTTCCCGCTTCACCGCCTACACTCAAGGTGAGCAGGTCGCGGTAGAAGGCGACTAGAATATCGAAAATAGTCGCGAGTTGTTGTCTGCCTACGCGCTCTTTACCACCCTCATCGGCACTGCCTTTCTCGTTTTCGGTGGGGGTATCGTCTCCGAGTAGTGCCTTCACCTGCCCAGAGAGTTTCCGCATCTGTTCAGCGAGGCGTAATGCTCTGGTACGTGGCGAGGCTGGGAGGGTCTCGGCGAAGTCCAGAATTCGGGCTATTTCGCTCTCTACTTCAGGGTGTTGCGCCATACGAACGGCTTGCCCAATACGCCCTTCCGAATACGCCGCAAGCACCTCCGCATGGTTTGCCTCTACTCCCAGTGTGGACTTTAGGTACTCCGCCAACTCGTCTACGGGGGAAGCAAAAAGGCGCACCGTCTGAGAGCGAGAGAGGATGGTGGGCAGAACCCGCGCCGTATGGGTCGCCAAAAGCAGAAACAGGGCGTATTCGGGTGGCTCTTCGAGTACTTTTAGAAGACTGTTTGCCGCCGATTCATTCAGGGCATCGGCGCGTTCGAGGATGTACACGCGCTTTTTGCCTAATGAGGGGGCGTAGGGAAGGGTATGGGTAAGTATTCCCGGAGGGCGGTTCTCTCTATCCCAAAACTGCCAAATCTGCATCTGCTCTCCTGCGGGGGAGAGGGTGACAATCTCCGGATGATGACCGCGTTGTGCCTCCCTACAAGAGACACAGACCCCACAGGCTTCATACGGCTCACGGCGCGGTTGTAGACAGGCGGCGGACTGCGCGAAGGTACGTGCCAACGTTCCCTTACCTACCCCCTGATTACCGATAAAGAGGTAGGTTCCGGGCAGATTCCCCGATTCTAAAGCGCGTTGGAGTACCTTTCGCGCCGAAGCGTGTCCGAACAGTTCCGACAAAACGGGCATTTTACACTCTCGTTAAACAAAAGAGGATAAGGTGAGGTTAGTATACTCCATTCTCGCTAACTCCTGTTAGGGATGGTAGCATAAGACAAAATTTCAAAAACCCCGCTGTATTGTGAACCCTTTGGGAATACCGTGTACCTAAAGCGGTAGAAGACTCTGCTACGGAACCTAAATACGATACCCCTCCGTATACAGATTAACTTCTGAATTGCTAAGGTATCGCTTCAATCGTCGTTGCACACTACAAGGGGAAACACCGCATGAAAAACAGACCACTGGTTGCAGGCTGTGCCGCCGCCGTACTTTTGGGCGTACTCTGGTATGCCAGTAAAAGCACCACCCAAGCCGTACCCAAGAGCATTATCGCTACCGAGCGCAAAGAACTAAACCTCACTATCTATCATGATGATTTTGGGATGGTGCGGGAGGTACGCCCCAACTCGCTACAGCAAGGCGAAAACCACCTCTACCTCCGAGATGTAAGCAACCAACTCGACCCGCAGTCTATTCTTCTGCGGTGGCTAGGCAACGATAGCCAAACCCCGCAAACCACCTCCCACGCCTACGACTTAGGCGTAAAAACAGGTGAGTCTCTGCTCCATCGTTATATGGGAAAAGAGGTGGAGGTGGTGCGCTACAACCAGAGCGGCTATCCCTCCGACACCCAAAAAGGGACGCTTATGGCAGGGGAGAACGGCAGTTTCGTGCTACAGAGCGGCGATAAGTTCTATGTGCAACCGCAAGGCACGATGGTTGTACCTACCCTCCCCGACGTTATCCCTATGCCGCAGGTCTCCTTACAGGCTACCAGTAACGCCAGTCAGTCGGCGAATCTCGAATTCTCCTACCTAACACGGGGGCTTTCGTGGAGTACCGACTATACCGGAACCCTCTCCCCCGATTCGGACACCATGAACCTCGAATGTTGGGCAACCGTCCTAAACAAAACGGGAACCAACTACCCCAACGCCAAAGTAACCCTCGTTGCAGGCTCTCCAAACCGTGCTACCGTTGCAGGGGGCAAAATGGAGATGAAGGTGATGCGGGAGGAGATGATGATGCAGAGGCAAATGCCCGCGGCGAGAGATACCAACGATGCAGAAAAAGGGCGTTTCGCAAACCCGCAAGCACTCGGAGACCTACACTCCTACGCCGTCAAAACACCTACCACCGTAGTTCAAGAGCAGATGAACCGCCTTCTGATGTTGGGTAGCAAAATGGTAAAGGTGCTTCGCGACTACAATACGCGCTTTCCGTCGCTACAAAGTTACTATGGGATGTGGGGCGGTGAACCCGCTAATCATAAGTGTAGCGTAGCGGTAGGGCTAACCTTCTACAACACCGAGAATAACGCACTAGGAGAACCGCTTCCCGAAGGCGCAATTCGCCTGTATGAGCCAGACAAAGAGGGTATCGCGCAGTTTATTGGGGCAGGTAACATCGGCGATACTCCCAAGGATGAGAAGGTCTACCTCACGCTATCTAGCTCCTTCGATGTGTTTGCCGACTGGAAACTGGTGAAAAACCAAAAAATTGACAAAAAAACCGTCCAGAAGTTTGTTGAGGTAACACTACACAACCAGAAAGCGCACTCCGTTGCGTTTCGGGCGATACAGGGCTATAGCGGCTACTGGAAGATACTACAAGAATCGGAGAAGAGTGTGCGCCTGAACGCCTATGAGTCGCAATGGACAGTCACGGTTCCCGGCAACAGCACAACGGTACTGCGCTACACTGTTGAGATGAAGATGTAGCTGAAACCAGCGAGACAACGTAAAAGGGGAAGAAGCCGTTTTCGACTTCTTCCCCTTTTGTATTAGGTGCCCACGAACGAGGCTAGTGTGAACCTACTCGCACACTCTCCTCATCGTCTGTCTTTGGTGGCTCCTTAAAGAAGAGCTGATAGGCTAAGGCGCAGAGGATAGTGACCACAGCCGGAACCATAAAGACCATCGACCAGTTGACCTCACCGGGGATCATTTTGCTAGCGTCTTTGGGGTCTGGTACAAAGGTGGTGAAGTGGTCTTGCAGTCGCCCCGAAAAGAGCGTACCCACATAACTCGCCAAGCCCAACGCCACAAGGTTATACAGGTTTTGTGCGCTTGCTCGAATATCTTTGGGGGCGATGCGGTCTACAAAGATATACGAGGTAACGAACACAAAAGCGAACCCTATTCCGTGAAAGGACATAGAAGCCAAGACCAGAGGAATAGGTTTCTGCATGGCAAAGACCAGATAGCGGAGGGGCCAAGCCAGCGTACCGATAACCAGTGTGGTCTTCAAGCCGAATTTGCGAAGCGAGAGCGGAGTAAAGACTCCCAAACAGATAATCTCGGCATACTGCGCGATACTCTTGTAGGGCGAGATAAGCTCGTGAGGGATTTTTAGCCCTTGCTCCATAAACGGACCCGTAGTTAGGTAGTAGAACTGAAACTCGGTGGCGGCTATAAAGGAGATAATCATAAAGACCGTAAAGCCGGGAACCTCCTTAAACAGCCGAAACGCCTTCGTAAATGCCCAAGGGTCTTTTGCCTCTTTGGAAGGCGGGGTATTGGGAACAAAGAAGGCAACTATGGTGAGGAATACCCCCAAAATAGCCGTCAGTTGCAACTCCTCGAACGGAGCCCACGTGCCTTTGGGAACGGGGGGCTTGCCGCTAAGGTAGAAGTAGAGCAGGATGCTCGAAACAATCCAGCCAACGGTTCCTGCGGTGCGGATAATAGAGAATCCGCGTTCTCGCTCTGTATCCGAGAGGGGAAGTTTGCTAAGGTGGTGGAAGACAATGGCGTTAGTGATACCCAGCGTTGGCGCGTAGAATATCGCCCACACCCACATCCACGTTCCTAGCCCCCCAAGGGTACTCTGTTGAGACATCATCCACGCGCTACCCGAACAGATAGCCGCCGCAATCCCCAAGAAGATTTGGCTTGGCATATAGCGGTCTACTATCTGCCCACCAATAAACGGAGTGATGATACACGCCAGCCACAAGATGCCGTATATCCCCCCAATCTCTGCCCCCGTTGCGTTTAGTCGCCCCCCCAGTGAAGCACTTAGCACCGGAGTCCATGCGCCCCAAACCGCATACTGGAGGAACATCATCAAACCCAATATCCCGTAAAGACGGTTTTTCATAAGGTTTTATCTCCTCAAAATTCAATCTGTCCCGCCTAGATTCCACGCACGGCTCTGCCCTTCCTTCTTCCCTGCCAAACAATCTTTTCAAAAAGCGATGCAGAGCCTCTTGCTGTTATCCCGCATACTCCTCTTTG
>OMJJ01000298.1 GCA_900299305.1 bacterium | reverse complement strand
GAGCGAAGCGGAGTACTCACGCATCCTTACCTACTGTCTAGTTTCGCCTACTTCAAAACGAGTTCGCCTATACACCGCGGGGTACTTATTGCGCGTAACCTACTTGGGCGGACGCTGATGCCCCCGCCGCAAGCGGTCACGCCCCTAGCGATTGAGTTGCACCCCAACCTGACGACCCGCCAGCGTGTTACCCTACAGACGAAGCCCGTCAACTGCATGGGGTGTCATGGTATGATAAACCCGCTTGGCTTCCCACTCGAAAAGTTTGATGCGATAGGTAGGCTACGCACCAAAGAGAACGAACAGCCCGTAGATGCTACCGGAAGTTACCACACCAGAGCGGGCGAAACCATAAAGTTCAGTGGAGCAAAAGAGCTAGCCCGGTTTATCGCGGGGAGTGAGGAAGCGCACTCCGCTTTTGTGGAAAAACTGTTCCAGTACCTAACCAAGCAACCGATTCGGGCGTATGGTTCCAAAACCCTACCCACCCTACAACGCTCCTTCGATACGAATACCTACAACATTCGTAAGGAGATGGTCGAGATGATGGCGACTTCCGCCCTCATGCGGTAAAATAGAGAGTGTTGAAGCCGTTTTAACCCGTTTTCAGGAGTAACACTGTGTCCCAGATAAATACCCGCCGAGAGTTTTTGAGAGACTTAGGCTTGAGTGCCGCCGCCCTGCCCTTCGTTACGAATCTGCCTTGCCTCGCCGCGCCTTATGCGGAGAAGCGCAAACAGAGAATCGTAGTGATGTTTAGCCCAGACGGGATCGTGCCAAACACCTTCTGGCCCGACGAAGAGGGCGCAACTTTCAAACTCAAAGAGACTATGAAACCCCTAGAGCCGTTCCAAAACCGTACCCTCATCCTAAACGGAGTCTCTGACCGCGTTCGCGGCGATGGTGACAACCACATGAGGGGTATGGGTTGCCTACTCACGGGGATAGAGCTGTTTCCGGGAAACATTCAGGGGGGGTCGGATACTCCTGCTGGCTGGTCTAGCGGTATCTCTATCGACCAAGAGATAAAGAACTTCCTCCAAAGCAACCCCGCAACCCGAACCCGCTTCGGCTCGTTGGAGTTTGGCGTTATGGTTCCAGAACGGGCAGATACATGGACTCGTATGTCTTACTCAGGTCCTAACAAGCCTCTTGCACCCATAGACAACCCCTATCAGATGTTCCAAAAGCTGTATGGGCGTATGAAAGACCAAGAGAGCCTGAAAAGCGTTCTGGACGACCTAAAAGGCGACTTAGAGAAGATTAGGACGAAGGTAGGAGTACAAGACAGACGTATCATCGAAGAGCACGCGACCCTAGTGCGTGAGATGGAGCAAGAGCTACGGTCTAGCAAAAACAAGGACATGGGTCATGCTATTCCCGTGCTAGAGCCGGGTGTTCGCTCTGATAACGACAATATGCCCCTCATCAGCAAACAGCAGATAGACCTTATTGTTAGCAGTTTCGCAGGAGACTTTGCGCGGGTCGCAACGTTACAATATACGAATTCGGTGGGGCAAGCGCGTATGCACTGGCTAGGCATCAACGAGGGTCAGCACGACCTCTCGCACGAACCCGATAGCAACAAGGATGCACAAGACAAACTCACGCGCATCAACCAGTGGTACTGTAGCCAACTCGCGTATCTTGCCAAACGTCTCTCGGAGACCCCAGAGCCGGGCGGCACAGGTAGCCTACTCGATAACACGCTTTTGGTCTGGACAAACGAACTAGGACAAGGCAACTCGCATACCCTACACAACATTCCGTTTGTACTGGTCGGTAATGGGCTTAACTTCCAGATGGGTCGCTCGCTCCGCTACTCCAAACTGCCCCATAACCGCCTCCTGATGGCGTTCGCGCACGGCATGGGGCATCGTGTTACCCGCTTCGGAAATCCCGACTTCTGTGGGGAGGGAGTACTGCCCAACCTGAGTTAGAACGGAAGCGGCTATGCCCAAGCAGTACGACAGCACGACAAAGTATCTGATAGAGGAGTACACTCAAGACTGGTTGCGCCTACTGAAGTTGCCACTCGGTGACATCAGCATCATCGACAGCGACCTGAGTACCTTCGCACGTACCGCCGACAAGATACTCCGTGTAGAGGCACAACCTCCGTATATCGCACACATCGAACTGCAAGCCTCCTACAAACCCGACATGGCGGAGCGGTTCATGGTGTACAATGTACTCGCGGGGCAACGCACAGGACTACCGGTCTGTACCACCATCTTTCTGCTACGACCAGAGGCAGACGGCGCGGTTATGCGAGAACCATTCCAGAAACAGTTGTCCTTCGAGGCGGTTCCGTATCACGAGTTTCGGTTTCGGGTGGTGCGTCTGTGGGAGATAGAGGTAGAAGATATACTTTCGGGAGGGTTGGGAACTCTTCCTTTGGCTCCGTTATGTAACGTAACGACATCCGACCTTCCGCATATCGTTCAGCGAATGGAGTCTCGGATTGAGCAGGAGAGCGAGAACGTAGAACAGACATGGACAGCGGCGTATGTGATGATGGGTTTGCGCTACCAGCAAGCCGTTATCGAGCAGTTATTGAAGGGAGTACTTGAGATGGAAGAGTCCGTAACGTATCAAGCAATACTTGCGAAGGGTGTGCAGAGAGGGTTAGCACAAGGCATTACGCAAGGCAAAGCAGAAGGCAAAGCAGAAGGTAAAGCAGAAGGTAAAGCAGAAGGTAGGGTAGAAGGCGAATTAAGCCTCCTCCTCACATTGGGAACAGCACGATTTGGAAAGCCTACCTCTCGCACAGTCTCCAAGTTGCGCTCTATCACCTCTGCAAAGCAACTAGAACGCCTTGCCATTCGCCTACTCGAAGTCGCTACGTGGAAAGAGCTCCTCGCCGAACTCAAATAACACCAAACTAAAATGGGGAGAACCTTAGTATTAAGATGACGATTCCGCACATCCCTGCGCTACGGCGGGGGCAAAACTATACCAGCCTAGACAAGACCGAGATAAAGAGCGTTCGCACCAGTGAGGTCGTTGCCGAGGTGAGTCAGGTAAACGCAGGGGTAATCAAGCGTGATTTGCGCCGCTCTACCCGCGATGCTTTCGCCTCGTTCTCGGTGGCACAACTCCTAGAGATAAGTAAACGTGCTGGTGACCTTTTCATGGAGGGAACCCTCCCGGTAGGAGATAGCGGAACCCAAACCCCGCAAGACTACCTAGAATCGCTCTCTGCAACCAGTGGGCTACCCTACTCCCTCATTCGGAAGAATATGTCTAAGATCTACGAGGTGTTTACCGAAATGCCCACCATCCTCAGCGGACTCACTCGCGGAATGGACTTGGAGATTGTAGACAAAGGCGCGGGGGAGCAGAACGGTGTCCCCGTCAGTTTCTTCCCCACCACGCAGGAGTTAGGGGTCGTGCTACCCAGTAACTCGCCCGGCGTGAACTCGCTCTGGATGCCGGCTATCCCCCTTAAAATTCCTGTCGTACTCAAGCCGGGGCGTGAGGAGCCTTGGACACCTTTCCGCATTATTCAGGCATTTATTGCGGCAGGTTGCCCCGCAGAGGTGTTCAGTTTCTATCCCACTGACCACGAGGGAAGCGGAACCATTCTACAGGCGTGTGGTCGCGCCCTCATCTTTGGAGATGTAAAAACCGTAGAGCGTTATGCCAGCAACCCCGCAGTAGAGGTACACGGACCCGGTTATAGCAAAATTCTTATCGGGAACGACAAGGTAGACAACTACACAGACTACCTTGATATTATTGTAAAGTCGATTGTGGAGAACGGCGGAAGAAGTTGTATCAACGCCTCTGCCGTCATTGTGCCGCGCAAAGGTGAGGAGATAGCGAACGCCATTGCAGAGCGGCTTGCTCAGGTAACTCCCCTCCCCTACACCGACCCCGACGCGATTCTCTCTGGCTTCGCAAACCCCAACATGGCAGAGTTTATCGACTCCACCGTTACCGAAGACCTCAAAACACCCGGTGCTACCGATGTTTCGGCGCAGTACCGCGCCCCAGAACGGCTCGTGCAGTGCGAGGGCAGTACCTACCTACTTCCCACTATTGTCTACTGCCGAAACGCCTCCCACCCGCTCGCGAACCGTGAGTTCCTATTCCCCTACGCCAGTGTGCTAGAGATACCCCAAAACGAAATGGCAGAGAAGATAGGACCATCGCTCGTGGTAACAACTATATCGGAGGATGCGGCGTTTATTAAGCAACTGATGGACTCTCCCAATGTAGAGCGGCTCAATGTCGGGGCGATTCCCACCATGAAGGTACAGTGGAATCAGCCGCATGAGGGCAACCTCTTTGAGTTCCTCTATCGCCGCCGCTCGATACAGTGGGCATAGGGGACAGCATGGAGACTCTTTCGGAGTTTGATGTACAGCCACGAGTGCGCCTCGTCTATGGAAACAACACACTCGACAAATTGGGTGAACTAGCGCGGGAACTCCCTGCAAAACGGGTACTTATCGTCACAGATGCGGGCATTGTAAAAGCGGGGCATATCGCAAGGGCGACCTCTATTTTGGAGGCGGCAGGGGTCGAAGCGGTTATCTTCGATGCGGTGCATGAGAACCCCACTACAGAGGACGTAGCGCACTGCGTAGAGGTCGCGAGAGCCAATCAGATTGATGCGTTTGTGGGACTGGGGGGCGGTAGTAGCATGGATACCGCCAAAGGGTGCAACTTCCTGCTTACCAATGGCGGGGAGATGCGCGACTACTGGGGCGTAAATAGAGCCACCCTCCCCATGCTCCCCATGATTGCCGTACCCACCACCGCCGGAACCGGTAGCGAGTGCCAATCGTTCGCGCTTATCTCCGACGCGGTAACGCATAGCAAAATGGCTTGCGGCGACACCAAAGCCGCCCCCCGTATCGCGTTGCTAGACCCCGTTCTTACTCTCTCTCAACCCAAAAGCGTGACCGTTTGTACTGGTATGGATGCCGTTACCCACGCCGTAGAGACCGCCGTCACTAAAAAGCGTTCCCCCTACTCCCGCCTATTTTCACGAGAGGCATTTCGCCTTACTATCCATGCTCTCCCTACCGTAATCGCTGAACCCGGTAACTTAGCGGCACGGGGAGAGATGCTCTTGGGTGCGGCTTACGCAGGCATGGCAATAGAGGCGAGTATGCTCGGCGCGGCACACTCTATGGCGAACCCCCTCACCGCGCACTTTGGAACCGTACATGGTCAGGCGGTAGGCTTGGCTCTCCCCCATATCGTGCGCTTTAACGCATACGAACCTGCGGTACTATCACTCTATCACGACCTTGCCCTCTATGCGGGTATAGCAGCAAGCGAAGATAACATGAACACAGCACTGGAAAAGTTCGTCTGTAGATTAGAGGCGGTTTT
>OMJJ01000297.1 GCA_900299305.1 bacterium | reverse complement strand
TTATGGGGAAGCGAGGGGAGGCAAAAAAACAGGGGCGGTGCTTCCGCCCCTAGGGAGGGTCTGTACCTCACGTTCTCTTGCTGGAACGCACTTTCATAAAATCTGCGATAGCGAAACGATATAACAACTACGGTATTTACAATTTACGAACTTATTTTCGGCAACCAACAGATAGACGCAACACACCTTTGGGGGTTTCTCTAATTTCTAAACAATTTTTACTTAGTGGTTCGTTCCCATTTCGCAACTATTTTCAAAAAGCAAGATGAAATGTCACACCCGTTCTCTGTTTTCGTATCTCTACTCATATCCAAAGGCGGACAGCCGGAAAGGGGTAGAGGGATGAAACGACAAAATAGTTTTGTTTTGCTAACCATGATTAGCACACTAGGGTTGGGAATGTTTGCAGGGACTCCACAAGCCAAGGCGGACGAGTGGAGCCACCATCGCGATTGGGAGTCTCGCGAGAGTAGGCACGAGCGGTGGGAAGCAGAGCGACGGCGTGAAGAGCGGGAACGTTGCGAAAGGCGTGAAGCAGAACGACGACGTGAAGAGCGGGAACGTTGTGAACGACGGGAACGCAGAGAACGGGAAGAGCGAGAACGCTGTGAACGACGGGAACGCAGAGAACGCGAAGAACGAGAGCGCAGGGAGCGGGAAGAGAGATGCCGCCAACTACGCTACGAAGAGGACTACTCTTCACGCCATCGCCACCATCACCACGAGCATGGCTTTGGTGGACATGAGACGCATAGTTAAGGTGAACTTGGGTTCGTAAGTACAAAACCCTCCTCTTATCGTAACAGCTAGCAGGAGGGTTTTCTTTTGAATCGACATTTTCTAAAAGACATTTACTAAACCCCCTTGCAAAAAATAACGGGGAGATGTATAATCAAAACACTATGAACGAACTCCCTGCCTCTACCTCCGATATACAGACCTCTCTGTTGAGTAAAATCAATGAGTGGCAGGTACTCCGTGCGATTCAGCACCGAGGTCCTATGTCGCGTGCAGAGGTGGCACGCTATGCACGTATTACTGCCCCTACCGCCTCTAAAGCCGCCGAATCGCTACTAAAAGCGGGGCTACTAGAGGAAGAGGAGAGTACCGAAATTCTACGGGGTCGCCCTGCCCGAAAACTGCGCCTCCCCCAAAGGAACGCGCAAGTGCTAGGCTTGGTGCTAGATGCCGACAAGTGCCGTGTGGTCAGCGCGGGGCTAGACGGCTCTCTACACGATACCGTGTATGAGTTCGCAACTCCCGATAACTACGGGTTGCTGCTCGATACCGCCGAAGCCTATCTGCGTACCGCCCTAAAACGTGAGAATGTGATCACTCTAGGGTTGGGAATCAGTATTCCGGGTTTGCTAGACTATAGCAATCAGCTCAGTATCCTCTCCCCTAACCTGCCTATTACAAATAACCACTCACCCGCACAAGATTTGGAGAAACGATTAGGAATCGTGTGTGTCCAACTACAGGAGTCTCATGCGCTCTGCCTTGCCGAACGTCACTACGGAAACGCAATAGGCATGGACGATTTTGCTATGCTAGATGTCAATATCGGAGTGGGTTTGGGGGTAATGAGCGGAGGCAGACTACTCAAGGGAAATAGGGGCTTGGCGGGTGAGGTAGGGCATATCACCGTATCACCGAATGGAAGGCGGTGCGGCTGTGGTAATAGGGGGTGCTTGGAGACAGAGGCGAGCGATTCCGCCCTTGTACACGCGATTTCTCAACGTTTGGGCAGAAAAACCGACATCGACGAGGTGCTACAGATTATCGCTTCGGGTAAGATAGAGATTACCCACGAGATAGAACAGATTTGCCGCTATTTAGCGATAGGAGTAGCCACCGTTATCAACCTGTTTAACCCCTCCACGCTGTTTATTCATGGGCGAATGTTTGCCGCCGACCCCGCTCTCTTTTCGCGTCTCCTTACCGAGATAGAACAGCGTTCCCTTGCGCCCGCCTTTTCCGATTGCCACATCGTGATGGCACGGGGGAGCAAACGGCAAGGAGCCATTGCGGGGATTATCGAACATCTTTTCAATTCGCTTTTGCCCCCTAGTATGCAAGAGACACCGAGCCGAACCCTTCCCTCTCCCGTCTCGGTAGCACAGAGGTAGCCTTTTTATGAAGATTGGTCTTAAAACTGTATTTGTATTCAGCCCCTTATCGTTGCTTTTGGGTGCGTTCTGGGTCTCTTCCGCGAACGGACAGCAGGGCATCGACCCCCAAAAGCGCAAAACCGCGCAAGAGGCGATTGCGATTCTAAAGCAGAACTGCTTTTCGTGCCATACGGGCGAGAAGCCGATGGGCAACCTCAAAATGCTCTCTCGTAACGATCTCGTAAAAGGCGGGCTATCGGGGAGTGCGCTGAACAGTGCCAAGCCTAGCGAAAGCCTTCTCCTAAAAGCGGTACGCTATCAGGGACGGCAGATGCCCCCCGCGGGTAAACTCTCCCTGAAACAGATAGAGGTGCTAACCAAGTGGGTAGAGCAAGGTACACTGTGGGTAGAGGAGAAGGGAGGCAGTACTCCCGCTCCTACCGGTCCACCAAAAGTGACCGCAGAGACGATGAAGTTCTGGTCATTTCAGCCAGTAAAGCACCCACAAGTCCCTGCCGTAAAAAACAAGGCTTGGGTCAAAAATCCGATAGATGCGTTTGTGCTACAAGGTTTGGAGGGCGCGAAGCTCACCCCGAACGCCCCCGCCTCTCGCACTGCCCTGCTACGCCGTGCTACCTACGACCTCACGGGGCTACCTCCTACTACTGAAGAGGTTCGTGCGTTTCTAGCAGATACCGCGCCCAACGCTTACGAGAAGGTGATAGATAGGTTACTTGCCTCTCCACAGTATGGCGTAAAATGGGGACGGCACTGGCTCGACCTCGTGCGCTATGCCGAAACCAACAGCTACGAACGGGATGGACACAAGCCGAACGCTTGGCGGTATCGCGACTATGTGATTCATGCCTTCAATGCAGATAAACCCTATAACGAGTTTGTGCGCGAACAACTTGCTGGTGACGAGATGCCCGAACGCACTCCCGAAAGGCTTATCGCAACTGGATTCTATCGGCTAGGGCTGTGGGATGATGAACCTGCCGACCCCCAACAAGCTCTTTACGACGACCTCGACGATATTGTAAGCACCACAGGACAGGTCTTTCTGGGCTTAACGGTGAACTGTGCGCGTTGCCACGACCACAAAATAGACCCTATTCCCCAAAAAGACTACTACCGAATGCTTAGTTTTATGTCGGGAATCAAGCGGCACTCCTACGGCGATGGCTCTATGCGTCCCATTGTGCCGGAAGCAGAGGCGAAGGCGGCGCAAGCAGTTATTAAAGCGCACGAAGCGAAACTAAAAACCAATCTGGATGCTATTCAGAAGATAACCCGCCCCATCTATGCCGACCTCACCCCCGTAGAGAAAGAGGAGTGGCGTACCGACGCAACCCGCGTTCAGATAATCCAAAAGCGTATTGGGAAGATTATCACACAAGCCGACTTCGACCAGTACACCCGCCTTCACGAAGAGCGTAAGAAGTTGGAGGAGTTTCAGCCTCCCGCCCTTGATACCGCTCTCTGTGTAACAGAAGAGGCACGCCCCCGCATTACCCATGTACTTATGCGCGGCAATCCCCATGTAGAGGGCGAAGAGGTTCAGCCGGGCTTTCCTTCTGTACTCAACTTCCCAGAGCCAAAACTTGCCACCGCCCCCTACCCCGATACCAGCGGACGGCGAACGGTGTTGGCAAACTGGATAGCAAGCCCCCAAAACCCCCTTACAGCACGGGTTATGGTGAACCGTATTTGGCAGTACCACTTTGGGCGTGGGCT
>OMJJ01000296.1 GCA_900299305.1 bacterium | reverse complement strand
CTCCCTCCACCTTTGTAGATATAGGCGGGGTACAGGGGCAGGCGAACGCCGCAGATGGACAGTTCAACCTCACAGGCATCCCCGCAACCGCTACCGTGCTAACCATACGGAATGTGGATGGCTCAGGTGCAGAGCAGTTTCGCCGTACCCTAAACGTACAACTCACCGCTAACCAGACCACCGACCTAGGAGTTATCTATGTCAGCGACCAAGGGTATAGTGCCAACCTCACAGGGCGCGTAGTTACGCAAGTCGATGGGGTTTCGCAAGCGGTAGGCGGTGCGAAAGTCACCATTTCGGGAGTAAAAGCGACTACCTCCCTCGATGGCACTTTCTCCATGACAGGGCTACCCGTGGGGCTAGGAAGCCTTCCCGGTGCGTTGCTAGGCGATGTTCGAGCGAAAGACTTCGAGATAAAGACCATCCTCTCGGAAACATTGGGACCACCTCTCGTAACCGGTAACAACACTGCCCCCGACATTATTATCGCCGCACCCGTTGGAAGCACGCCCCCGCCTCCCTACACGATAACTGGCAACATCAAAGTACAGGGAGTAGCACAAGCGGGTGTCACAGTAAACCTCAAAGCGGGTAGTAACGACCTCGGCTCGGTGACAACCAACTCTAATGGCAACTACTTCTTCTGGGTCGTTCCCGATACCTACACAATAACCGCCTCGAAATCGGGTTTCACCAGCCAACAGGTCACTGCGACGCTTAGCCGTACCGACACACCGGTTACTGCCCCGTCGATAAACCTCGTACCGTAGTAGCCCTGAAAGGTTGACGCAAGCCCCTAAAAAGGAGTACACTCTCTTCACCAAAACCTATATTTAGTAAGAAAGTGAGCGTGAGAGTGTGATGAGAACCTATCATGTAGCGATAGCGGGAGCAACAGGGGCAGTAGGAACTGAGTTTTTACGACTACTAGAGACTCGTGAGTTTCCTCTCGCTTCGTTGCGACTACTGGCATCCGAACGTTCTGTGGGGCGAACCCTCTATTTTAGAGGTCGCCCCTACAGTGTAGAACTCCTAACCAAAGACTCCTTCAACGGTATCGACATCGCCTTTTTCTCGGCGGGAGGCTCTCGCACTAAAGAGTTTGCACCCGCCGCCGCACAAGCCGGTGCGCTCGTGGTCGATAACTCTTCGGCGTACCGCATGGATCCCAAAGTCCCCCTCGTTGTGCCAGAAATCAACCCCGAAGACATCGTCTCTCACAATGGGATTATCGCAAACCCCAACTGCTCTACCATCATCATGCTCATGGCACTAGAGCCGCTACGCCGACTTGCCCCCGTTCGCCGCGTGGTGGTCTCTACCTATCAGGCGGCAAGCGGTGCAGGGGCGCAAGCGATGCAAGAACTGATTGACCAGACCAACGATATGCTCAAAGACCGACCCGTTATCCCTCACGTATTCCCCTACCCTATCGCGTTTAACCTGTTCTCACACAACACCAAAATCGACGATTCGGGGTACAACGAGGAAGAGCGCAAAATGATATACGAGTCGCGCAAAATCCTACACGAGCCCAACCTCAAAATATCGGCAACCTGTGTACGTGTCCCCGTACTTCGCGCCCACTCCGAGTCGATAAACGTAGAGTTTGAGGAGGGAAAGCGTCCCTCACTCGAAGCCATTCGCAAAGCCCTGTCCGAGTTTCCCGGCGTTACGGTAGTAGACGACAGAGAGAAAAACTACTTCCCCATGCCCCTCGATGCAAGCGGACAAGACAACGTACTCGTAGGAAGGCTTCGTAACGACCTCTCCAACGACGATGCAGTAGACCTCTTCGTAAGCGGCGACCAGATACTCAAAGGAGCCGCCCTCAACGGTATTCAGATAGCCGAACGCTGGATGCGCTTTGTAATGGTACACGGTTAGGAGACAAAGGAAAAACGATGGCAGAAGCGATTTTCGGGCAAGTACTAACCGCGATGGTGACTCCGTTTCACCCTAACGGCGCGATAGACGATAATGGGGTAGTGCAGTTGGTTAATCACCTACTGGACAACGGCTCCGACGGCATTGTGGTATGCGGCACCACTGGTGAATCACCCACGCTGACCCATGCCGAAAAACTCCACCTCTTCCGCCTCGTCAAACAGACCGTAGGCAAACGCGGCACGGTGATAGCAGGAACAGGTGGCAACGACACCGCCGCCAGCATCCAGCTTACCCAAGAGGCGAATGAGATAGGTGTGGATGGTGTGCTACTGGTGGTTCCCCCCTACAACAAACCCTCTATGGAGGGGCTGTACCGCCACTTCAAAGCCATAGCAGAAGCCGCCCCCACACTTCCCTGTATGCTCTACAACGTCCCCGCCCGTACCGCGCAGAATATGGACGCGGCTACCACGGTTCGCCTAGCAAAAGAGATTGGTAACATCGTCGCCGTCAAAGAGGCAAGCGGAAATCTGGTACAGATGGCAGAGATAGTCGCCGATGCCCCTCACGATTTCGCGGTCTATAGCGGAGACGACGGGCTAACCCTCCCCCTCCTTGCGGTTGGCGGAGTAGGAATCGTCAGCGTTATCGCGCACCTCGTAGGGCGGCAGATGAAGGAGATGCACACCGCCTTCTTTAGCGGCGACCTCACCCGTGCCGCTTGCCTCAACGCTCAAATGCTTCCCGTACTTAAAGCCTGCTTCCAGCCCACGACCCCTAGTCCCGCCCCGCTGAAAGCGGGCTTAAATCGTTTAGGGGTGAACGTGGGCGGTCTGCGCTTACCGCTCGCGGAGGCAAACGAAAAAGAGCAAGCCGTTATCTTCGCGGCAATGGAGAGAGTAGGGCTGATTTAGGGCTTTACCCACTGCCTCCTAGTGAGAACATAATGCCCGACACCTCTCCTCCCCAAGACCTCTTCTCAGAAGACGCGCCCTCCTCTCTCGAAGGCGCGTCTTCCCAAATCAGTATGCCCCTCGCCGCCCGTATGCGCCCCCGTACCCTAGAGGAGTTTATGGGGCAGAGCAAAGTGGTTGGAGAGGGTACGCTACTACGCCGCGCCATCGAGCGCGACCAACTGACCTCTATCCTCTTTTGGGGCCCTCCCGGATGTGGGAAGTCCACCCTTGCCCGAATTATCGCCCATACCACCCGCGCCCACTTTGAAGACTACAGTGCCATTACAAGCGGGGTTGCCGACGTGCGAAAAGTGATTGAAGCGGCACGAGAACGGCGCAAAAAACTCAGGCAAAAAACCATTCTGTTTGTAGACGAGATACACCGCTGGAACAAGGCACAGCAGGACGCACTTCTGCCCCATGTAGAGGACGGAACCATTCTGCTTATTGGTGCGACCACCGAAAACCCCTACTTTGAGGTAAACGCCCCCCTGCTCTCTCGTTCGCGCCTCTTTCGCTTTGAACCCCTCTCTCCTACTGATATTTTAGAACTCCTGCAACGCGCCCTACAAGATACCGAACGCGGCTTGGGTAGCCTTGCCATAACCGCAGATGAAGAGGCTCTCGCGCATCTCGCCGACATTGCAGGGGGCGACTGCCGTAAAGCACTCACCGCCCTAGAAGCGGCAGTAGAGGCATCTCCTATCGACGAAAACGGTCAGCGGCATCTTACGTTGGAACTCGCGGAGGAGGGGGCACAGATTAGGGCATTGGGCTACGACAAGCAGGGCGACGAACACTATGACACGGCTTCCGCTTTCATCAAGTCGCTACGCGGTTCCGACCCCGATGCCGCCCTCTACTGGCTCGCCAAAATGCTTCTCGCAGGGGAAGATGTAAAATTCATTGCGCGAAGGCTTATCATTCTCGCTTCGGAGGATATAGGGTGCGCCGACCCCATGTCGCTGGTACTAGCCAACTCCGCCGCCCAAGCCGTAATGATGGTAGGAATGCCCGAAGCGCGGCTCATTCTTGCCCAAGCCACTATTCACCTTGCTACCGCCCCCAAAAGCAACTCCGCGACCATTGCGATAGGGAAAGCGATGGAAGAGGTACAGAAACACGGCACAAAGCCCGTCCCCCCTCACCTCTGCGACGGTAATAGCGTAAGCGGCAAACTGCTCAAGAAGGGCAGAAACTACCTCTACCCACACGACTATCCCGGTCACTATATAGCACAACAGT
>OMJJ01000295.1 GCA_900299305.1 bacterium | reverse complement strand
TTGTTGATGTCCTCTCCCACACGTGCCTGTTTTTTACCCTCGTGGAACAGAATCACGTTAAAACCGATATTACGCCCCGCTGTTGGAGTGAAGGCGGGGGTTTGGTATTGTCCCAATACCTACTTTTGAGTGTTGTAAGGGGTGAATACAAGCGAACCCGTCAGCACACGGTATTCTCCACCTTCACGCTCAATATCAATCGTCGCTGTAATGTTCGCTTTATCACTGGGGACAGAGTAGATGAACTCGACAGCGGTAATTCCCGCTTTATTTACCGTATGCCAGTCGAGTTGGCGGGGAGTTCCCATATGACCCATATTCTGCCGATAGAGTGCAAAGATACTCTTTACGGTATCAAGATTAGCCACGTTGCGAAACTTCATCGAGCTAAGTTCATATGCTTCGGTGGGCTTGTTATCTATCATGTACTGAAGATACTGCCTTGCCGTTGGTTCTGACCTTCTCATTTCCGAACGGTGTGTTATCAACAAAAAGAGGAAAAACACTACTTCCAGTAAGAGAAGCCCTCCACATCCTAAGAATACGCCTTGAAAGGTGTACTTTCTTCGGTACTTTCGGGCTTCTTCCAGACCTAACATATTCGGTAATTCACCAGACACATTTGCCTCATTGCCGTCTTATACAGTCCTCACCTAGCTATAAACCTGCTCATAATAGACGAGACCTCTTTTGCAGTCGTACCCCAAGATTCCCTCTCATTGTTAAAGAGAGGGTTAGGGTAAGGTCAAGAATATACAAACCCTCGCTACTTCAAAATCACGGTTCCCCAAACGATAGGGCGACCCCAAACGCCTTGCCAGTACGACCAAGCCAGCCGCGATTTGTTGATGTCCTCTCCCACACGCGCCTGTTTTTTACCTGCATGGAACAGAATCACGTTAAATCCGATATTACGCCCCACGGTTGGGGTGAAGGTGGGAGTGGTGCGTAGCGTTTTCCAAGGGATGAGTGCCTCTACAATGTAGCCTTGTGCCGTCATTTTGGAGGCGAGGAGGATGCTTTTCTCCTTTTTATCGACGGGACCGGGGTTTGCATCCGCGTCCCGCCCTGCCCGAACTTTCCCTGTAGTATCTTGTGGGAATATCCCTAGTTTCAGGGTTCCAAAGGTGTTTTCGCCGCGTGGGTTGGGGTCTATGGCGATTTCGGTACTGGTAGAACGCCAATGCCCTTTAATGTCATCGGGGGCGATATTCGTAACGACGGTATCGTCTTTCACATCTACCAGAACGTGAAGCCCCTCATTGGTGTACCCCATGTAGAAGCGACCACTAATCTCAGTGTCGTCTTTGGCACTGCCTTGCGCCGCAAAGTTGTGGGGTATCGCAACCGAGGTAAAGCCTGCACCAGTCCACTTGATCGTGTCGGCATCTACCGCAAACTTACGCGGTAGGCGTTTCGCGCTCGTGATAGGCAGTAAGTCCATCTCTCCTGTGTCCGCGCTTTTGCCTGCCTTCGTGGTGATAGGATAACTCCCCTGCTTGTTAGAAGCGGGAGTGACATCGAAACGTAGGTGCGCCGTCTGGTGTGCCGCCAACGTGACGAGGGTCTCTTTCTGGTTCGCCTTCCAGCCTTCGGGAAGAGAGATACTTACTTTTTGGCGTAGCCCTCTATCGGTGGTATTCGTAACGAGTATGGTAACGGGGGAAGGAACTCCCATTGTTACGGGAACGTGCGCGGGGAGACGTTTCATTAAGTAGGAGATGTGGTTCGCTTTAAGCCAGTCTTGATAGTTGCGGACGGGCTGAATGGGTTCCACGCGCACCTCTACATCGGAGGTAACGGGAGTAGGATGCTGTGCTGAAAGCAGGTCATTTTCTGCCACACTTACACCCTCTAGTCCCGCTAAGAGGTCGGTTTCGTCGGAAACCGCAGGAACACGCGACTTCACCAGCAGGAAGTTGTTCGGACGCGCAAACATCGTCTGCCCCGAATCCGCCATCGACTCCATAAACTTATCAAAGCCCTGACTACGGTGGTTCATCTCGGCACGAGTGGCAATGTCGGCATAGCGGTTGCCCTTCACCTTACCCGCCAACACCCCTGTAGCCTGTTCGTCGGTACGAATAACCGTGTTTCCTCCTCCCCCAAAAGAGACCCAGTACAGTTTTCGTACCTTCCAAACCGCGAGTCCCTCCTCTTCTATCTGGTCGGGGAACACGCGGGGGTCTGCCGCGGCGGTAAACGCCTCTGTAGCCAATCGCCCCGCCGCCTGATGGTGTCCATGTTGCCCTCCTACCGGAGCGGGATCCATGGTACAGATGACCTCTGGGCGCAAAATCCGCACGAGGCGCACTAACCTTCGTAGCGACTCCTCTTTACCCCAACGGGCGAGTGTGGCTTGTACGCTTTCGGTATATGCCCAGTCGGGTTGATTGAGGAAGTAGAGGTAGCGAGTTCCGAGTAGGCTCAAGCACCGCCTTAGTTCTCCCTCTCGTACAATGCCTAGCGATGCCCCCAACTCCTTGCCTGTCCCGTTGCCCCCTCCCTCTCCACGAGTACAGGTAACTAGCGAGACAACTTTCCCTTGGTCGGCGTACCGTGCCATTGTCGCCGCCATCATGCTCTCGTCGTCTGGGTGTGCAGTAACGACGAGGACATCCGTTTTCATAACCTGATGGTTTACGGTCTCCTGTGCCACTGCGGAGAGCGGTAAGAGGAGCAAACTGACAAGTAAGGGCGCGTAACGAAGCCGAAAGACATTCTGTAGGGGGTACATAGTAGAGCCATTCCTTCCAAAGCAGAAGAGATTATTCCTATATTGTACTCGATTCTAGGGAGAGTCGAGAGAAATTTGAGTTCTACCCTTGAATTTGGCGTGTCCTTCGAGTATACTTTGGGGGTTATAGGAGGAATTCACGTTGCCCAATATCAAGTCTGTCAAGAAAGACGTTATCAAGTCTCGTAAAAACCATGAGCGGAACATCGCCGCCAAGTCCGCTTGCAAAACCTTTGTGAAGAAGGCTCGTGTTGCGGTAGAGGCGCACGGCACTCCGGAGCAGGTAGCCGAGGCGATTCGTCTTGCGTGTAAAACGTTGGACAAAACTGCGGAACGCGGTATCATTCACAAGCGACAAGCCGCACGCCGCAAATCGCGCATTATGAAGCAAGCGAACAAACTGACCGCACAAGCCTAGTTATCGCTTCTCCTTACCCCATTTTCAAAAGCCCTCTTCTCGCTGTAGAAGTGGGCTTTGAATCGTAATGGTTTAACTTTAGAATAAGGGATACCCTAAAAACCTCCGGTTCGATTGTAAGGCACTGCACGAGATGCCTTGTAACTCCTCTTCTACCGTCACACCCGCCGTCATCTAAAAGTATGTTATAATTGTTATAAGCCCTCGTACAAACAGAAGAGGTGAACGCCTCCCCCAATAACTTCAAAACAAAAGGTGCCTTTACGCCATGAAAAGAACTTCGACACTATTTACTGCTATCGCTCTTGCCTTGATGGTAGGTTGCGGTTCAGGTAACGGACTCGTAACCAACCCAACTTCGGATGCCTCTCAGGCCTTTACGTTTGGCGAGATAGCGGGCAGAGCCGTGCTCTCCGCACCGCCGCAAACTGTAGAGACCCGCCAAACCACTGTCACCTCTCTTGTGGGTGTTATCTCCGATATGAGCATGACAGGCGGCGCATCTCCCACCCTCTCCTCCACCCGCATCGCTTTCCACCGAGGGGAGGGAGGGATATACGAGATATACACTTGCCGTCCCGATGGAACCGATATGAGGCAACTCACAGCGACGGGATACAATATCCTCCCTTCCTACTCGCCAGACGGAAGAAAAATCGTCTTCGTTTCGCGCCGCGACAGCTCTCATGCACAAATCTATAGCATGAATCTGAACGGCTCGTCTGTCGTTCGCCTCACCAACGACGCATACGACAACATGGAGCCAATGTTCTCTCCAGACGGAACAAAAATCGTCTTCATGCGCTCAACAGGCACAGGAAATTCTTACAAAATCTGGGTAATGAACGCAAACGGTTCAGGACAGACCCAGTTGACGGCAGGGGCAGGGCAAGACCAAAACCCTTCGTGGTCGTCTAATGGAGCGAGAATCGCCTTCCACTCGAACCGCGATGGGCAAGTACTCCCCAACATCTACACAATGAATGCAGACGGCTCCAACATACAGCGCATCACCTTCGGCGATAACTTCGATGCCAACCCGAGTTGGTCGCCCACAGGAAACCGAATCGCCTTCTCTAGCGGAGGGCAAATTACCATCGCAAATGCCGATGGCTCCAGCCCTGTGAACATCTCTTCTCCTGCTAATCAAGATATTTCGCCTTATTGGTCGCCAGATGGAACACGCCTCGTCTTCGCTCGCCAATCGCTGAAGGGCGAAATGAACATCTATACGATTGCCGCGGATGGAAGCGATGAAGTCGCCGTAACGGCGGTACCGCCTGCTTTCAGCGTAGACCCCGCATGGTCTCCCTTCTCCCGCCTTCGCTCCCTTATCGGCACAAAAGGGGTGCTGGGAACCACTGCGGCGGGTGTACTCTTTTCACGTTCGGAGAGCGGAGCCAATAGCATTTTAGGCTACAACGCGGCGACCCCCGGAAGCGTGAAAGTTACGCCGGCGAGCCTTGCACCAGAAGGTCCCTCTATAGTGTTCACTGTGGAAGGGGATACGCTCACCCAACTCTCCTTCGTAAACGCGCCCGAT
>OMJJ01000294.1 GCA_900299305.1 bacterium | reverse complement strand
TGTTCCCTACGCACAGACCGCAGAAGAGGTACAAGCGGCGATGCGCTACGGCAAGTATCCCCCTGTGGGAGTTCGTGGGGTTGCCGGAGATAGGTGCGTAAAGTGGGGGCTTGGGTTTCAGGACTACCTTGCACGGGCAAACGAAGAGACGCTAGTGATTCCCCTCATAGAGACCCGCGGGGCAGTAGAGGCGATAGACGCAATTCTGGAGACACCGGGCTTAGAGGCGATATTCTTTGGACCTGCTGACCTCTCTGCCTCCTACGGCTATCTGGGAGAGTGGGAGGGCGAAGGGGTCGCGGAGAGGATTTTGGAGGTGCGAGCCAAAGCCGAAGCAAAAGGGATTGCAACGGGAGTCATGGCGCGTAGCATTGAAAACTCGATTCTACGGCGCGACCAGGGCTTCCGCATGGTAGGATTGGGAACCGAAATGTCGATGATGATTCGGGCGATACAGGAGAACTTGAAGGCACTACAGCGCGAGGAGGCGTTGAAACTATGGCTCTGAGAGCAGAGAACCGATTTAGGATAGGAGTTACACGCGACTTTCTTTCGCCTAGCGGAGAACTTACCTACAAAGACATTGGGTTGGGGCAGATAGAGGCAGAGCCGCGTAGTCAGTACGCCTTTTTTGAGGAACACCACTACCCCGTCACCCCGCAACAGATAGCCGAGTTAGATGCCGCCCTCTCGTTAGGAGCGGCTTGGAAGGCAGAGACGTTTGCGGAAGGTGCGGAACGCCTTTTGATAGTGGCGCGGTTTGGGGTGGGGTACGATATGTGCGACGTGAACGCCTTCACCGCAAACGACACGCTCTTGACGATTGCGAGAGGCTCTACCGACCACCCTGTAGCGGGGGGTGTTCTCGCGATGATGCTGGCGTTTAGCAGGAGGATGTTTGTAAAGGACAGACTAGTGCGTGAGGGACGCTGGCACGAGCGAAACCGCTATCAGGGAACCGAGATTTATGGCAAGGTGCTAGGCATTGTGGGCTTTGGGGGGCAAGGTAGAGAGTTGCGCCGCCTTGTAGAGCCGTTTGGCATGAAAGTTATCGCTTACGACCCGTTTGTATCGGATGCGGCTTTGGAGCAAGTGGGTGTCGAACGCGCCACTTCGTTAGAGGCACTCTTCTCTCAATCGGATTATGTATCTATCCACTGCCTCCTGAACGAACAGACGAAAGGGCTGATTCATAAAGACCTATTTAATCTGATGAAGCCTACCGCCTATTTTGTGAACGCGGCACGAGGTCCCATCATAAACGAGAAGGATTTAATATCAGCCCTAGAGAACGGAACCTTTGCGGGGGCGGGGCTAGATGTCTTTGAGTTGGAGCCGCCCTCACCAGATAACCCACTTCTACAGATGGAGAACGTGATTCTTGCCCCCCACTCTATCTGCTGGACAGACGAGTGTTTTGCGGCAATGGGAAGCCTTGCCGTCGGCTCCATGCTCTCGGTAATGCGGGGCGAAGTACCGTTTGGCTTGCTGAACCCAGAGGTGTTAGAGAGCAAAGGTTTTCAGGCAAAGCGAGAGGCGATGCTCGCACGACTTGAGGAGTAAGAGCGAATGTCGAAGAGGCGTTTAGAGGGGCGGGTCGCTTTCATTACAGGGGCAGGGTCGGGTATTGGGCAGGGCATCGCGGAGTTGTTTGCCGAAGAGGGCGCAAAGGTGGCTCTTGTAGAGGTGGACGAAGCGAAGGGACGAGAGACCTTAGCGCAAATCCGTGCTACTGGTGGAGAGGCAGAACTGTTTATCGCCGACGTATCGAAAGAGGTGGAGGTTCAGCGGGCGATTGAGGAGACGATTGCGGCATTTGGTGGGCTACATCACCTTGTTAATAACGCGGGTATCGTGCTGGTAAAGCCTTTGGAAGACTGTTCGGAAGCAGAGTGGGATGCGGTGATGGGGGTGAACGTCAAGTCTATCTTCCTTACTGTAAAGCATGGGCTGGCGCACCTCAAGCAAGCAGAAGAGGCTACCATCGTGAACATGGCTTCGATTTCGAGTTTTGTGGGGCAGGGCAGTACACCCTCCTATGTCGCCTCGAAGGGGGCAGTGATGATGCTCACCAAAGCGTTGGCTCTGGACTATGCCCGTTACGGTATCCGAGTCAACTGTATCTGTCCCGGTATTACGGATACCCCTCTCTTCCGCTACCATGTAAGCAGAACCCCCGACCCCGAAGCCACGCTGGAAAGCCGCTCTGCACGAGTGCCGCTTGCCCGTTTCCTCACCCCAAAAGACATCGCAAAGGCGGCACTCTACCTCTCCACCGACGACTCTTCCGGCATTACGGGTATCGCGCACATTGTGGATGCAGGATACCTTGCGGCGGCAGAGTGGGATAACCGTCAGATTTAGCCAAAGGAGGCTACACTTGAACTACCGATATGCCTGTGCCGACTTTACTTTCCCGCTCCTCTCTCACGCAAGGGCCCTCCAAGTCATCGCGTTGTTAGGCTTTGAGGGGGTGGATATTGGGCTATTTGAAGAGAGGTCGCACCTCCACCCTTCGCAAGAGTTCGCCAATGTGGAGGCATCTGCGCGGCGACTGAAAAGCCAACTCGACGATTTGGGACTGAAACCTGCCGACATCTTTTTACAAATGGCTCCCGACTTCCAACCCTACGCCATCAATCA
>OMJJ01000293.1 GCA_900299305.1 bacterium | reverse complement strand
ATCGGTGATAAGCCCCGTAAGTAGGCACTCCGCGATTTCTGGAGTAACGAGGGCTTTCCCTGTTTCCCGCTCTAAAGCACGAACCACGCGCCAGATAAGTTCGGCGGTTGCGGCGGCTTTTGCGTCGAGTAGTTGTATCTGCCCAAAGGTCGCCCCCAAAACAACGTGGTGGTCGATGTCGATAAGGAGGGGCGCAGACTCGGCAACGGGCATAAGGCTCGTTCCAATGCGGTTCAATGCCCCTGCGTCACACACTACCGCAAGGTCGAAATCTCTGCGCTCTGTGCTACGCTGAACTGTCTCGGCACTTGGCAACCACTTTAGAATTTCGGGTACACCGTCAGCGGCAAGCGGGGTAACATCCTTACCCAAAGCGCGAAGCACCCCCGATAGTGCCAACACACAGCCCAGAGTATCTCCGTCGGGGCTAATGTGCGCGAAAACAGCGATACGTTGGGCAGTCAAAAGGGCGTGGGTGGTGTGTTGGAGAGGGGTACTCATGCTTCGGGCGTGGTCTCCGTTGGGTTGGGATTTTGTTTGTTCTCTTCCTCTATGGCGTTCAGAATCTGGAAGATTTTCTGACCACGCTCTATACCCTCATCGTAAGCAAATACGATTTCGGGGGCGATACGCAGTTGAGCACGGCGCGTAACCTCTCCGCGCATGGCTCCCACTGCCCCATTCAGGGCTTTGAGGGTCTGCTTACGTGCCTCTTCGTCGCCATAGACGCTAATAAATATCTTGGCATGGCGCAGGTCGTGGGAGACATCCGCCCCCGTCAGCGTTACAAAACCGATACGGGGGTCTCTTAGATCTTTGCGAATCATCTCGCTAAGAATGTCTATCAGTTGAGACTGCACCCTCTCTTGTCGAATACTCATGTTTTTACTCGTAACCTCTAAGGACTAGAGCATCTCCAGTTCCACTTCGCCGACATCTACGGCGGGATTGCTCTCTATTGTGTCCAGTACTTTGTCTAGTACCCGATTGACGTGAGCAGACTCGTTGGCGACGCAAGCAACACCGATAGTGGCGCGCCGCCATTTGTCGAGGTCGTCCACCTCCGCAATCGAGATATTAAACTTTTGGCGTGTGGTCTCTACCAGACTTTTGATTATCTGGCGTTTGTCTTTCAACGACTCTGTATCGTGCAGGTATAGCACGATGGTAAGGGTTCCTAAGTGCATCTTGTTTTGGGGTAGATTTTTAACGCTCTACTTGGCGCATCTCGAAGCACTCTAGCACGTCACCCACCTGCACGTCCGTCCAGTCTGCGATTACGATACCGCACTCGTAGCCCTGTTGTACTTCACGCGCATCGTCTTTTATACGGCGTAGGGTGTCTAGTCTGCCAGTGTGGAGAAGGTCTTTACCGCGAGTAACACGTACCTCTGCCCCGCGTCGGAACATACCATCGTTGATGTAACTTCCTGCAATAACAATGCCCTTGGGGGTTTGGAAGCGTTGGCGTACTTCGGCTCTGCCCAGTACAATCTCCTCGTAGATAGGCTCCATAAGCCCTTTAATGGCACGTACCACATCTTCTGTAAGGTCGTAGATGATGTTATAGTGGCGCACGTCCACCCCGTCGCGTTCGGCGGCACGCATGGTAGCGGCATCAGCACGAACATTGAAGCCTATCACGATAGAGCCGGTTGCGACGGCAAGGCTAATATCCGATTCGGTGATGTTGCCCACGCCGCTCAGTTTTACGCTGATGTTCACCTCTTCATCGGTGTTCTCTTCGGTAATCTGGTTCAACTGACCCAGAATCGCCTCTACACTACCCTGAACGTCCGCTTTCACAATAAGCGAGAGGTCTTTTGCCACTCCATCCTGTGCTTGGCGGGCGATGTCGGCGAGGGTAAGCCGCTTCACCTGACCGCTGAGGCGCGAGTTTCGTGCCTTCTCTTGCCGTTTCTCGGCGAGTTGCCGTGCCTCTTTTTCGTTCTTGGCTACCTCCGCAATATCGCCAGCGGCGGGGGCGAGGTTTAAGCCGCTCACCTCTACAGGGGTTGCGGGACCTGCTTTCTGGAGCCGCTCACCACGCTCATTTATCATGGCGCGTACTTTACCGTAGGCGAGACCTGCTACAACGTTGTCGCCTACTCTCAGCACACCCGACTGTACCAGTATCGTAGCAACGGGTCCCTTACCAGGTACGATTTTCGCCTCGATAACGGCTCCGGTCGCATGACCGTGTGGGTCGGCTTTGAACTCGTTGATGTCGGCAACAAGAAGGATGTACTCTAGGAGGTCAGGTATACCCTCTTGGGTTTTGGCAGAGACGGGAACCGCAATCACATCGCCGCCGTACTCCTCTACCACAAGGAGGTGTTCGGTAAGCTGTTGTTTGATTCTGTCGGGGCGAGCGTCGGGCTTATCCATTTTGTTGATAGCGACGATAATGGGAACCTCTGCGGCACGGGCGTGGTTTATCGCCTCTACCGTTTGGGGCATAATACCGTCGTCTGCCGCAACCACCAGAATCACGATGTCGGTAACGCTTGCACCACGCGCCCGCATCTCGGTAAAGGCGGCGTGACCGGGGGTATCCAGAAACGTGATTTTGTGCTTCTCGTTGTTATGCTCCACCTCTACCTGATACGCGCCGATGTGCTGAGTAATCCCTCCGAACTCGCCAGCAACCACGTTTGCTTTACGAATCGCGTCGAGGAGTGAGGTTTTACCGTGGTCTACGTGTCCCATAATGGTAACAACGGGGGGACGTGATTGCAGTGCACCACCAGGGGCTTTGTGCTTATGGTGGGCGGCGGCAACGGGTTTAGGTTCTGCTTTTATGGCGACTGTGTAGCCATACGCCGAAGCCAACTGGTCGGCATCAGCACGAGAAAGACGCTGGTGCGGGGCGATGAGTTTGCCCAAATCCATCATCTTTTTAACGGCAGCGTTGGGCTGAACTTGCATCGCTTCTGCGAGGTCTTTCAGGGTTGCATCTGCACTAACTTCTACAATTTTCTGTTTTGCGGGAGCCGCCTCCATCAAGCCACGCACGGTATTGGCGGTCTCTAAGTCGATAACAGAGTTTGCACCTTTTGCCTCCACACCTAAATCGTGGAGCGATGCGATAAGTGCTTGCGAGGTTAGTTTTAACTCTTTCGCAAGATCTACGATACGAATACCACCTGCTACTGCCATTCTTAACCCTCCCCTTCTCTCGTCTGTAAATGGGTATTTGGCTTGGGGGGCGCGTCGGTTTCTGCCTCCGCCAAGCGCATCAATGCGTCAAAAAGTGTTTCGGGTACTGCGGCTACCTTGAGTGCGCGTTCGAGTTGCTTGCGCTTCTTGGCAAGGGTAATGCACTCGACTTTGGCACACAGGTACGCACCGCGCCCGGAAATTTTGCCCCGTGCGTCGTGGCAGACGTTGCCGTCGGGTTGGCGAACGATACGCATTAAGTCGCGTTTTTCGTCCGTCTCACGACACGCCACACAGGTTCGCACCGGAGTATGTTTCGTTTTCATCTTATGTGTTCGGATAAGGCGAAACGAGCAGATACCGTTCTTTAAGTGGGAACGGAAGGAGACAGGTTGGGATTGAGATTGACAAGGGGCAAGCGGCTCTCTTGTGGAAATAGGGGAGGGGCTTTCAGCAGTCACGGGGCTGTGTTGCCGAATAGCGTTGTAGCCGCGATAGTGAGGAGACACCTAAAAGGGCGTAATCTCAAGGCAGTTCGACTTTTACATCGCTACTCTCCCATTGTGCCGATACCCGCTCCTCACAGTGCTTGCCGTGAGGTCAGAGGCAATCCTAATTGTCATCATGGTCGTTTCAACCGCGTTATTTCCTATCAGGCGAAGTCTCTCTGTGAGTGGGCTTCGCAAAAGTTGCTAGTGAATTTGCCTTCCCCATTACGAAGGCTGGAAAGGGGTGAGTTAAGAACTCACCTCTTATATATTACGCATTTTCTTCATCAGAGGTTGCCACTTCGGTATCTTCCTCTTCCATCTCTTCGCCCAGACTCTCTAGTCCTTCGGTTAGTGACATAAGAGCGGCGCGGGCAACCTGTGCCTCACTCCGAATATCAATGCGCCAACCGGTTAGCCTTGCCGCTAGGCGGACATTCTGCCCTTGCTTACCAATAGCAAGCGAGAGTTGGTTATCGGGAACCGTTACCAGTGCGCTTTTGCCGTCGTCATCGACTGCCACTTTTACGGCTTTGGCGGGAGAGAGTGCTTCTGAGATAAACAGAGAGACATCTTCGTTCCAGCGTACAATATCGATTTTCTCGTCGTACAGTTCGTTGACTACCGCCTGTACACGGCTTCCCCTATGTCCTACACACGCGCCTACGGGGTCTACCTTTTCGTCTCGACTGGTTACGGCGATTTTGGAACGTGCGCCCGGCTCTCGTGCCACGCTTTTGATGGTAACAACACCGTCCGAAATTTCGGGGACTTCCAACTCGAACAAGCGGCGAATGAGGCTAGGGTGAGTACGAGACACAACGACTTGGGGTCCTTTATTGGTCTCTTTTACTTCGAGAACATAGACCTTTAGGCGGTCATTATGGCGGTATGGCTCCGACTCTACCTGCTCTTGGGGAGGGAGCACGGCATCTAGTTTGCCGAGTGCAACCAAAATGTTGCGTCCCTCACGTCTCTGCACGGTTCCGGTAACGACCTCACCGATACGGTCATTGTAGTCGTCAAAAATTTTGCGCCGCTCTGCTTCGCGGATGCGCTGTACTACCACCTGCTTGGCGGTTTGTGCGGCGATACGCCCGAAGGTCGCAGTGTCGATATTGGTGGTGATGGTGTCGCCAATTACCGCTTCAGGGGAGAGTTTGCGTGCGTCTTCGAGGGAGATTTCTAGTTGTGGGTTGTGAAGATCTTCCACTACTGTGCGCTGGCGGTAGACACGGAAAGGGTTGGCAGAGCCTCGCTTGGTATCTATCGTTACGCGAATGTCGCCTTCGGTCTGATAGTTCTTTTTATAGGCAGTTACCAGTGCCGACTCTACGGTCTCTACGAGCAGTTCGAGGGTAATATCTTTCTCTCTGGCAATCTGCTCTAGTGCCTCTAGGAATTCACCATTCATTATGTTCGCGCCTCTCCTGCTCTCGCTTACGGTGACTTTGGTGAGGGTTCCCCCCGCTATCTACCTAAACTTTAGTAAAATCGCCATACAAAAACAAAAGAGTGGGTATGACACCCACTCTCGATGAGCAAGCGTTTGGATTGTGTGTTAAAGTATATCCCCTAAGAGGCGTTTTGTCAACGGGTATTTAAGTCACTCTAGCCATGTATCTAGTATCTGGGTGGGGCGATAGGCACTCCAAAGCAGGGTATCTGGTGGTCTGCCCCCCAACGATGTCAACGGTATCGCCCCGATAATCTCGCTTTCGTACATGGCTACTCCCAACTCTCTAGCCCACAAGCGAACGGTGTCGAAGATAAACGGAATCGGTGTCTTTTCGGGCTGGGTGAGGTTCATAGAGACCTGCGCCCTCTGCTGAGAGGCGAGCAGTAGCCCAAGAGCGCGTACTCCTGCCCACTGTGGGTTACTCTCCCGTTCGGTACGAATACGCTTTGCAAGGGCTTTTGCAATCGAGACATCGGTGGAAAGCAGGTTGATGTTGTAAGCAACTAGAGGCGGACGTGCACCCACAACAGT
>OMJJ01000292.1 GCA_900299305.1 bacterium | reverse complement strand
CCATGAACCAGAACCTACCGGGATTTGTGGCACTCTGCCCCGGAAAGCCGGTGGTGGGTCCTCAGTTGTGGAGCAACAGTTTCCTGCCCGGCGTGTATCAGGGAACGCATATCAATAACCGAGAAACCAACCCCAAAAAGATTCTCCGCAATATCGAGAACACCTACCTTCCGCAAGAGGCACAGCGCGAACAGCTCGACCTCCTCCAACAGATGAACCGCCTCCACCTGAACCAGCATGACCGCGACCCGCAACTAGAGGCGCGTATCTCGGCGTTCGAGTTGGCGTATCGGATGCAAGCGGAGGCGCAAGACGCTTTCGACATTAGCAAAGAGTCGGCGGCAACCCGCAAGATGTATGGCGAGGGCGACTTTGCAAATGCCTGTCTTATGGCGCGGCGCTTGGCAGAGCGCGGGGTACGCATCACACAAATCTACTATGGCGACGGGCAACCTTGGGACGACCATGGCGACATCCTAAACCACCGTAACCACGCCAACCATAGCGACAGACCTATCGCGGCACTCCTCAGAGACCTAAAGTCAAGGGGGATGCTGGAAGATACGCTGGTAATCTGGGGCGGTGAGTTTGGACGTACTCCGGGTTCTGAAGGCGCAAAGGGGCGCGACCACCACACTCTCGGCTTCTCGATGTGGCTGGCAGGGGGCGGGGTAAAGGGAGGGCTGGCTTATGGCTCCACCGACGAATTCGGCTGTAACGCCGTCGAGAACCGCGTCCACGTCCACGACATCCACGCGACCATTCTCCACCTGCTAGGCTTAGACCACACCAAACTAACCTATCGCTATAGCGGACGCGACTTCCGCCTCACCGATGTACACGGCGAAGTGGTGAAGGGCATTATCGCTTAAACTCACTCACGCCCTGCTATGTAGGGCTTATTGGGGTATGTACGACATTTTAAGCTGTGTTAAGTGATTGTCTATCGAACCACTTATGAGAGGCGAGATTCCCTCCCCTTGTAAAGGGGTAGGGCTAGGGTGGGGTGGGTGCTAACCCCCTTTCCTACCTCAAAACACAAAATACATACCCCAATGAGCTGCTATGTAGGGAGGTGGGTGAGGAGAGACGTGCGAAATTAGGAAAAGGATATTAGATGAGTTCAGAGCCGAAAATCCACTCAACAACGATTATCGCGGTAAGAAAAGGCGGTCAGGTAGCCATTGCGGGAGATGGGCAGGTAACGCTAGGGCAGACCGTACTCAAGCACACCGCCAAAAAGGTGCGCCGCCTCTACCAAAACAAGGTGCTTACCGGGTTTGCGGGGTCGGTAGCAGACGCGCAGAGCCTCGCCGATACCTTTGAACTAAAACTAGAGGCAACCAACGGCAACCTCACCCGCGCCGCGATTGAGTTCGCGAAGGAGTGGCGTACCGATAGAATCCTGCGCCGCCTAGAGGCGATGATGATTGTCACCGACGGAGAACGCCTCTATATCCTCTCCGGTGATGGAAACGTGGTAGAGCCAGACGACGGCGTAGCGGGGATAGGGTCAGGGGGCGCGTTTGCTACCTCCGCCGCCAAAGCCCTCATTCGCCATACCGAACTGACCGCGCTGGAAATCGCCCAAGAGTCGCTGAAAATCGCCTCCGAAATCTGCATCTACACCAACTCGAATATCGTCTTCGATGTCGTACCGTAGGGGGAGGCGTAACATGAGCGAACTAACCCACCTAGACGAACACGGCAAAGCGCAGATGGTCGATGTCTCGGAGAAGGCGGAGACAGTGCGCGTCGCTACCGCATCTGGAAAGGTGTTACTTGCCCCCGAAACGGTGCAACTACTGCGCGACAATGCCGTACCCAAAGGAGACGTTATTGCAGTGGCACGGGTCGCAGGGATTATGGCGGCAAAGAAGACCAGTGAACTAATACCCCTCTGCCACCCCCTACCCATTACCAAAGCAACCGTCGATTTTGAGATAACCGAAACCGGAGTCGAGATAGCCGCAACCGTCAAAGTAACGGGTAAAACGGGGGTGGAGATGGAGGCATTGACGGCAGTTTCCGTCTCTGCCCTCACCATCTACGACATGGTAAAAGCGGTAGACAAAGCCGCCGTCATTACCGATATTCGGCTAGAAGCGAAGTCGGGCGGTAAGAGCGGCGACTTCAAAAGGGAGTAACATCGTATGAACTACACCCCCTCCACTCTCAACGTGGCAGACATCGAACTCTTCGCAGACAACCTAGACAGTACCAAAGCCGCCGAAATCTACAACGCGCACGGCTGTCTTGTGGTGCGCGGACTGATGAAACCCTACATTGAGGCGATAACGCGGGACATTGAGGAGACCGCCCAACAGTCTATTGCGCTCCTAGACGAAGCCAAGCGCATACCCGAAGGCTGGACAACCCCCAACGGAACCCTCTTCATCCCTGCCCCCGCGAACTACAATCGCGATAAGCAGATAATGGTGTTAGGAGTGGGCTATTTCACCAGTGCCGCCTTTTTCCAGTCCGCCTTCGATACCAAGATGGTAGACGTGGTAGAGGCGATACTTGGCTCCAATATCGAACTCTTTCTTAATGGGCAGTGCCTCTACAAAGAGCCTGTGGGGGGGCATCCCAAAAAACTCCATCAAGATGCCGCCTACTTTGAACACAAGTACCAAGGTCCCGTTGCCACCCTCAACTACTGCGTGGATACCAACCTGCAAAACGGTGCGCTCTACGTGGTTCCCGGCTCTCACAAGTGGGGAACGCTACAGCACGTCGATACCTTCTCCCACTTGGGGCTAGACGAAGCCGAGTGGACATGGGACAGAGCCGTACCCATCGTAGGCAACGCGGGAGACAGCATCTTCTTCCACGTACACACCATACACGGCTCCCAAGAGAACCACTCCGAAAAGCCCCGTCCCGTCTTCATTCACCGTTACCGCAGTGCCGACGACTACGTAGTTATCAGCGCAAGTTCAGTAGAAAAGCGGGCAGAAGCCGAAAAGCATATCGCCGAAGCGAAAAAAGAGAACCAGCGTGGGCTGATGGTGCGCGGTTTTCGTGCTTACGAGTCGGAGGCGAAAGACAGAGCATGAGCGAAACCCTTCTCGTTGCGCTCGTTCAGATGGACGTGCATCGAAGCGACAAAACCGCGAACCGTAACCACATCATAGGAAAGTTACGCGAGTGTGCCGAGATGGGTGCGAAACTCGTTATCTTCCCAGAGTGTGCGCTTTCGGGGTACGTGTTCAACAGCGCAGAAGAGGCTCTCCCCGCCACCGAAACCGTTCCCGGTGAGACCTCACAACTCCTTGCCGAGATATGCAAAGAACTCAACATCTATGCCGTAGTCGGGCTACTAGAACACGATGGAGAGGCGGTCTATAACAGTGCGTTCGTGGTCGGACCCGAAGGGCTGGTAGGCAACTACCGCAAAAGCCACCTCCCCATACTAGGCATAGACCGCTACGTAGAACACGGCAACGACCTCCCCATTTTCGACCTCCCCTTTGCCCGAATAGGCGTACTTATCTGCTACGATGTGCGCTTCCCAGAGGCGTGTCGTTCCCTTGCTTTGCGGGGAGCAGAACTTATCGTGCTACCCACCAACTGGCCCCAAGGCGCAGAGAGTTCCCCCGACTTCCTTACTCGTGCGCGTGCATTCGAGAATCGCGTGTACCTGCTGGCGTGTAATAGGGTAGGGGTGGAGCAGGGAGTAACGTTCATAGGGCGAAGCCAAGTCGTTGCGCCCAACGGTCAAGTGTTATCAGAAGCACATGGCGAGAACGAGGCGATACTCGACTGCGAGATAACTCCCGCAAACGCACGGCAAAAGCGGCTTATCTTTCAGCCCGGCGTGTTCGAGTTCGACCTCATTGGCGGACGGCGACCTGAACTCTACACCGATTTACTCTAAACTCTATTGCCGCTTTCAGCCTTTACCACAGAGTAAGTTAGAAATAGCCATCCTCTCCATGAAAGAGACCCCCCTTGAAACTAACCCCTAACGATGTACGGCACATTATGATATGGGCGCAAGGAGTCCGCGCCCGTAACACAACGCCTATCACCCGCGAAGACCTTATGACGGCTATCCGCCGTATGGGCTTGCTACAGATAGACACCATCAGCGTTGTGGCACGAAGCCCCTATCTCGTTCTCTGGAGCCGACTAGGAGGCTACCCAAATCACTGGCTAGAGGAGTTACTCGCGGAGGGACACCTCTTTGAGTACTGGTCTCATGCCGCCTGCTTCCTCCCCAAAGACGACTTCCCCCTCTATCGCCGCCTTATGCTGGAGCATATTGAACGTATCCAACAAAAAGAGGGCAGTTTGGAAGTACTCAGGTGGTGGCAGAGCCTCCCCAATGCCCAAGAGCGTGAGGTGATAGAGCGCGTTTTGGAGAGAGTACGTGAGCAAGGTGCTGTGCGTTCTGCTCACTTTGAGGCACCCGAAAACAGTCGGGGTGGGTGGTGGAGTTGGAAGCCGGAGAAGTTGGCACTAGAACGTCTCTTTAACGCCGGAGTGCTGATGATAGCCGCACGAGAGGGGTTTCAACGGCTTTACGACTTACAAGAGAGAGTCGTGCCAAACTGGAGCGACGCAGATACCCTCACCCGTGAAGAGGGAACCCGCGCTATGATTGTAAAAGCCGTGAAAGCGATGGGAGTAGCACAACCAAAATGGATAACTGCCTATTTCCCCGATTACCTGCGGCAACCGGGTTCCAAGCAGATAGTAGCACGTCACCTCAAGGCACTGGTCGCAGAGGGAGAACTGCTTACCGCGCACGTAGAGGGTTGGCAAGAGCCGCTCTACTACCATGCCGAACATCGGGACACGATAGCGGTGGTACAGTCGGGAGAGTTGCGCTCTCATGTCACTACTCTGCTCTCTCCCTTCGACCCGTTAGTTTCCGATAGAGACCGGGCAGTGCAGGTCTTCGATTTCTTCTATCGTATCGAGGTCTATACTCCAGAGCCAAAGCGTCAGTACGGCTACTTCACCCTGCCCATTCTGCACGAGGGCGAACTGGTAGGGCGGCTAGACGCAAAAGCGCACCGCAAGGAGGGTATCCTTGAGGTGCGTAAACTACACTTAGAGGCGGGGGCAGAGCCGTCAACCCGATTGGCGGAAGCACTCGCGCAGACGTTGGTAGACTTCGCGCAGTGGCATAAAACTCCCGAAATCGTACTAAGGCACTCTGCCCCGCCCGACTTT
>OMJJ01000291.1 GCA_900299305.1 bacterium | reverse complement strand
ACAATGCATTCGCCTCTTCGCCCAAACTTGGGAGAAGAGGTTGGTGATGAGGGCTAAAACCTTTCACACTGCGTAAGGTGAGTTTGGCAACTTGTTACTACGGTTTCAGTAGCACCTTCATCAAACCCGCCTCACCCGAATAGAGCCGCTGGAACCATTCGCTACCCTCTTCCAAGGGCGCAACACGGCTGATAAGCGGCTTTACATCTATCTTACCGCTTGCGATAAGTTCTAAGCAGGTTCCAAACTCTCCTGCCGAAGCGCAAGAGCCCCGCAACGTGATTTCGCGCGTTACCATCCACTGCAAGGGCAGTTCGATAGTTGGGGAGAGGTTGCCTACAATCGTAGCGTTGCCCCCCTTACGCAGACAGCGCACCGCCGTCTGAACCGCAGGGGTGTTTCCTACCGCTTCGATACAGACATCTGCACCGCGTCCCTCGGTTAAGCCCAAAATCTCCGCGACCACATCGGTCTCTCTGCTCACCTGAATCCCGTAATCTGCCCCCATAGAGCGGGCGAGTTCCAGTTTGTTCTTGTCCAAATCTACCGCGATGATTTTGCCGCAACCCGCAAGCCTTAGCGTCTGTACTACAAGCAGACCAATCATTCCTACACCCACCACTACCGCCGTGTCGTTCAGGCGAATAGGGGTGATGTCGGTAGCATGAACCGCAATCGCGACGGGTTCTGCCATTGCCGCATACTCGAAGGGCAAGCCTTGGGGCATACGCACCAGAATATGCTGAGGAACCAGTACATAGTCGGCAAACGCCCCGTGCCGTCGGTAGTCCCCGCAAGAGACTCCTAGCACACGCCGATTGTCGCAGAGGTTGGTGGCTCCTGCACGGCAGTAGTAGCAGTGTCCGCAGAAAATCATCGAGTCGAACGTAACGGCTTGTCCTACTTGCCAGTCGCTTACGTTGCTACCGGTCTCTACAATCGTTCCGGAAGCCTCATGCCCCATGATGATGGGGGGGATACGCCTTCCACTGCTTCCGTCCATGCCATGAATATCGCTTCCGCAGATACCACACGCCTGTACCTGTATCAGAACGTCGTCCGTTCCTACTTGGGGCTTTTCGACCTGCTGAAGTTCAAAATGCTTATACTCTGTCAAAACAAGGGCTTTCAATCTAAGTACACTCCTTCTAATAAAACGACCTACTTTTTGAGAGCGGCAAGCACCTCTTCGGCGTGTCCCTCTACCTTTACCTTCTCGAAGAGGTGGCTGATGGTTCCGTCGGGGGCGATAACGAAGGTAGTCCGTGCTACCCCCATGTACTTCTTGCCATACATCGACTTCTCTACCCAAACGCCATACGCCTCTGCAACGGTATGCTCTGCATCGGCGAGCAGGGAGTAGGGCAGGTCAAATTTGGTGGCAAACTTGGACTGCGCCGTTACCTTGTCGGGGCTAATGCCCCATACCACAATCTCCGCAGAGTCGTAGTCTGCTTTGGCATCCCGAAAACTACAGGCTTCCACCGTACATCCCGGCGTGTCTGCTTTGGGGTAGAAAAAGAGTACCACCGTTTTGCCCCTCATGCCAGAGAGGGTGAGGCTCTGCCCCGACTGGTCGGGGAGTGCGATTTCTGGAGCCGTATCGCCTACCTTCAACATTCCAAAACTCCTCCTAAAAAAAGATACCGTTAAGATGTTAGTTTCTTCATGGGTCGCCTTAATTCCTTCTGTATCTCTAGCAATCGAGAGCAACTTGGGCTAAAATAGAGGTATTCTGACTAGGTATAGGCTTTCAGTAAACAAAAGCCCTCATCCTCTTTGTAACAAAGGGGCTAGGGTGAGGTCAAAAAGGTAACACCATGAAAAGACGTACATTTCTATCGGTAGCGGTACTTATCGTAACGACACTCTTGCCTCCTTCTGCACAGGCACAAGACACACGTAAACAGGCACAAGCCGCTGTGAACAAGGGAGTGGAGTATCTGAAATCCGTTCAAGAAGAGGATGGCTCTTGGGGGAAATATCCTGCAACGACTGCTCTCGCGGTGACGGCTCTTCTTAAAAGCGGACGTACCGAAGCAAAAGAACCCGCCGTTGCGAAGGGGCTACAGTACATCGTTCGCGCCGCCAAACCCAACGGGGCAATCTATAGCGATGCAGACCCAGCCCTCGCTATGCCCAACTATAACACGGCTCTCTGCCTTATGGCACTCGCAAACGCCCGTAATGCCCTCTACCTACCTACTATTCGGAAGGCGCAGAAGTACCTAGAGGAGTCGCAGTTTGACGAGGGAGAGGGCAAAACCGAAAGCGACCCGATGTACGGTGGTATTGGCTACGGCTCCAAAGCAGACCGCCCCGACCTCTCCAACCTACAACTAGCACTAGAGGCACTCAAAGAGAGCCGTATCCACAGCGACTCTGCCGTATGGACAAAAGCCATTGTCTTTTTACAGAGGGTGCAAAACCGCAAAGAGACCAACGACCAAGCATGGGTGAAAACCACCAGCGGAGACGGAGGCTTTATCTACGATAGTAAGGGACGCAGTTTCTCGGAGAGCGGCGGCATACCGCAGTCTTATGGCTCTATGACCTACGCAGGGCTGAAAAGTTATCTGTATGCAGGAGTAGACAAGAACGACCCCCGTGCCAAAGCCGCTTGGGACTGGATTCGTGGGAACTACTCCGTTACCGAACATCCCGGCATGGGCGATAAGTCGCTCTACTACTACTATCATACGATGGCAAAGACCTTCCGCGTCTATGGGGCAACCACCATCGAAGAGCCAAATGGTAAAAAGCACGACTGGGCAAATGAACTGATGGCACAACTGGTATCCCGCCAAAAAGAGAACGGCTCTTGGGTCAATGCAAATGGACGCTTTTGGGAAGACCGCCCTGCCCTTGTCACCAGTTATAGCCTACTGGCACTCGCCTACTGCCTGAAAAAGTAGAACACCGCAACTTAACGACTGAAGGAGAATATCCCGCGCATGACAGCCAATCCAAACGGCTCTGCCACAGAGTCCGCTACCACCCTCGAACAGAACGATATGGAGCGACTAAAACAACTCCGCGAAGGCTTCGATGCTATTCGTAACGAGCTAAGAAATGTGGTGATAGGACAAGAGGCAGTGGTCGAAGAGCTACTTATCGCCGTATTTGCACGGGGACACTGTATTCTGGTAGGGGTTCCCGGTCTTGCGAAGACCCTCCTTGTCAGTACCCTCTCCCAGATACTCGACCTCTCCTTTAAGCGTATACAGTTCACCCCCGACCTTATGCCTGCCGACATTACCGGAACCGAAATTATTCAGGAAGACCCCGTAACACGGGAACGCCGCTTCGTTTTCTTGAAGGGACCTCTCTTTGCAAACATGATTTTGGCGGACGAAATCAACCGTACTCCTCCCAAGACCCAAGCGGCTCTCCTCGAAGCCATGCAAGAGCAGAAAGTTACCATCGGTGGGCAGTCGAACGTGCTTCCTAGCCCCTTCTTCGTGCTTGCAACCCAAAACCCCATTGAGCAAGAGGGAACTTACCCTCTCCCCGAAGCCCAACTAGACCGCTTTATGTTTATGGTAACGGTGGGCTATCCCACCGCCGAAGAAGAGGTCAAAATTATGAAGATGACGACAGGAGGGAGCAAAGTCAATCTACAGTCGCGGCTTCATGCAGAAGACATTTTGCGCCTACAGGAGATTGTGCGGCGTGTTCCCGTTGGCGACCACATATTTCAGTACGCCTCTGCCCTTAGCCGTGCTACGCGCCCCAAAGAGGCGGATTCTCCCAAGTTCATTAAAGAGTGGGTGGCTTGGGGAGCCGGACCACGTGCGTCGCAGTACCTCATACTCGGAGCGAAAGCCCGTGCAGGTCTCTACGGAAGGCTACACGTCACCATTGAAGATGTGGTGGAGGTGGCTCTGCCGGTTCTGCGTCACCGTATTGTGACCAACTTTAATGCAGAGGCAGAGGGAGTTACCCCCGACGACATTGTGCGCCAACTTCTGAAAGAGATACCCCGTCCTGCCGACCCAACCCGCAAGTGAAAGAGGAACTCTGGCAACGCCTTAGCTCCTCCAAAGAGCGTACCTATACCCCTGCGATAGAGGAGGCAAAAGCACTCTCGGATGAGGAGAAGATACAACTTTTCGAGTATGCGCTTCACCTTCATAACTCGCTGGAAGACCTCCCGACCTCCCAGTCTATGGGGAAATGGTTGTGGTACGCGCTATTTCGCTATGAGCCGCAGATGTTTTGGCAACGTCTTGCTTTCATTCTTCCAGAGCATCCCACCGACCTGCGCTACCTGCCTACCTATCTGCGTATGAGGGCGATGCGTAACGGTAAGTCGCCACAGATGGAAGTACTAAGTGCTTCTCTGTGCCACCTACTCTCTCTCGTCGATAGGCAGAGTGTGCAGGGACTGCCCCCCATAACACAAGACCTGCTTATCAAGCAGTTGGCGAATCCCTATCAGGATGTTGAGGTCACGTTGTCGATTTTGGAAGTTGTGCCGCTCCTCTGTTCCGAAGAGGCTCTGCCTTCTCTTCATCTGCTTTGTGGAGAGGGGAAAGCCACGCTGAATATGCAGAGGGTCTCTGCCGCCGCTCTTATCGCTCTGCGTCGTCTTAATAAAAATCTGGTAGAGAGACGGGAAACAGATGCACTGTTGCGTCCCGCAGAGGCTCCAGACGAAGGCAACGTCCTTCTGCGCCCTGCTCGTGACCCTGTAGAGACCCAGCCAGAAGAACTACTACGCCCCGTAGAGGGGAAGAAGAAAGAAGGAACCTGATTCGTGGCAAAAGACCTACAGGGGGTACTGCCCGTTCTACACACCCCTTACCACACCGACTATCGCATCGACTTCGATACGCTGGCAGAGGAGATAGATTTCGCCTACGCACAGGGAGCGGATGGTATCGTATTCGCCCTCGCTTCGGAGATACTGCGCCTCACTGCGGAAGAACGTTACCAAGTGGCGGAGTTTTTGGTAAAGCAAAACGCGGATAGAGGAAGCGTCACGATGAACGTGGGGGCAGAGAGTACCTATACCGCCGTACAGTTTGCGCGTCAGGCGGAGTCGGCAGGGGTTAGCGCGATGATGGCGATACCTCCGCTATCGGTCTCTTTGGGAGAGGACGCTCTGCGTGGCTACTATGCGGGTATACTGGAAGCAACCACCATACCGCTGGTGGTGCAGGATGCCTCGTCTTATGTGGGCAGACCTATGTCGGTAGAGTTTCAGGCGCGGCTTCGGGTAGAGTTTGGAGAGCGTGTCTACTTCAAGCCAGAGGCTCCCCCCGTAGGCTCTTTTATTACGGCACTGCACGCCGCTACCAACGGACAAGCGAAAATCTACGAAGGGTCGGGCGGTACGATGCTGGCGGAGAACTATCGGCGTGGCATTACGGGAACCATGCCCGGAACCGACTTACTAGACGCAATCGTCGCACTGTGGAAGGCTTTGGAACGGGGTGACGATGCCAAAATATACGCAATCTCACCACTGATAGGTGCGATTTTGGCGATGGTGCATAGCCTAGACGGGTATCTCGCGATTGAGAAGTACCTGCTACACAAACGCGGAGTGTTGCGAAACCGTCTGGTACGCCCCCCCATCGGCTTTGAACTGGATGCCCCTGCACTTGCTGAAATAGATAGGCTTTACGAGAGACTACAAGCACAACTTTAAGGAAAGAGAATGAGATGAAGATACTGGTAACAGGAAGTTCGGGTGGTATTGGTAAGGCAACGGTACAACGCCTTATTGCAGAGGGGCATGAGACCGTTCTTTTCGACATTCAGAAGGGCGATGACCTCCGCAGTTTTGAGCAGGTGAAGGCGGCAGTACAAGGGTGCGATGCGATTGTTCACGCAGGGGCGATTCCCGGCGATATAGAAGGGCGCGAACTCGAAGTCATTGAGAGCAATGCACAGGGTACGTGGAATATCCTCTTCGCCGCACAGCAAGCGGGAATACGCCGCGTGGTACACTTCTCCAGTATTCAGGCGTTGGGCTATGTGGGCAACCATCACGCCCCCCTCTACTTTCCGGTAGACGATGCCTATCCGCGTCACCCCATGACCCCCTACCAACTCGGCAAACACTTGGGAGAAGAGACCTGCAAAACCTTCGCGAACCGTTGGGGCATGGAGATTGTCAGCCTACGTCCCATGGCGGTTATCCACGAAGAACACTACAAAGACTGGCTTCAATCCAACGTAGAAGAGGATGTGAAGTCGGTACTGTGGGCGTATACCGATTTAGCAGAGGTGGTAGAGGCGGTCTATTTGGGGCTAACTAAGCCCGTGACTGGGTTCCATGCCTTCCTTATTTCGGCAGAGGATACCATGCTAGACTGCCCCACAATGGAAGCGATAGAGCGGACATGGGCAGACATTCCTCACCGTATCCCCTTGGAAGAGTGGTTCCGCGATAATCCCTACCGTACCCTAGTAGACTGCTCCGACATCAAGCGCGTACTGGGCTGGGAACACAAACGCTCTTGGAGAGATTTTGTATAGCCGTTACGATTGCCTAAACAGGGTAATCGTACTACTCGTTGGTGGTGCGTATTACAAGGTTTTAGCCCTCATCACCAACCTCTTCTCCCAAGTTTGGGCGAAGAGGCGAATGCACCGTATAGTCAGGTAGTTACCTTTTTGTACAGAGACACCTTTCTAATAACAAGAGAACCTTACAGCAATATCCTCCTTCCCCCAAACTTGAGGGCAAGGATGTCCGAAGGACAGGATGAGGGCTAATCCGCTGACTACGACGCAAAGTGAGTAACCATCCTTCTCTCATTATAACGCGATTGCCCTACGATTGTCGTTACAACTGCCCCCAAGGGTTGTCCAACAGGGTACAATAGAACACAAACTTTTGAGGTAAGAACCCTAAGATGAGTAACAAACCGCATTTTCAGCAACCGACTACCCGCCGCGATATGCTCCGTGACTGCGGGGTAGGCTTCGGGATGCTCGCTTTTGCCTCCCTCCTTGCAGAGCAAGCCGAGGCGGAGAAGAAGCCCACCAATCCCCTTGCCGTTCGCGCCCCGCACTTTCCTGCGCGTGTCAAACGGGTGATTTTTGTGTTTATGCACGGTGGTCCTTCACAGGTAGATACCTTCGACCCCAAGCCCCTTCTCACCCGTGATAACGGTAAACCCTATCCCTTCTCGAAGCCGCGTATCCAGTTCGCCGCGACGGGCAACCTGCTTAAATCCCCTTGGGAGTTTAAGAAGTATGGGCAGAGCGGTATCGAGGTGAGCGACCTGTTCCCTCATGTGGGCAGTTGTGTAGACGACATCTGCATGATTCGCTCTATCTATGGCGACAACACAGCACACGGCGGCGCACTGATACAACTCAGTACGGGGTCGGATAGGTTTATCCGCCCTAGTATGGGGTCATGGATAACCTACGGGCTAGGTAGCGAAAACCAGAACCTGCCGGGCTTTATTACTATCTGTCCCACGCTAGGACATGGCGGCGTACAGAACTGGTCGAGTGCGTTCCTACCGGCTCCCTATCAGGGAACCCCTATCGGAAACGCAAGCGTACCCGCCTCTCGCGCCGCTATCTCCTATATCAAGAACCCAGAGACTCCCGCCGACCTACAGCGTATGGAACTCGACCTTGTGCAGAACATGAACCGAGAGCAACTCCAGCACTTCGGCGTAGACCCCCAACTGGAAGGACGGATTCAGTCGCTAGAACTCGCCTTCCGTATGCAGACCGCCGCGCCAGAGATTATGGATATAAGCCAAGAGAGCAAAGCCACCCGCGACCTCTACGGCATTGACCAGCAGCCCACCGATAACTTTGGGCGGCAGTGCTTGCTTGCCCGCCGCTATAGCGAGAGGGGGGTACGCTTTGTACAGGTGACACATAGTTATAAGTGGGATCAGCATGGGGATTTGCGAAACGGACACTCGAACAACGCCAAAGAGGTGGATAAACCGATTGCGGGGCTTCTGAAAGACCTAAAAGCGCGGGGACTACTAAAAGATACATTGGTGCTTTGGGGCGGAGAGTTTGGGCGTACCCCTGTGGCACAAGGAACCGATGGGCGCGACCACAACCCCCACGGATACACCATGTGGATGGCAGGGGGCGGTGTGAAACCGGGCTTTGTATACGGAGCCACCGATGACTACGGCTACTACTCCGTTGAGAACAAAATGCACCTGCACGACCTTCATGCCACCCTGCTCTACCTGCTTGGGCTAGACCACAAAAAACTGATATACCGCTACGGAGGGCGCGACTTCCGCCTTACCGACGTGTTTGGAGAGGTACATCAGGGGATTATCGCCTAAACGCTACCCCTCTAGCGAATGAAGAAGTGCGTACTTTTCGGGGGAGATTTGCTGAAAGAGCGTCTCCCAATATCGTTCGGGGGAGGTGGGCTGTTGTGTTACCAGAAAGCCTCCCTCTCCATACGCAAGCGTTCCTCGTCCTTCGTAGCCTTCCCATCCAAACTTCTGCCGTGCCTCTAGCATGGTCTGAATAAGTGCATCACGTGTTTCCCCCCAACCCGGCTTCTGCTTTACCCAATCCGACCCTGTACTCTCATAGCCCTCTACAAAAACCTCATGTGCAAGGTAGTGGATGTAGAAAATGCGCCTTTGAACAGAGGAGAGATTCGCACGAGAACCGTGGGGTGTAGAGAGAGCGTGGAAAAGAACATCCCCCGCCTCCATCTCCAAAGGATGCGCCCCACACTCGGTAAAGAGCTGCTCTGCTGTCTTCTGCGAGAGGTCGATATGCCCTACAAGGTGATGTCCCGGTATCGCCCACACACAGCCGTTATCGGGTCCGGAGTGGTCGAGATAGATGTCGGTGGTGAAGTTGGGGACGGGGTAGGTGCGTGTGCGGGAGTGGTCTCCCCATTGGGTTCCGTAGGGCGGGTCTTGGTGCCATGTTACCTCTGCACCCCGCTCTGCAATTTTGACGACTAGCGAATCGTTCCAAGGGAAGAACGCTTGTCCCACGCACTGCCCAATCGCCTCTAGCAAATCGGGGTGAACCGTTACTGCCTTAAAAATATCTCCCCTTGACCACATCCGCTCAGAACGCCAGTAGACAGCCTCTCCTTCCGGACCGGGAGCGTAGAGGTGGTTATCGCCCTGCTTTGCCACGCCTTGCGCCTGTACTGCGTCTACTGCCTCTTTCAGAAGGCGTAACTCCTCGCCCTGAAACAGTCCCCGCATTATCAGAAAGCCGTTATTATGAAAAAACTCTATCTGTTCTTGGGTTAGCATGGGGAGATACCTTTCGCTATCGGCTTGTTACCGCCTCTTGTTTACGCTGTTTGACCTGCACACTTCGCTCTTTCAGGTAGTCGAAGAACTCTCCACCTTCCCGTAGACGGCGCATAAACATCTGGCGTTCGGTAAGCATCTCCGCAACGATACCCGCTATCTTCTTGGGGCGGAAGTAGAATTCACGGTACATCCGCTCTACTGCGTCTTCTATCTCGGCAGGGGACATCTTCTCGTAACTGAGGGTAGATACCTGAATACCAGAGCCAGAAATCAAGCTCTCGCGGGAGAACCAGTTATTGGTCTGTGCCTGTTCGTAGAGTTCGGTACCGGGGTAGGGAGCGGCAATAGAGACCTGTATGGTGTGCGGGTCGAGTTCTTTGGCGAAATCTATCGTTTGGCGCACTGTTTCGGGGGTCTCGATGGGGAGACCGATGATAAAGGTTCCGTGTACTTTGATGCCGAGTTTCTTGCAGTTCGCCATAAACTCCCGCGCCATATCGAGTTTAATACCCTTTTTGATACGGTTGAGGATGTCTTGGTTCCCCGACTCGAAGCCTACCAAAAGAAGGCGAAGCCCGTTATCACGAAGTTGTTTCAGGGTGTCGTAATCTACATGAGCGCGGGCGTTACAACTCCAAGTGAGGTTGAGCCGCTTCATGTGTTTGCTTATCTCTATGGCGCGTTGGCGGTCTATGGTAAAGGTATCATCGTCGAACATATATTCGCGAACGGTATCGCCAAACAGCGATTTCGCCTCTTCCATCTCTCGCCCAACGGCTTCGGGGGACTTACTGCGGTACTTGTGTCCACCGATGGTTTGGGGCCAAAGGCAGAAGGTACACTTTGCGGGGCAACCGCGCCCCGTGTAGAAGGAGATATAGGGGTGCAACAGGTACCCAATGTAGTACTTAGATATATCTAGGTCGCGCTTATAGACAGGGAGGACGCTCGGCATGGAGTCCCAGTCTTCAATGAGGGCGCGGTCTGGGTTGTGTTTAATATCACCGTT
>OMJJ01000290.1 GCA_900299305.1 bacterium | reverse complement strand
GGGGTGGTCTTCTAATAACAAGTATTCGTTGCTTGGAGGGCTACGCGCCTCCGCGCAGTTGATTAGTTACGAACTTTCGATGGGTTTAGCGATTCTGTGCGTTATCACTACCGCCGGAACCTGCCAACTCAACAAAATCGTGGAGGCTCAGAACGGAACTCCCTTTGGGCTACCGCTTCCTGATGTCTTCAAGGGGTCGGTCTTCTCGTGGTTCTGGTTGGGAACCTTTATCGTTCCCGTAGTTATCTACACTATCGCGATGATTGCAGAGACGAACCGCTCTCCCTTCGACCTCCCTGAAGCCGAGTCGGAACTGATAGCAGGGTTCCACACCGAGTACTCCTCGATGAAGTTCGCCATGTTCTTTACGGCGGAGTATGTGAGTATGCTGGTGGTGAGTGGGTTGAACGCCGCGCTGTTCTGGGGAGGTCCATTGCCCCCGTTGAACATCCTGCCGTTTACGCTTGTTCCCGGCTTCCTGTGGTTCATCCTCAAGATTATGGGCGGTATCTTCTTCTATACGTGGCTACGCGCTACCTATCCGCGCCTTCGCTACGATGCCCTGATGAACCTCGGATGGAAGCGGATGCTTCCATTAGGGTTGGTATGGCTCTTTCTCGTTGCGTTTATTTCGCTATGGCGCACCCCCGGTAAGTCGGCAGACAACATACCGGCACAGCCCGTAACCGCGAATCAGCAGGTGCGTTCGTTGGATAATGCTGTCGCAAGACGCTAGTTTTCTGGTTTTGTATCACTCTCGGAAATGGGGCAGAAAGTTTCGCCCCGTGAGGTAAACGTATCGTTATGGCTACGGTTATCGCCTTTTGGGTACTGGCTATTATCTCGATAGTAGCCTCTATCTCGATGGTTGTTACGAAGAACCCCGTGCGTAGCGCACTGGCTCTCGTGGGAACCTTTATCTGTGTTGCCGCGTTCTATATCCTTCTCTCGGCGCAGTTTATTGCGGCGGTGCAGGTGATTGTGTACGCGGGGGCAATCATGGTTCTCTTTCTCTTCGTTATCATGCTTTTGAACCTTGGTGCGCCGGGAACCCTGCGTGAGCGCGGCTCCCTGCAACCACTCGTCGCCTCTGGCTTGGGAGTCTGCTTCTTTGTGGCACTGGTACTCTCTGGGTCACTCGTCAGCCTACCGCAAGCGGCGGCGGCGCGTCCCGAAGTGTTTGAGCCGCTGGGAACCGTGCGCGGAGTGGGTATCAACCTCTTCGACCCCAAACAGCCTTGGCTCTTTCCCTTTGAAGCGACCTCGATTCTGTTGCTGGTAGCAGTTGTCGGCGCAATCATCATGGCGAAACGTAAAGTCTGATAGATTTCGCAGGAGTTTTTGTCGAACCATGATTACGACCTCACACTTTTTAGTTCTCTCCGCCATCCTCTTCACCACAGGGGTTATCGGGGTACTCGTAAAGAGAAACCCTATCGTTATTTTTATGTGCGTGGAGCTGATGCTGAACGCGGCTAACCTCTCGTTTATCGCGCTTGGTCGTCATTTCGGGCAGGTGAATGGGCAGATGTACGTGATTTTCGCGCTGGCAGTTGCGGCGGCGGAGGTCTCGGTTGGGCTAGGAATTATCGTCGCGATATTCCGCGCCAAAGAGACCATTAACGTAGACGAAGTAAACCTCTTGAAATCGTAAGGGTGCTTTTGCCCCTCTCGGTTTCATAAAATACAACACCTTTTGACTTTTTTCGATTTCCGAACGAAGTTGAGGAGTTCCTCTGAATGTCAACTTCAAATCTTGCAATGTGGATTATCCTGTTGCCGTTTCTGGGCTTTCTCCATAACGCCTTTGCGGGCATAATATGGAAGAAGAACGCCAAGAAGATGGTCTCTTATGTTGCGCCCGGCGTGGTGCTACTCGCGTTTGGGGTCGCAGTAGCGGTCTTAATGACCGAACTGCCCAACGCACACGACCACCATCTTATCGGCGCACTGATACCCGGCACAAGTGCCTCCACCCCTTGGATAAAACTAGGGGGCATGACGGTCAACTTTGAACTGCTGGTAGACCCGCTCTCTCTGCTTATGGCGATGATTGTGACGGGAGTCGGCGGTTTAATCCACGTCTACGCAACGGGCTACATGGCAGAAGACCCCGAACAGCCCCGCTTCTTCACCTACTTCAACCTCTTTATTACTATGATGTTGATACTGGTGCTTGGCGGAAACTTCCTCCTCATGTTTGTAGGGTGGGAGGGAGTGGGAACCTGTTCCTATCTTCTCATTAGTTTCTGGTACAAGCAGGTAGAGAACGCGAAAGCGGGAAACAAAGCCTTTATTGTCAACCGCGTGGGCGACCTCGGTTTCGCGCTTGGCATGATGCTTATCTGGAGTGTTTTCGGTACGCTCTCCTACTTCCAAGCGGACGGTAAGGGCGTACTACAACTCGCAGGAGCCGGACACGCGGAGGGCGCACACGCCGCTCTGCAAGCCTTTAGCGTTATGGGAACCCCCGTCTCTACTGCCGTACTTACCACTATCTGTATCTGCCTGTTTATCGGCGCGATGGGTAAATCCGCACAGATTCCCCTGTGGGTATGGCTCCCCGACGCGATGGCAGGTCCTACCCCCGTATCCGCTCTTATCCACGCCGCTACAATGGTAACATCCGGTATCGTGATGCTTACGCGCTGTTCTTGGCTGTTTCAGCAAGCCCCGCAAGCCATGCAACTAGTGGGCTATATCGGGTTAGCGACTGCCTTTGTGGGCGCGACTATCGGCTTGGTACAGAACGACATTAAGCGCGTGTTGGCGTTCTCTACGGTCTCGCAGTTGGGGTATATGTTCCTCGCCTGTGGGGTAGGGAATTACATCGGCGGTATGTTCCACGTCACCACCCACGCCTTTTTCAAGGCACTCCTCTTCCTTGGTTCCGGAGCCGTCATTCACTCAATGCTTGGTGAGCAGGATATGAGGAAGATGGGGGGACTAAAGAAGTACATCAAGAACACATGGCTGGTGATGTTTCTGGGAACCTACGCGATTGCGGGCTTCCCGCTTCTTTCAGGTTTCTTTAGTAAGGACGAGATTCTGCACAGTGCCTTGTCCTCGCCCGGTAACGGAATGTTCTTGTACGTAGTGGGCTTGATGACCGCCGCAATGACCGCGTTCTATATGAACCGCCTTATGCACAAGACGTTCTACGTCAAACAGCAGTTTGTGGATGGAGAACTGCCCCATCAACACCACAGCAACTTTGATGACCACGATGCACACGGTCACGATGCACATGGCGACCACCACGCGGAAGCCTCTCACGAAGAGGACGCGCATGGCGAAGAAGAGCATGAGGCTCACGGACACGCGCATAGCCAAGTACACGAGTCCCCTGCCTCTATGATGGTTCCGCTCTATATTCTCGCTATTCTGTCTGTTGGCTTCGGTGGGCTGATGAAGATGACCGGAGCATTTGAAAAGTTCCTTGAACCCGTCGTTCCTGCAATGGTACACGCCGAAGCCCCCATTTCGGAAATGGCAGGATACATTATCTCCAGTCTTGTAGCGATTTTTGGTATTGGAGTAGCGTATCTCGTCTATCGTAAGCCTGCGGTTGCAGAGACAGGGCAGTTCATTCCCGCCGAAACCAAAACGCAGTGGGAGAAGAATCCCCTCAACCCCTACACCTTCCTACTGAACAAATGGTGGTGGGATGCGATTTACAACGGCATCTTCCTACGCCTCGGCGGTATCTTCGCGATGCTACTCTGGAAAGTGGTAGATGCAGGAATTGTCAACGGAACCATTGAAGGCTTGGGCTGGATAGTGGGCGGAATCAGCAAACTTTCCCGCAAACTTCAAACTGGATATGTGCGAAACTATGCGCTGGCGATGTTACTCGGCGTAATCGTGCTAATGCTAGGAGTGTTAGGCTCCTGGTCTATCGCCGCGAAATAGATTATTGAGGTAGAGATGCCACAGAACGTTCTAAGTATTTTAACCTTCCTGCCGCTCGTGGGCGCAATCATACTCCTCTGTATGAAGCGACCTCAAGACCAGCCCGACGACCATGGGCACGGTTCGCACGATGCACATGGTGAGGAAGAGGCGACCCCCAAAGCACCCAAAGACCCTGCGCGTACCGCGATATGCGGTGTTGCCCTGCTCTTTACGGTGTTGCCCCTGTTGCTGTCGTTAGGGCTGTTTATGCAGTTCGATGCGGGCTTTACCGCCGCCGCTCAGGGCATTGGGAAGCACATTCAGTACACCGAAGATGTGAACTGGATAAATATCGGGGCGATGCACATTCACTACAAGATGGGAGTCGATGGCATTAGCCTCCTCCTCATCCTGCTTACCACCTTCCTGATGGTGTTGTGCGTCGGGTTCTCGTTCCGAGTGAAGACACGGCTCAAAGAGTTCATGGTCTTTATGCTCATGCTCGAAACGGGGATGATAGGGGTCTTCTGCGCCCTCGACCTCGTACTCTTCTACATCTTCTGGGAAGCAATGCTGATACCGATGTACTTCCTTATCGGTATCTTTGGACACGAGCGACGCATACACGCGGCTATCAAGTTCTTCCTGTTCACCTTTGCGGGAAGTATCTTCATGCTGATTGCGATTGTCGCAACCTACATGATTGCGGGAAGTTTCGATGTGGTGGCACTCTCCGACCCATTGAGCGGGGCAGGGGGACTGCTACGCGGATACGACCCCCGTATTCTTATGTACCTCTACTCGGCGTTCGCGTTGGCATTTATGATAAAGGTTCCCATGTTCCCCTTCCATACATGGCTCCCCGACGCACACGGTGAAGCCCCCACCGCTGGCTCCGCAATTCTGGCGGGTGTCATGCTAAAGATGGGGACTTACGGCTTCATTCGCTTCTGCTTGCCGCTCTTTCCTGTACAGGCACAACAGAGTGCGGGTCTCTTTATTACGCTGGCGGTTATCGGGATTATCTACGGCTCCATCGTTGCGGCAGTGCAGACCGATGCCAAAAAACTGGTCGCCTACTCCTCAGTAGCGCACCTTGGATTTGTGGTACTCGGTATCTTCTCGTTTACCCGCGTTGGGATGATGGGCGCACTGATTCAAAATATCAACCACGGTATCTCTACCCCCATGCTCTTCTTTCTCGTAGGAATGCTCTACGAACGGCGGCACACCCGCGAGATAGCGCAGTTTGGCGGTCTGAAACTGGTGGTTCCCTTTATGGCGACAATGCTACTGCTGGCAACCCTCTCTAGCGTCGCGGTTCCGTTCTTCAACGGGTTTGTGGGCGAGTTCACCATTCTGCAAGGCAGTTTTATCTCCTCTAACGGCGGAATGCTGATAACAGGGTTTGCCGCTACAGGAATGATACTCTCGGCGGTCTATATGCTCTGGTGGTTCCAACGCATTATGCTCGGTCCGGTTACGCACAGTGTAAATAAGCACCTGCCCGACCTCTCCCGCTCCGAGTGGCTGATACTAACCCCCCTCGTGGTGATGATTTTCTGGATAGGTTTGGGTAGCCCTTTCTGGACTTCCAAGATGGAGACCCCTGCCAATAGCCTCGTTCTTGCAGTAGGTGAGAAGTTGGATATGTCGTTGCCGCAAGCGCAACTGCTTGCGGGTGCAAAGCCCGTAGAGCATACCGAAGAGGGAGCAAAGCACGAGCCAAACGCGGAAGTACAGCCTCCCAAAACGGAGAACAGCCCAACCATGGGCGCAACGCCTAACGAACCGAACGGCTCTACCCAGACTCCTGTAACGGGTGAAGGCACAAAACCCACCACCCCCACCGATACGAAAGGCGAGACGGCAACTCCAAACGGAGCCGCCCCGAATAACGACACCAAAGCGAACCCGAACACCGAGGCGCCCCCCCCCGTAGATAACAGCGAGAAGAAGCAAGAGCCTTCCTCTCCGGGGACTGCCGCGCCGGACGATAAGGGCAAGCCTACTGACCCCAAAAAACCGAAAGAGGGCGCAAGTCTCGCGCCCCATTCTAAAACCGCAAGTCGTCGCACGGAGGTATCTGCTACATGGTAGGAATGAGTGATAGTCTCGCGGCGATTGTGCCGGCAATCATCGTTATGATAACGGGGTTTGTCGTTCTGCTGGGCGATTCGTGCGTACCCGCATGGCGTAGCAACGGAAAAGCCCTCAACCCTAGTGTCAGTATCGTCGGTCTATTGATAGCCCTGTTCTTCAATCAGACCCACATCGGGAAAGAGGCGGCAACCGCTTTTAACGGTGCGATAGTCGATGACCCCTTCTCGCGGGTGGGGATACTCCTACTCGGTCTCACGGCGATATTCTCGATACTGCTCTCCATGACCTATCTGGAGAACAAAAAACTTCAACACGGAGAGTACTACGTCCTTATCCTGTTCTCGCTGTTCGGCGGAATGCTGATGGTGAGTGCCAACGAACTGATTACGCTGTTTGTCGCTATAGAGACCCTCTCCGTTGCGCTCTATGTACTAGCAGGTTTCGCCCGTACCGAAGAGAAGAGCGAAGAGGCGGCTCTTAAGTACTTCTTGCTCGGTGCGTTTGCGGCGGGGTTTCTGCTCTATGGAATCGCGATGGTGTACGGCGGAAGTATGGGGCTGGCGCATGATGGACAACCCACCACCAACCTCGCAGAAATCGCGACGGGCTTGGCAAACGGCGGACTGATGAGCGTCTCGGTGATGCTAGGGATTGGGCTTGCGCTTCTCTTTGTGGGCTTCGCCTTCAAAGCCGCACTCGTTCCCTTCCATATGTGGGCTCCCGACGTATATCAGGGTGCGCCCACCTCCGTAACAGCATACATGGCAGCTCTTACCAAAATCGCCATTTTTACGGTTATCTTGCGAATCTGTAGTGCGTTCGCACCTATCTCGGTGGTATGGCTTAACACGCTCCAAGTGATTGCCGTACTCACGATATTCGGCGGGAACATCCTCGCAGTAACGCAAGACAACGTGAAGCGAATGCTCGCCTACTCGTCGGTAGCACACGCGGGTTATATCTTAGCGGCAGTGGTAGCGGTAGGGGTGCAAGCCGGCAAGTTCCGCGACCTCGCCATACACGCGACCATGTTCTACCTATTCGCGTATACCCTTATGACGATTGGCTCGTTTGGAGTGCTGATATGGCTCTCGAAACGGGGACGTGACTGCCAAACACTGAACGACCTAAAAGGGTTGGTAAAGCGCGACCCGTTTGGTGCTTATGTCATGCTTATCTTTATGCTCTCTCTCGGTGGTATCCCTCCGACTATGGGCTTTATGGGTAAGTTGATGATTTTCAACGTACTGCTTCAGTCAGGGCTTGCTCCGTTGGCAATCTGTTTGGGAATCGCGAGTATCATCTCCATCTACTACTACCTGCGTGTAGTCTGGATGATGTGCTTCATGGAACCGGACAACGAAACGGTCTCTGACCGCGCCGTAGAGCAGAGCGGTGTATCCATCGCAGTAGTGATAACTGCGGTACTCTCGTTGGTCTTGGGGCTTGCCCCCGTTATCGCGCAGAACATCGTTGCCCCTGCGTCCAACATTCTCCTACACTAAGCGGTAGGCAGTTCAGGAAACTAAGATGACACCGATTCCACATCGAGACACCCCCGCCCGAATTATAGGGATGTTGGTGTTTCTGTTGGGAGTTGGGCTACTTTGTTTAGTGTTCTGGACTGCCTATCGGCTGTTTAATACTCCCCCCGCTGATGCGCTTGGGCTAAACTTTACCGGCAACCCCAAAAGCGACCCCCCTCTTGCCAAAGTAGGAACACAACTGACGTGGCTCGTGTTCCGCATCGCCTACCTTGTTATAATGAGCGTAGCGGGGTCGCTTATCTCCAACAAGGGTATAAACCTCTACTTTAGCGCACTGCAAGGGACACCTGTCCCTCTCTTTAGCCGTCACCGTTCCGAACCTCCCACCGACGAACTTCCTGCGAAGTAGAGCGCATTAGCCCTCACCAGAGGAGAGTGTTGTATGCTACTACCCTATGCCAGTGATTTTATTCCCAACCGCCGCCGCCCCGTTATGACGGCTCTGCTTATTTTGGTTCTATTTATCGGTACGGTGCTGGTGATGGAGAACGATAAACTGCGCTTTACATGGGCAGGGTCACAACTCCTATACCGATACGGCATTGCTCCCAATCGATTTCAGCCCATTACCCTATTCACTTACCCTTTTTTTCATGATGGATTTGGACATCTACTAGGGAACTGCTTCTACCTATGGGTGTTTGGGTCGGCAGTAGAGGCGGCGGTAGGAAAAACAAAATACTTTGCCCTGTTTTTAGCGGGTAGTGTGGTAGGAGGCTTCTTGCAGTGGCTGGTATGCGCCACCATCCTAAACTCGGATACCAATTCGATTGTAGGGGCTTCTGCGGGGTGTGCGGCTCTGGTAGGACTGTTTGCAGTGCGCTACTACCGTTCTCGGCTCAACTTTGTGGGCTTGCCATTTCGTCCCCATGTCGTTACAGTGGTTGGGCTGTTTTTGGCGTGGGAGATAGGGAGTGCTATTTACCACCTTGTAAGCGGCGCGACAGCGAGTGGAGTTGCAAACTGGGCGCATATCGGCGGATTCGTGTTTGGATTGGGTATGGCGTATCTGCTCAAACTAGACACTCAAGGGCGCAGTGCTTACCTTACTGACGACGCAGAGCGTGCCATGAACACCAGTCTGCCCGGTGCGGCTATTAAACGCTGGGAACTTCTACTTTCCAGAGAGCCAAATAACACCTCTGCTATGAAGGAACTCGCGAAAGCATGGGCGTTATTAGGGGATACCGAACAGGCGAGTATCTGGTTTCTGCAAGCCATTCAACTCAGCCTACAACAAGGCAAACGCGAACACGCCGCCAAAATCTGTGGAGAGATGTTTGCCGCAGGTATACGCGAGACGGAGCATAAAGAGAAAGGTATTTTCCTGTCGGCACAGCATCTTTTTACACTGGGTAGTGCTTTAGAGGAGTTGGGGCAGTACGAACAGGCAGGAGAGGTACTTCGCTGGGTAATGACCAAGTTCCCCAATGTTCCAGAGGCAGAGCCGGCAATGGTCAAGGTGATACAACTCTACACAGAACGCCTCAACCGTCACGAGGAGGCGCGGGTGTTCGCGCTTGCCTTTGCAACCCGCTATCCTCGTAGTCAGTGGTTAGGAATAGTAGATAATTTTCGCAAAAAAATAGACAAATAGGGTTTACCTAGTTACAATTTCGTTTCTACTTTACCCAAAAGCTTGTGAATTACGTTTTTGCTAGCCCGATTTTGAGGTATCATATTCCTCAACTATGACCAAACAGACATCTGAAAACATCGACATCACCACCCTTCCCAACGGCGTTCGCATCATCTCCGAAACCGTACCCCATGTTCAGTCTATATCATTAGGGCTGTGGGTTGGCACGGGTTCCCGCGACGAAGCCCCTGCCATTCGCGGCATCTCTCACTTTATCGAACATATGCTCTTTAAGGGAACGCAAAAGCGTACCGCATGGGAGATAGCCGACACCATTGAGGCACGGGGAGGACACCTCAACGCCTTTACGGGTAAGGAGACGACCTGCTACGAAACACGGGTACTCTCCGAAGACCTCGAACTCTCCATGGACATTCTTACCGATATGTTCCGTAACTCCGTCCACGATCCCGAAGAGATGGAGCGTGAAAAGCGTGTCGTTATCGAAGAGATTAAGATGTACGAGGACACCCCCGAAGAGCAGGTTCACGACCTCTTTGAGCAGGTGCTTTGGAATACGCACCCACTTGGGAAACCCATCATCGGAACTGAGAAAACGGTATCAGCAATAACCCGCGAAGCCATTCTGGACTACATGAAAACTCTCTACACTCCGGAGCGAATCGTAGTATCGGCGGCGGGGAATTTAGAGCACTCGCAACTGGTTCGGCTTGCAGAAAAGACCCTTGGAGATATGACTGGAACCGCCCCCAAGCGCATCCTGAAACCCGCAAAAGCCAGTGGAAAGAGCAAAAAACTCTCCAAACGCGATACCGAGCAGGTGCATTTCTGCTTAGGAACCAACGGCTATAACAAGCAGGAGAACGAGCGGTTTGCCCTCTCTATTCTGAACAATGTACTAGGCGGTAACATGAGTTCTCGGCTCTTTCAGGAGATACGGGAGAAGCGCGGACTCGCCTACTCAATAGGCTCTTACACCCGTGTCTACCTAGATACCGGGCACTTCTGTGTCTATGGCGGAACCAGTCCGCAGACCTATCAGCAAGTACTCGACCTCACCCTTGCCGAGTTTGAGAATGTGCGGAAAAATGGGCTTACAGAAGACGAGCTGAGCAAAGCAAAAACGCAGATTCGAGGGGCTTTGGTGCTAGGCTTAGAGGGGATGAACTCGCGTATGAGCCGCTATGCCGACTCGCTACTCGCCTTCAACCGCGTCATTCCTATTTCGGAGGTGCTAGAGCGTTACAACTCCATTAGCCACGATGACATCGGGAACGTAGCAAATAAAGTACTCTCACCAGAGGCACAAACTCTCACCGCTATCGGGGCGTTTCCGCGCTCTTAGTTACATATCGCCATGTCCTCACCTCTCGTTCTCTACACACTCGGACACTCCAACCACTCCCTAGAGCGGTTTCTGGAACTCGTCCAGTCGCAAGAGGTAGAAGTGGTGGTCGATACGCGCTCTCAGCCCTACTCTCGCTACGTGCCTCACTTCAACCCGCGTGAGCTGGAAACTGCGCTTACTGCCAAGGGGGTTGCTTATCGCTTTCTAGGGCAAGAGTTGGGGGGCAGACCACCCGAAACCGAGTTCTACGACTCAGAAGGTCATGTGCGTTACGATAAGGTTGCAGAATCCGCACGCTTTCGCGAGGGTATCTCTCAACTTACGGCTCTGTGTGCCTCCCAACGAGTAGCCATTCTCTGTAGTGAAGAGCATCCTTCGCACTGTCATCGTAGGCTACTGGTGGGTAAGGTTTTGGACTTGGAGGGGTGGGAGATACGCCATATTCGGGCGAGTGGAGCCGTGCAGACAGAGCAAGAACTGAGTGAAGCGGAGGCGCGAACCCGTAACCCGCAAGGTCAGCAGTCGCTATTTCAACAGGAAGAGGTTCAAGCGTGGAGGTCTACACAATCGGTTTTACCGAAAAATCCGCCCAAGAGTTTTTCGAGCGGCTAAAAAAGGCGAAGGTGCGCCGACTAATGGATGTCCGCTTGAGAAATGTCTCTCAACTTGCGGGGTTTAGTAAGCGGGACGATTTGTGCTACTTTTTGCGGGAAATCTGCGGCATGGAGTACGTACATGAGCCCCTACTCGCTCCCTCTGCCGAGATTTTAGATGCCTACAAGAAAAGTAAGGGGAGTTGGGAGGAGTATGAGCGTCTCTTTCGGCAACTGATGGAGGAGCGTGAAATCGAAAAATACCTCTCTCCTGCCGACTTCGAGACCCCCACCGTTCTGCTCTGTAGCGAAGCCACACCCGAAAACTGTCACCGCCGACTGGTGCTAGAGTACCTGCAAGAGCATTGGGGGGGCTTAGAGATACGTCATCTTTGAGGAGGTTGCTGTTATGCCTATAATCGAAATTATCTGCCTTGCGAACTCACGCAAACACTCTGGTCGGTGTATTGCCGGCTTGCGAACCGATGGTAACGGCTGGATGCGCCCCGTCTCCATTTTACCAGAGGGTATTCTGCAAGAGCGTCACTACACCCTTACCGACGATTCGGAGGCGCAGTTACTCGACGTTATCCGTATTCCCTTCGATAAGCCACGCCCTCAACCTCATCACCCCGAAGATTGGCAGATTCGCCCCGACACGTGGGAACTCTCTACTCGAACCCTAACAAAAGAGCATATTGCCTGCTTAAAAGCGAACCTCACATACGGACCGGAACTGCTGGGTAATGCCGAAGACCGTATTCTCTACCCCGCTTCGGCGCATGGGAGCATTACAGAATCGTCTTTAGCTCTAGTTCAGCCCGAAAACCTGCACTTTCATGTGAAAGCGCGTAAGAACGGCGAGAAGCAGGTGAGGGTGCTGTTTGAACTAGGGGGAGCCGACTACAACCTCGCTATTACCGATTTGGAGTGGGAGCCGCGCCTAAAATCGCAAGAAATCGGTATCTACACGCTAGACGATTTTGGCATCTCTCCTTTTGATACTCCTCTCCTCACCATAAGCCTTTCAGAGCCGCTACTCTCGGAGGTGGCAGGGGAGAACCGCTGTTACAAACTGGTCGCCGCGCTCTTTCTTGCCCCTACAGGCTGGAATCCAGAGGTAGAGGCTATCGAAGAGCCGCCTATTCCAGAGCCGACCCCAGTTCCTGCTAAACGTGCCGCCAAGCGCAAATCCGAAGAGGTGATAGCCCCTTCTGAAACCACAGAGCCGCTGATTAGGGTCGCAGTAGCGGGTGCGGCAGGGCGTATGGGGCGCGAAGTGGTGAGGGCAGTGCTGGAGGCAGAAGGGATGTCGTTGGCACTCGCTATAGACCATCAAAACGTGGGGGCAGATGCGGGTGAGTTGGTAGGTTGTCCCAGAGCAAACGTTCCCATTATCGAAGACCTAGAATCTGCCCTCAAGTTGATAGAGGTAGATGTTCTGGTCGATTTTACCTTGCCCGATAGCGTTTTTAAGAACCTCCAAATTGCCCTTGCGAACGGAGTATCGCCTGTAGTGGGAACTACCGGACTCTCTTCCGAACAGTTGGAACGTATCGACGCGCTTGCCAAAGAGAAGGGTATAGGGGCGTTTGTTGCGCCGAACTTCGCGATTGGGGCGGTGCTGATGATGGAGTTCGCGGCACAGGCGGCAAAATATATGCCCGATGTGGAGATTATCGAACTACACCACGAAAAGAAACTCGACTCGCCTTCGGGGACGGCTCTGCTTACCGCGCAGAAAATTGTGGAGGCGCGTACCCAAGCCCCAACTCCTCTACCCACCAACACCGTAGAGAAGATAGCGGGGGCAAGAGGTGCAACTTTTGGCGATATTCCAGTACATAGTGTTCGCTTGCAGGGATTTGTGGCAAGTCAAGAGGTACTCTTTGGGGGATTAGGGCAGACGCTTACCATTCGCCACGACTCTTTAGACAGGCGTTCGTTTATGCCTGGAGTGGTGCTAAGTGTTCGCAAGGTTCGCGCTCTGGAGGGGCTTGTGGTTGGTTTGGAGAAGTTACTGGTATAAGAGAGAAGTTCTACTCTTCGCCCTCTGGCTCAGTTGGGGTTCCGCTATGCGTTAGTACCCAGTGTAGGTCGTGTTCTGCCGCCTCGTTAATAGCGTGGGTCGCGCTTGCGTCTACGTTCAAGGTGTAGTTCATGAGGAGGAGGTAGGTTAGCAGTAGTACACTCGATAGTGGCAGTACAAGGCGTTGTAGCGCGGTGAGCAGGGTTGCGATAGGGGACTGTTTGCGCCAAACTGCCCATAGCCCTGCCCAAAACAACAGCATGAGCGGTAGCCCATAAAAGAGCAGGGTGAGGTAGAGCGCGTATAACGGGGTAATGCTTCGCGAGTACTCCATCACACTGGTAAGAATGACCGCAATCGGGTGTAGGTCGCTGAGAGCGTCGTGCGCGGTGACTAGCAGTACTCCTAAAGGTATCAGTAGCAATAGTGCCATTTGAAAGGTGGTTCCGCGCTTCCAACGGATTTCGGCACGTACCCACTGCTCTGCAAACTCCCACTCAACACTCTCCTCCTTACGCCTCCATCGCCCTTGAAAGAGGGTAGTTGCTAGCAGTAGAACGCCCAGTAACTCAAATAGCCCCAGTTGCGCGTTCGGCTCTACAAAGACGAAGGCGGTGGTGGTTCCTGTTATCAGGAGTAGCGGAACCAAAAAACCTAATACCAATATGAAGCGGTGCAAAGGGTGTTGTGCTGAGAGTAGCCATACGCGCCAACGCCAACCTATAAGCGCGAGGGTCATGAGGGAGAGCGTCTGTTGGAGGAGGCATACTCCCAGCATCCAACTGCCGAAGAGGGGGCGAAGCGGTATTCCCGGCGGTAGCCCAGAACTGTAGGTTCGTGCCTGCTCCACACGCTGACGGAGTTGGCAGGAAGTAACGGCTTCGTTACGAAAATAGGTGGTGTCTCCGACACGGTTGGCTTGTTTGAGGAGGTCGTGATACCCTCTGCTCTGTTGCTCCCACTGCCCTATCTCCTGTATCATGCTGGTTTTGTTGTTCGGGGAACGGTCTGTGGTCGCGATAAAGAGCAGGTCGGTTCCGTACAGTGCCTCATACGCCCACTGTGCCGCGTCCCGCAAGAGTATCCCTAGCCACGCGAGTTGTCTCCGAATACGTAACGCCCTCTCGATATTCCCCTTTTTTACCTCTTGGTCGGCGTACCACGACACAAGGTAAGCCATCTGCCTTAACTCTTGTAGGTGCGGAAACGCCAATAACGAGAGAGGGGCTATCTTTTGTGCCGCGCCTTTGTCGCCATACGCTGCCGAGTAGAGCCTCCACTGTCCTAGTACCTCTTCATAGAGAAACGCATCCCACTTGGGTTTCCGAGAGGCTTTATCAAGGGCAGTAATCGCCTCTTCATCACGCCCACTTGCGAAACACGCAACGGCAAGCATCGCCGACCAGAAGGCGTTATCGGGGTCACAAATCTCTCCGTTACGAATTGCCCACTCCATAAAATGAAAGTCACGGGGCGCACAGTGTTCGGTGCGCGTTTCGGGTCGATTAGAAATCTCGGCGCGTTTGATGCGTACCCGCTCCACCATCATGTAGCGGGTCAAGTGGGCATAAGCCCCTTCACTTAGCGGGAACGCTTTCGCCAGTATTCCCAAGCGTAACAGGGTTTTATCATCCTCTTGGGAGGGGAGGGGTTTGGTGGGCGTATTGGGGTTTTGAGAGCGGCGCAGACTGACATCTGCCAAAATGGTGGCGCGTCCTACCTGTAGGAGATAGTCGTCGGGGAGGCGGGAGGCAACGGCATCTAAACGCGAGACTTCACGCTCTTGACGGCGGGAATCGAGGGCGCGTAGCCAAGGGAGGTTGTCGGCGATAAGGGCAAACTGAAACTGTGAGGTGAAGGTATTTCGGGCGGCAGGGAACAGCCAGAGCGCGATAAAGAGTCCCGCCAGTCCCCCAAAAATCCATCCCATACCCGCAGGAGGGGGAGGGGGTGGAGGCGCACTTTTTTGCAGGTTGGCAAGAACCGCCCGCTCGAAATCGTTGGGTTCGGGCGAAGGCGATTCCGAAGCGGATTCGGACATACTACCCTCGCTCTTTGTTAAGAGATACCACGTTTGGGGGTATCGGTTGCGCTATGCGGCGACCCGCTTCGGTTCCACTTGGCTTTGCTCTTCTGCTCCGATTTTTCGGAGGGGTTGGGGGCAGTCCAGAGCATTGCGGCGCGGGGGTTAGGGGTCTGCAACAGGCTAGAGAGCGGTACGGGCGGGGTCGATTTTACCTGTGCTAACCCCGTTACCTTCTTACTCTCGGTTTTGGGGAACGAGGAGTGTAGGTTGACGAACAGGCATAGTCCCGCCAGAGCGGTAGTAAAAACCGCCCCGCTAATCATCTGATTAAGGAAAGGCATACTGCCGCGCAGACGTGACAGCCATGACCCACGATAAGCAGGTAGGGGTAAGCGCAGTCTTTTGAGAACGCGCTCCTCGAATTCGCGCTTTTCGAGGGAACTGGGTATACCTTTATGGAATCGAAGTGCATCTCGCAGAGCGGCATCGGCTTCGGAGGAGGCGCGGCACGCGCTACAGTGGGCAAGGTGGAGTTCGAGGGCGGTGATTTGTGATTCGGGTAGCAAATCATCCGTATAGAGTGTGAGTTTATGTCGCCAATGACGACAGCGGTCAAACATCTTCCGCCTCCTTTTGGGCGGCGATCCAGCGTTTGCGGAACTGGTCGCGGGCTGTGTTGAGCCGAGAGCGAACGGTTCCTAGCGGAATCCCCAACACCTCTGATATTTCGTGATAGTCTAGCCCCTCCACTTCGCGTAGCACGAGCGCGGCACGCATGGGAGGAGAGAGGGTGTTTAGAATCTGTTCTACGGCAAGGCGTTTGTCTAAATCAGGCGAGTTCGCGCAGATGGTGGGAAGGCAGGTCGCCTCTAAAGAGGTCTCTGCGGTGGAGTATTTGCGGCGCATTCTGTCGAGGCAGATATTGATTACAATGCGGTAGAGCCACGCATAGAAGCCCGACTCTCCTCGAAACTGCCCGACCAATCGAAAGGCTTTTACGAACGCCTCCTGAGCCACATCTTCGGCATCTTTGGGGTTATGCAGAACATGACTCGCAAGGCGCACCACGCGGTCTCGATAGCGGTTCATTATCCAACGGATTGCCTTTTCGTCCCCCAATGCACAGCGGTCTAGGTACGCTCGTTCCTCTCGTCGTCCTTGTAGGTCGATAAGAGGCATCGTCTCTTGGGACGATGGTGCGTTCTCTGTATAGTGAAGTGTCTGTGTTGTCATCGTTGTTTGTCCTTCACTGTTTACGACGACACGATTTGGGGTGGAAGTTCGGAACAGCATTAAGATTCCTTATCCGTTGGCGTTGCTTATACCCTATTATAACACGATGTGGTTGGATTGTGTAGGGAGTGAGGGCTACTCCTTTAGTAGTAGCAAGTACACTCTATCAACTTATCGTTATTGTCAAACGTAATAACCACTTTGTTGCTTAAAAGTGAGGGACGTTCTGGAATCACGAGCCACCCATCCCTATCATAAAGGGGAAGAGGATGCTCTTGCAACTCTGTGACGGAGTATCCAAGCCGCTTCGCCACATCTTCAAGGGACATTCCTTTGGGGAGGGCGTTTCGCAGTTCTAGTTTGTTTATATAGAAGAGAGGATGGGAGTAGCGACCCTTTATCTCCATCTCCCCCCAATAGAGTGCCAAACTGAGAATTAAACCAATGCTTAGTCGCAAAAGAGTGGAGGTTGCGTTTCGCAGTCTGTTTAGTGTGTTAGGCTTGTTAGGATGTAGAGTGTGCGTCATCATCATGTGGCTCATCTACTCCGGCTCTTCCGAGAGGCGTAACTCCAGTTGTTCTTGCAACTCTGTGCCTTCGTAGCCGGCGGGGGGAGGTAGCATGTTCGTAACGCGGTGTCTTCTGTCTGTGACGACCACGTAAGGGAGTCGCTCGGCACGGTAGGCAGAGCAGAGCGGCGACATCTCGGCTTGACGGGCGGCGTTGTGCGTTCCCCAGTCGTATACCACCGGATAGGAGAGAGCCTCGCCCTGTGCAAAGGTACGCGCTACCCCTCCATCTTCGCTTACACAGATAGCGACAGGTAGCACCCCCTGCGATTTGTACTTTTGGTATATCTCTTCAAGGCGGGAGAGCAGTAGCGTCGATTCGGGGTCTTGTGGAGACCAGAGGGCGATAATCAGTATCTTTCCTTCTGCATTTGCTAACGAGTAGGGCTTACCGTTACTATCGGGAAGCAGAAAGCCAGGTGTGAGTTCGCCCTCTACTATGTTTTGCGACTCGATACGGGTAAGGGCGTAAGTTTGGCGTATCATGGGGTCGTGTCCGTCGCGAAGTACCACCCATACCGCATACCCACCTAGCACGAGCAGGGTGGGGGCAAGCAGTTTGATAACGGGTGATACTTTGGATTCGCCGCGCCAACGTTTGCGGTAGAACCACAGGTTAAAACAGAGCAACGCCAAGCCCAAAAGAGTATAAGCGATAAGGTTTTGCGAGTACCAGACAAAGTAGATTTTCGCCAAAAACTCCTTGCCGCCCATCGCAACCACCCAGTACAGCGCGACAATACACCCCGCGATAACGCTATCGGCAAGTGAGGCGAGGCAGTAGCTGGCACTCGCCACAAAGAAGAGCGTTGCCACAGCACGAACGAACTGGAAGCCGTAAGCCGTAAAACCAAGTAATCCCAACCCCGTCGCAAGCCTACCGAGTATCGCCCCCAAAAAGAGAGCGGTAATAAAGCAGAGTATCTGTCCAAAATAGCCCACAAAACGGGCAAGGGCGATGCGCTCCATCGGTTGCGGCTTGGTAAAGATAACGACCTCGGTTCGCATTTGGGTATCGCGCACGGCTCCCAGTGCAATCCATACCGCGACCATCACACCAAGATAGCGGCAAGCCGTCTCTCCTGCCGCGTAAGCGGAGGTGGCAACCCCTCGTCCCACAGCACCACCCACCGACCAACCAAGCAGAAGCAGAAGCACCACAAGAAAGCGGAACTGACCAGTACGAATCCCCATCTTGAACTCTGTCCAAGCCATGAAGGGGAGAGGGGATTTGTGTTGGGGAGTGATAAGTGCGTTAGGCGGATTCATGGGTTCCCTCACGCATAAAGCGAATGTAGGCATCTTCGAGGGTGGGTTCTACACTGAGGGCGTTGGGGCTAGGTCGCTCTTCGGTAACGACACGTAGACGGATGTTTGCCCCGTCTCTCAAAAGCCCTGTCTCCAGATATTTGCCCCGAAACCCTTGTAGCTCGGCAGGGGTTAGGTTAATCTGCCAAACCTTATCGCGAATGGTGTCTAGCATCTCGCTAATGGTTCCCAAAAACCGAACGCGCCCCTTGTGTAGCACCGTAACTTTGTCGGCAACGGCTTCTACGTCTTCGATAAGGTGCGTAGAGAGCAGAATAACCCCTGTTCCCCCCAACTCCGCGAGCAGAGAGCGCACACGAATACGCTCTTCGGGGTCTAGTCCGCCGGTAGGTTCGTCTACGATAAGGAGTTTGGGGCGATTTAGAAAGGCTTGTGCCAGCCCTACACGTTGGCGCATCCCCCCAGAGAGGTGTCCGATGGGGCGGTTTACAAGGTTGGTAAGGTTTACCTTCTCCATCGCCGCCTCTATGCGGCTTTTGCGCTCTTTGGGGTCTTGGATATTGTAGAGAATCCCCATATAGTCGAGGGTCTCGTAGACGGTAAGCGAGGGGTATAGCCCAAAATCTTGAGGAAGGTAGCCGAGTAGAGAGCGTACCTCTTGCTTCTGTTTTCGGACATCGAAACCGCCCACGCGCACCGTCCCGGTAGTCGGCTCTTGGAGGGTAGCGATAATCGACATGAGGGTACTTTTCCCCGCGCCGTTCGGACCTAGCAGAGCGCAAACGCCCTCCTCTATCGTCAGGTTGGTCTCGTACAGCCCGGTCACTCCGCCCTCATACTCTTTACTTAGGTTCTCAATCTCTACGTTCACCGTATTGCCTCACTTCTTCCAGACTACTGTGATTTGAACTCCAAAAATCGTATCATGTTGTTACTGGTATCGCTCACATAGACGCGGCTTTTACCATCCCATACCACGCCGCTAAGAGAGCCAAAGGTACAGTGGTTTCCCTTACCGTCATGCCAGCCGTCCACAACACCTCCGGCTTTGCACTGCCCCGCGACGACTTCGGCTTTACCACTCTTTACAAAGAAGACCGCATGGTGGACGCTATCGGTAACGAACCACCCGTCTGTTGCCGAACAGAGCGCAACGGGGTGCGAAATGAGAAAGTCACTCTGCTTGGTCTCTTTCCCTTGCGTGTCGATAGGGATATTCGAGAGAGTGGTTCCACCCTGTACTATCAAGCCGCTGTCGGGTACTGCGGTCACGATTTGGCTTCCTGCAAGTACCCCCGTTGGGTGCGTGGTGGTCTGCCAGCCTCCGCTTACTTTGCCCGTTAGGTCGAGGGTACGTACTTGCCTGTTCATCGTATCGCTTACATAGAGCAGTTTGGTGGTAGGCGAATAGCTGATGCCGCACGGAGTGCGAAACTGTGCCTTTTCTCCTACTCCATCCATCAACCCCGCGGTGCTACCTGCTAAGGTCGTTACCTGTCCGTCTTTTATCTTCCGAATGCGGTTGTTACCCGAATCGGCGACAAAAACCGTACCGTCGGGGGTTACTGCTACTCCGCTAGGGAGGTTGAACTTTGCGGTTTGGGCAGAGCCGTCTGCGTAGCCTATGCCGCTACCTGCGAGTGTGGTGGTTTTGCCTTGCGGGGTAATACGTTTGATTTTGTGGTTGCGGCTATCGGCAACATAGAGGTTCCCCTGCGAATCGAGCGCGAGTCCGGTAGGGCTATCGAATCTGGCTTTGTAACCTGCGCCGTCCGAATCGCCCGGCTCGGTTGCTCCTGCGAATGTCTCTACCCGTATCGCCTCATTCCCTAAGAGCAGTACCGCGGCAGGACCTCCCCCGCCTCCCCCGCCTCCCCCGCGCATGGGACCTGGCTTCTCACGGACGATTAAGCCTTTCCACCACACCACTTGGATAATGATGAGAGTGACGATGATTAAACCTGCCGCGATTTTGGGGCTAACTTGTTGGTTGGGGCGTTTTTTCATGGCAGAGGTATCTGGCGCAGGGCGGGTTTGGCGCGTTGAGAGGCGTTTGTGCCAAGTAGCACTAGCCCTTCTCCTACTGCGACAGGATTATAGTCTTTGGGAGTAGGAATCAGTTCGGGAAAGGCATCTTCTGCCCCAACTGCCCACATATTCGTCGGATAATCGCGGTCTACATACACAATGCCGCGGTTCGTCTCGTAGATCTGCCCGCCTATAGGGAGCCAGTCGGAGAGCGATTCGGGCTTCCCTTCCTTGTTTAGCCGATAGACGTGGACGGCGGGTTGGGGGGAGATGGTCTCTTTGCTAGGAGTCATCCAGTATAGGATGCCCTCTTTGGTGAGTAGAGCAGAGAGGTTCTGAGAGGTTCCTGCCACTCGTTCAACGGCTTTGGTTTGGGTATCTATACGATAGAGAGTAGTGCTACCGGGGCGGGTTTTGCGGTGCGCGAGTAAGTAGAGTGTGTTATCGTGTAGACCGAGTACTCTCCCTGTTTCTGCTTCTGGGACGGTAACTCCTAACTCCGGAGTTCCCCCACTGAGTGGTGCAGATACCACTTGTAGGGTGGGCTGAAGAGCAGGAAAGGGGAGGTCGGTCTTGAGCGGGGCGGGAGTCTTTTGTAGCCAGTAGGCACGTCCTTGTGCTATCTTTGCGCCTAGTGGCTCCTCCTTTCCGCTCCACAAGTCGTTGCTACCAGATCCGTCTAGGTTCGCAACCTGCACTGACCATCCCTGCTGACTACGCTCTGTCCATACGATATTGGTGCTATCGGCATCCATACTGGTAATAGCCTCCGCAGTAGCCAGTTCCCTGATGTTGCCAACTACTCCGCGAACCAACCTTGCTTTACCCTGTTTTGGCTGTTCGATCCAGTACCACACTCCGCCTATACAGTGTATAGATTGTGGTTCGCCTTGTGCCTGTCCGATGGGAAGAGTAGTAGGGTCTTTGCAAAAGCGAGGGGTAAGGAGGAGAGTTGCGCCTATCACACCTACCACTGCTACCAGCACGAGGGCATTTACTTTACCAGATGGGTTTCGGCGCACAGAGTTCATAACGGCTCCACAAAATGAGTGACAACGCTCACACAGACTACTATTCGCGATAGAGGTGTGTTTTTCCTTCTTGAAGCGAGGGAGGAGTTACTGTACTCCTTGTTAGAAAGGGTATCGCTACCTATGAAACCTACTCCTCGAGGGCATACGCCACCGCATCGTCCCAGTTTAGGGTACGTCCTCGTGTGTAGTGCGCTTGGAACGCCTCGTCTCCCAGAGCGGTCTGGACGGCTTGTAAAAGAACATTATGCTCTTCTATGGCAGAGGAGGAGAGCGTGGAGCCTATTTCGTCGCGCAGGCTATCGGAAGCACCCAAGAGCAGAGCCGCCCGTTCGTAGCTCTCCGCTTCGTAGTTTAGTTGGGAGAACGACCACAACACAAAAACGATTTGCCCTCTGTCCCGTAGTTGGCTGGTGATTTTTAACCCTTGTGTAAGGTAGTCTTTCGCGTCCATCAGTTCACCCAAGCGCAACTGTACCCGTCCCAAATTCGCTAGGTAGACCGCCTCTCCAATCTGAGACCCCGTTTCGCGGAAGATGCTAATGGCTTGGCGATACAGCACACTCGACTCCCCAAAGTCCTCTTCATCATACGCTAGGTTGCCCATGTTTCCCAGTATCATGGCTTCCCCATAGCGGTCTCCTAAACGGCGAACGACCTCTAGGGCTTGCCGATAGTACTCTCTTGCTTGTGAGAGTTCGCGAAGAAAGACCGACATATTCCCTAATGTGTTTAGGCAGAGCATCTCTTCGGTGTGTTCACCCACTTCACGGGCTATATGCAAGCCCATCTCTAGGGTATCCCGTGCGTCGTCGTACTCTCCCAGACGGTGGTGCATGACCCCCACCCAGTGCAGAGATTTGGCACGGGCGGCGGTACGCTGTGTAGAGCCTTGATGTGCGATAGCCGCTTTCAGGTAGTCGCGCCCCATACGAAGGTAGCCTCGCCTCCACCAGAAGCGTCCTAACGCTCCCGCTAGGCGCATAGCGTTCTCTGCACCTTCGGTATCGCTAAGGCAGGTTTCGAGGGCAAGGCGTAGGTTATCGTGTTCTATGTCTAGCCGCTTGAGCCATTCAGCCTGCTTGGGCCCCATAATGGCACTCTCGGCGGATTCTGCGAGTTGCAGATAGTAGTCTCTGTGTTGAGCGCGTAGCATCTCTATCGAATCACTCTCTTTCATAATGTCGCGTGCATACTGCCGAACGGTCTCTAGGAGACGGTAACGGGTATCTCCTAGTTGCGACTCCGCAATAACTATCGACTTATCGACCAGTGAACTGAGGAGGTCTAGCACCTCCCAGTCTTCGATTATATCTCCCGAACAGACCTGCTCTGCCGCCTCTAGTGTCCAGCCACCCGAAAAGAAAGAGAGGCGTTGCCACATCAGCCGCTCCTGCTCGTTTAGGAGGTCATAACTCCAGTCGATAAGAGCGCGAAGCGTCTGTTGGCGCGGTAGGGCAGTACGAACTCCGCCTGTCAGGATGCGGAAAAGGTTATCAAGACGGGAGTTTAACTCCTCAACCGACATCGCCCGAACCCGTGCCGCCGCAAGTTCGATAGCGAGGGGAATCCCGTCTAGGTGGTGGCACAACTGCGCGAGGGCGGGGGTATTCTCATCTGTTACCCTAAACTGTGCTTGGTGGAAGGTAGCACGGTCTATAAAGAGCCGAACCGCCTCGTACTGTGCAAGGCTCTCTGCCGTCAGTTTTTCGTCGGGTTTAGGGTGAGAGAGGGGGGGCATACGGTACAGTAACTCTCCCGAAACTCCCAACGCTTCGCGGCTAGAGGCAAGCACCCGAACCTTGGGGCAAGCCTGTACCAGTGTCGCAACCACTTTCGCCGATTCGGTGATAAGGTGTTCGCAGTTATCCACTACGAGTAGCATATGCTTGGGTTTTAGGTAGGCGAGAATGGTTTGTAGGAGTGGGCGACCTGGCTCTTCCCTTATGTTTAACACCGCGGCGAGGGTGTGGGTAACAATCGAGGAGTCGGTAATGGGAGCCAACTCGATAAACCAGACCCCATCTGCATAGGAATCCAGCACGTCTGCGCCGACCTGTAGCGAAAGCCGAGACTTTCCGCATCCGCCAAACCCGGTAAGTGTTAGAACTCGCGTGGTCTGTAGAAGGTCGTGAACCTCTTTGAGTTCCTTTTCGCGCCCTACAAAGGAGGTGGTCGGTTGCGGGAGGTTGTTGGGATAGTCGGGGTTATCCAGAGATTTGAGCGGTGCGAAATCGGCAGGTAGGGCAGGGTGTACCATCTGAAACACCCGCTCGGCGCGAGTGAGGTCTTTCATACGGTGGATACCCATGTCGCGCAAGGTGACATCGGGGGGTAATACATCTCGTACAAGCTCTTGGGTTACGTGCGAGAGCAGTACCTGTCCGCCATGCCCCAGACTAAGAAGTCTTGCTACACGGTTGAGGGGAGGACCGAAGTAGTCGTTGTCTCTCTGCTCTACCGTTCCTGTGTGGAGAGCCATTCTTACTTTTATGGGGGTAGAGTAGCCCATGGCTCTTTGAGAATTGCTAGTTGGGACTGTAAGCAGGCGTTAAGTCCATCCTTTGCTACCGGGAAGACCGCACAGAAAGCATCTCCTATCACCTTAAACACTACGCCCCCGCACTCTCGAATTATCCGGTGCATGAGGGCATCGTGGCGTTGCAAAGCGACACGCATGGTATCCGGGTGGTTCTCCCAGAGGCGAGTGCTTCCCTCTATATCGGTAAACAGAAAAGTGAGCGTACCTGTCGGTAGATTCATGAAACGGCGTGTCCTGCAACAAGGGATACGAATGACTGTTCCCCTATTTCGACATAGTGAGAACGGATTCCTTGTATTCTACTCGCATTATAGCAGGGAAGCGTAGTAAATGCGGTGAAAAATGGGGCGTGTTATATCCTTAGAAAACTCAAGTTGCTAGTGTAGTTTGTGCATGATAGGTTTGCGGTATAGTGAGTGTGCAATCAACCACGAACCGGAGACCTAT
>OMJJ01000289.1 GCA_900299305.1 bacterium | reverse complement strand
TTTAGCCCATGAACTCAAAAAAGCACTTGGAACCGACATCGCTTTTGTAAGCGGTGGTAAGGTAATGGGAAGCTCTCTTGTCCTACCAAATCACATTCCTACGCCACAAGGCTATCCTCTTTCGGTACAGATAACGGGTAAATCTTATCTTGCTCTCTACGCACCTTTCCCTAACGCTCTTTTAAAATCCGACCTTGGTTTTGTAACTATTCGCTCTTATGGCGATGCGATTGCGCCCTACCTATGCTTTCAAAAGATTTTGGGGGGTATTTTAGCGGTTGCACTGCTACTAGGACTTGCGGTTGGGGCAACGGTATCGCGGGGGGTTACGCAACCGCTTGATGAGGTGGTTGGCGCGGCGCGTTTGGTAAGTCAGGGCGATTGGCCCCAAACCATAGAGGTAACGCGTACCGACGAAATTGGGCTTTTGCAACGAGTCTTTAATCAGATGACGGTCTCTCTGCGAAAGAGCCAAGAACACTTGTTAGGCTTAATCGACACCGATTTGCTTACCGGTTTAGATAACCACCGCCGCTTCCAAGAGCGGCTAGAGCAAGAGGTACTGCGGTGCGCCCTATCGGAAGAGCCGCTCTCTCTCCTTTTGTTCGATTTAGACCACTTCCAAGAGTACAATCGCTACTACGGACACACCGAAGGGGATAACACCCTCAAGAGGGTAGCCTCGCTTCTTGAGGAGAACCTGCCGGAAGTGGCTATCCTTGCCCGTTTTGGAGGAGAGGAGTTTGTTGCCCTTATTCCGCATCAAAATATAGAGGGTGCAGAGGAGTTGGCAGAAAGGCTTCGTGTTGCTATCTCCAAAACGTTCCAGTCGGAGAAGGGGCAAGTCCTCTCTATGAGTGTGGGATGTGTGGAGTTAGGTTCTCATACCCAACACGCGGAGGGGTTGGTACTTGGAGTAGAGTTGGCGGTATCTCGTGCCAAGCAGTTGGGGAGAAATCAGGTCTGTCGATTCGATAGCATGGCTACCGAGGGCGGTGCAACCGACCCCTATCAACTGCACCGCTACATTAAAGACGGCAGCCTTGCTACCATTCAGGCACTCGCGGCGGCGGTAGATGCAAAAGACCACTATACACAAGGACACTCGCAACGAGTGGCACACTACGCAAGGGCTTTGGCAGAGTACCTTAGCCTTCCTAAAGATGATATTGACCTTGTTTTCACCACGGGTACACTACACGATGTAGGAAAGATAGGCGTGCCAGACGGCATATTGAACAAGGCAGGTCGATTAGAAGACGACGAACGAGCCGTTATTGAGACGCATCCCGTACTGGGTGAGGTGATAGTGAAGAAAGTACCCCAACTCGCCGCAACGCTTCCGGGAGTGCGTCACCACCACGAACGCTGGGATGGCAAAGGCTACCCCGACAGACTCGTCGGCTCGGCTATTCCCAAGATAGCCCGTATTCTAGCCCTCGCGGATACCTTTGATGCCATGACCAGTGACCGCCCCTACCGTAAGGGCATGGCAATCGAAGTTGCTCTGAAGGAGATTGCGCGTAATGCAGGGACACAGTTCGACCCCGAACTTGCCCCCCTCTTTGTGGAGATGATGCAGACGATGGACTTAGAGGCGTTGGAAGAGCGTGCCGCTTAAAATCCTAATAGGGGACTGTTAGGGGTTCCAGTGGATGTCCGAAACGCCCTGCCTTGCGTTTGCCGCTCTTGCCAGCACAAAAAGCAGGTCGGAGAGGCGGTTAAGGTAGCGGACGGCGTTGGGGTTGAGAGATGGGTGTCCCGCTTCTGCCTCGTTACGCGCCAAAGAGACACAGGCACGCTCTGCCCTTCGGCATACGGTACGTGCAAAGTGCAGGTGTGCGGAGAGCGGGGTTCCCCCTGGCAGTACAAAGCGGGTAAGAGGCGGAAGCGTGGCTTCGTAACGGTCTATTTCGGTTTCAAGGCGTGTCGCCATTTCGGGGGGAACCCTCTGAATGGAGACGCGCCCTTTTTGTAAATCGCCGTCTTCAGGGGTAGCAAGGTCGGAGCCAAGTGTAAAGAGGTCGTGCTGAATCGTGAGGAGGAGCGCGTCTATCTCCGAATCCGACTGGAGCGCAATGGCAATACCGAGAGCGGCGTTCAGTTCGTCCACCTCTCCATAAGCCGTTACGCGCAGGTCGTCCTTAAAGACGCGCTCCCCCCCGAAAAGTCCGGTTTCACCCAAATCACCCGTGCGGGTATAGATTCGCATGGCTCTACGCGGTACTTCCTACTTAAATGCAGAAGCACCCAACTTGATGTAGTGCTCGTACTGTTTGGGAACGTCGCTATCCGCAAAAATCGCGGTAACAGGACACTCCGGCTCACACAGACCGCAGTCGATACACTCATCGGGATTGATAAAAAGCATATCGTAGTCGTTACCGTTTTCGTCGGTGACAACGTTCTCGTGAATACAGTCTACTGGGCAGACCGCAACACAAGATTTATCTTTAACGCCAATACAGGCTTCCGTAATGACATAAGCCATTGAAATTCGCTCCTTTAAGATTTGGATAGTTCTGGGCGTGTTTCGCCTCAGAGTAAGGAGTTATAAGTATACCCCGACTCGTCGGTATTCACGCAAGGTTTTCTTGTGGGAGAGGAGAGATACCAGAGGAAAGGCTACATATCGAGGTGCATAAGGGTAAGATAGGGCTGTAGCCCCATCGCTTGCCAGAAGGCTTGAGAATCTGCGTTGGCAACGGAGGCATAGAGACCGAGAGAGGTCGCCCCCCGCAGAGTAAACCAGTGCTTTATTTCTAAGAAGAGGGCTTTACCCACTCCTTTTCGGCGGCAACTCGCGCTTACAAACACATCGGATATAAACCCGTACACTCCCCTGCTTGCCCCCAACGAACGCGGCTGTAACTCCCCGATAAGGTAGCCCACTATCTGCCCGGTTCCCTCTACCTCTACCACCAGTACACGGGCATCACGGGCTTTCATCATGCGGTAGGTGTGCTTGATATACTCTTGTTGGTCGCGTTGGGCGTACTGAAAACGAGAATCGAGGCGATGGTGCAGACTCATTAGTTCGCTCCAGAGTTCGCCAATCGCATTTAGGTCACTGCGTCGCGCTTCACGGATACAAAACCCCGCCATACATCTTCGCCTCGTGGGTTAATTAATACCGGTAGGTTCTTTGAGAGGTAAACGGCTCCACGCTTCCGCTACGCCAAGCAACGGGCGCAGAGGCAACGGGGGTCACGATAGTCGGAATAGACTGCTCTAGGGTGTCTCCCGTTGGGTCGGGGGTATTGAGTTCGGGGGTACGGTCACTTCGAGCGATGGCTCTGTCTAGTTCGCGTACATCGTAGAAGTTGCGTCCCGCTACATTACGTAGTTCCCTAGAGGTCATCTCTGGGTGTGCTACCACCGCAATTTTTTTGCCCTTGCTTCGTACCAGTTCGAGGGCGCGTTCAAAGTCGCTGTCCCCGCTCATTAGGATACAGGTATCGAAGAGTTGTACCGTATTGAACATATCTATTACCAACTCTATATCGAGGTTGGCTTTCTCTACAATTTCGCCCGTAGTATCGTCTACCATCTGTTTTATGGCTTTGGTACGCACGGTATAGCCGGAGTACATCAAGTATTCATGGAAGGCGTTATCACGATGTTTTGCCTGTATATCCGCGCCCGTATAGTAGTAGGCTTCGGAGATAACACACCCTTGGTCGCGACCAAAAAACTGCAAAACCTTCCGAAAGTCGATGAACCAACCGAGTTTCTTTTGTGCATAATACATATTCGCGCCATCTACAAAAATTGAAACCCTTTGCATCATAAATCCTCCGTCCCTGCCTTAAAATCCCAAAAATGAGCGCACTATGTGGGTCTTTTTAGCCCACTTATTACATTCGGTCTTTTTTAACCCAGAATATCCCTTAATGATACCCTAATAGTTCCCATTTGTCCCTATCTAATTTGTGGTTTTCGTGTGCCTTCTGGTACAATACCCCTATGTTTAGCGGGATAGAATAGGGTCTTGTTATGCCTTCAAGGTGGAAAACAGCGATTGTCGTGGGTGCTTCTTCGGGTATGGGCGAGGAGATAGCCCGCCAACTGGTCGTGCAAGGTTGTAAAGTGGCTCTCGTTGCCCGACGTGCCGAAGAGCTGAATCGTATTGCTCAGTCGCTAAACACCGCGCAAGAGAAAAAGGTTTTTACCTATCCGCACGATGTTGGCGACTACACACAGGTTCCTGCCCTCTTTCAGCAGATAACGCACGATATTGGGGGGCTAGACGCGATTATCTACGCGGCAGGGGTGATGCCGAGCGTTCAGCCCAACGAGTACAACTTCGAGAAAGACCGAAAGATGATAGAGGTGAACGTACTCGGCGCAATTGCGTGGCTAAATGAGGCGGCACAACGCTTTGGGCAGAGCCAAGGGGGAACCATTGTCGGCATCTCCTCCGTAGCAGGAGAGAGGGGGCGTTACCCCCAACCCGTCTACTGCACTTCGAAAGCGGCACTAAACACCTACCTAGAGGCACTACGCAACCGTGTGGGACGTTATGGGGTGAAGGTTGTTACCGTTAAGCCCGGACCTGTAGATACCCCCATGACCAAAGGCTTGGGCAAACTTCCCTTGCTGATACCTGTAGACCGCGCCGCCCGTGAGATTATAAACGCCTCTCAAAGCGGCAAGAAAAACGTTTTTGTTCCCGGTATTTGGCGGTGGATATTTCTTATTATTCGCAATATCCCCTCCTTTGTCTTTCAGAAACTGAAATTTTAATGGCTGTACGTCCGCTTACCCCACCTACTTCCGAACAAGAGACCACTTCCCCAAAAATACTTCCCCTCTCGTGGGATAGGCTAGAGCGCGTGGGGGCGTGGGGAATGAACACCTCCGTCTGCGCGTTTGTCTATCGTCCTACCACGATTGAGGGGATTAGAGAGGTCTTTGAGATAGCGCGAACGCACGGGCGTAGAGTGGCTTTGCGTGGCTCTGGGTGCAGTTATGGAGATGCCTCTCTCCTCGCCGAAAACATCAGCCTCGACCTTACCCGTATGAACCGTATCCTCGCATGGAACCCCGAAACAGGTGTTATTAAGGCAGAACCGGGAGTCACTATTCGGAATCTGTGGCAGTACGTTATCGAAGATGGTTGGTGGTCGCCGGTGGTGTCGGGTACGATGGTGGTCTCGTTAGGGGGTGCGTTGGGGATGAACATACACGGCAAAAACAACTTCCGTGTGGGTCCCATCGGTAATCATGTGCTAGAGTTTGAACTCCTCACCCCAAAAGGCGATATTTTGCGCTGTAGCCGTACCGAAAACGCTGAACTGTTCCACACTGCGATAGGCGGCTTTGGAATGTTGGGCTGTTTTGTAAGCATAACGCTCCAACTGAAAAAAGTCTATTCGGGGCATCTCTCGGTATACGCTTTTGCTACTCCAGACCTCTCTACTCTGTTTCGGGAGTTCGAGGCACGAATGGAGACCGCCGACTATCTTGTTGCGTGGGTAGACTGTTTTGCGAAGGGGAAGGCACTGGGGCGGTCACTGGCACACCAAGCCGACTATCTTCCCAAAGGCGTAGACCCCATTCCTGCCCAAACCCTGCGCGTCTCGAAGCAAGAACTGCCCGAAACGCTTTTTGGCGTGATTCCTAAATCGCTGATGTGGCGATTTATTAAACCGTTTAGTAATAACTGGGGGATGCGCCTTATCAACTGGGCGAAGTACACGCAAGGAAGCACACTCGGCAACCACAAAACGGTGCGCCAAGCACACGCCGCTTTCGCGTTTTTATTGGACTATGTGCCGAACTGGAAGTTTGTCTATAAACCGGGGGGGCTGATTCAGTATCAAAGTTTTGTTCCCGAAGCCACCGCAGAAGCCTGTTTTACCGCGCAGATAGAGGCTTGTCAGAAGGCGGGAATAGTTCCCTTTTTGGGGGTATTCAAACGCCACCGCAAGGACGATTTTCTTATGTCTCATGCGGTAGACGGCTACTCGTTTGCGCTGGATATTCCCCTCACCGCCAAAAACAGAGCGCGGGTGTGGGAACTCGCCAAAGAGCTGAACCGCCTTGTGATAGCGGCAGGGGGACGCTTCTACTTTGCAAAAGACAGCACCCTCGACTCGCAGACCGCTCATGCCTATCTAGGGGAGGCGGCTATCGCACAGTTTCGGCGTTGGAAACAGACGTGCGACCCCGAAAACCTCCTACAAACCGACCTTTCGCGCCGACTGTTTGGAGATAACTTTTAGGGCTGTTGGGCTGCCACTACCCGCGAGTATCTCCACAACAGTAGGGTACTGAGTAGCGCGGTAACGCCGCCAAAGTAGAACGGGTAGGAGGGGTTTAGCGAGAATAACTGCCCTGCAATTAGGCTCGCTGGTAGTAGCACTAGCCCCACAACCGTATGGTACGCCCCTATCTGCGTTCCGCGTTGGTTTGGCGAGGCGAGGTCGGCAACAAACGCCTTCTGTACCCCTTGCGTTAGAGTGTAGTAGACCCCGTACAACAAAAACAGCCCCACAACTGTAGCCCGATTCCCTGCAATCGCCATGCCCCCATACACGCACGCAAACACAAAGTACCCCGTAATAATGAGCGGAAGCCTTCCCGCCCTATCCGAGAGCCTTCCCGCGACTATCCCAAAGACCGCTTCCACCACATTAAACGCCGCGTAGAGCCAGAGCAACTCGGTGGGGGCAAAGCCCAAAGATTGCGCCCGCAAAATAAGAAACGCATCGCTACTATTCCCGATGTTGAAGAGCAAGGCAATCCACAAAAACTGTCGGTAGGTGGAGGGCAGAGTGCGCCACTGTAGCAGTAGAGAAAAACTCTCTTTGGAAAGTGGTTTGGGGTTGGAGGGTGGAGGAGTGGTCTCTTTCGGGACAGCAAGCAGAATCGTGAGAGTTGCTACCAGCCCAAACACCCCTGCAAACACAAACAGCCCCCGCAGTTTCGTTTCTGTTGAGCCGGAAAAGAGGCTAAGAAACCCCAAACCCAGCAGAGGTCCCAACACCGCCCCTGTAGTGTCCATAGTACGGTGTAGCCCAAAAGCCGCCCCGCGATGCTCTTTAGGGGTCGATTCGGTGATGAGTGCGTCACGAGGGGCGGTGCGTAGCCCTTTGCCTATCCTATCCAGAACACGCAAGCCTAGCACCGTCTGCCAACCCCCTGCCAACGCCATCAGCGGCTTGGAGAGTGCGCCGAAAGCGTACCCCACTGCCGCCAAAGGTTTGCGCCGCCCCAACCTATCCGAAAACCAACCCGACACCACCTTCAGAAGACTAGACGCGCTCTCTGCTATCCCCTCTATCAACCCGATAACGAGTACAGGCGCGTGTAGCACCTCCTTCAGAAAAATCGGCATCTGGGTATAGACCATCTCGGAGGCTATATCGGTAAAGAGGCTGACAAGCCCCAATGCGATAACGGTACGGCTAAATTTTCGGGGCGGTTCCGGCATACACCTCTTCCTTGTTTTTGATAACTGGTAGTCTAGCATACCTCAAGTTGCTTGGTATGCTTTGGGTTAAAAGAGAGGTTTTATCCTATTCTCTCTGTTTATAGCATGAAGTGCAACTCCCTACGAAGAATAGTTGTCAGGAACTCTTGGCATAGCGAGACGGAAAGGAGGGAGCTCTCTTGATTTTGAGCATTACCCACACAGGCGAAAACGCGACAGATTTGGGCTACCTGCTACACAAGCACCCCGATAACGTGTTTGAAAATAACCACTGGTTTGGAAAAACGAGTGTGTTCTACCCCGTAGCGACGGAAGCGCAGTGTACTGCCGCCCTGCTACTAGAGGTTGACCCCGTGAATCTGGTGCGTGGTAAACAGCGTAGTTTTACCCTAGAGCAGTATGTAAATGACCGCCCGTATGTTGCATCCAGTTTTTTGAGCGTCGCATTGGGAGATGCGTTCCGGACGGCGATGAACGGAAACTGCAAACTGCGCCCCGAACTGGTAGAGCGTAAACTCTCGCTATCGGCACATATTGCCGCCGTCAGTTGTCGGGCAGGGGAGGAGATGATTCGCCGCCTGTTCGAGCCGCTAGGGTACACCTGCGAAGTAGAGCGGTTTCTGCTCAACCATCGCTTTCCAGATTGGGGGGAGGCGACGGTGTTTGCTGTCACTCTCTCAGGAGAGCTGACGGTGCAAGACCTGCTGACTCACCTCTACGTGCTGTTGCCCGTGCTAGACAACACCAAGCACTACTACATCGCCGAAGACGAGGTAGAGAAACTACTGCAAAAAGGAGAACGCTGGCTGGCACAGCACCCCGAACGAAACGTAATTACCCAACGCTACTTGACGTACCGAAAGCGAATGGTACAGAGTGCGCTGGAGAAACTGGCTCCGCTAGTAGAGGAGAGCGCAGAGACCCAAGACGAGCAAGACACCGTAAACGAAGCACAAGAACAGAAAGCAGAGACTCCTTTGCGCCTGAACGAGACACGGCTACAGGCGGCACTAGAGGCGGTACGCAGTTTTCAACCCCAAGCACACCGTGTTATCGACCTTGGATGTGGGGAGGGAAACCTCTTGCGGCTACTGGTAAAAGAGCGATACCTTACGGAGATTGTAGGGGTAGATGTGGCGGTGCACACCCTAAACCGGGCGGCAGAGCGTCTGCGGCTAGAGGGGGCATCGGAGGCGGAAAGGCAGAGGCTAAAACTGATACAAGGCTCTTTGGTCTATCGGGATGCGCGCTTCTCTGGCTTCGATGTGGCTCTGCTTTTGGAGGTGATAGAGCATATCGACGCGCCTCGTTTGGCGGCGTTGGAGAGGGTGGTGTTTGAACACGCTCTGCCCCGCCGTGTGGTTATCACTACCCCAAATGCGGACTATAACTCCTTTTGGGAGAGCCTCCCGGCAGGGCAGTTCCGTCACCGCGACCACCGTTTTGAGTGGACACGGGCAGAGTTTGAGGAGTGGACAAACCGCGTAGGCACACAGTACGGGTACAAGGTAACGCGGCAAGGGATTGGGGCAGAGCAGGAGGCTTTGGGTTGCCCTACACAGATGGCGATTTTTGATAAAGTTTCCCATGCAGAAAGAGAGGAGAAGAGCAGTGGAGCAAGAGACACCAAAACTACAGATTGAGATACCCGACTTCTGCGTGGTGGCACTGGTTGGAGTGAGTGGAAGCGGAAAATCTACCTTCGCAAGCCAGCACTTCCTACCTACAGAGGTACTCTCCTCCGACGCTTTTCGGGCATGGGTAAGCGACAACGAGAATGACCAGTCGGCGACTACCGACGCTTTTGAGGCTCTGTACTCACTAGCAGAAGTGCGCTTGCGTAGGCGCAAAACCGTGGTTATCGACGCAACCAACGTACAAGAGGAGGCACGAAAGCGGCTCATGGCGTTGGCAAAAGCGCACGACTGCCATGCGGTTGCTATCGTGATAAATGTGCCGGAATACGTCTGTATCGAGCGCAATAAGGGACGCGAAAATCGCGATTTCGGGGCGCACGTGGTGCATAGGCAGGTACGCCAACTGCGTGACACCCTGAAAAGCCTAAAACGGGAACGCTTCCGCAGTGTGTTTGTTTTGCGCCCCGAAAACCTTGATGCTTGCGAAGTGACTCGAACACCGCTCTGGACAGATAGGCGTACCGAAAAGCCTCCCTTCGACATTATCGGAGATATTCACGGCTGTTACGACGAGCTGGTGGACTTGCTGACACTACTGGGGTACGCGCCCAACGATGTGGGAGTCTGGTCTCATGCAGAGGGTCGCCGTGCCGTCTTTTTGGGCGACTTGGTGGATAGGGGCGAAAAAACCGTAGAGGTGGTACGCCTTGTTATGGCAATGACCAAAGCGGGAAATGCGCTCTGCGTACCGGGCAACCACGACATCAAGTTAATGGAGCTGCTACAGACCGGTAAGGGAAACTTAAACCACGGACGCGCTCTGAGCATGGCACAGATAGAGGCACTAGAGGAGACGGAACGCGAACGTTTTAAGAGCGACTTTATCACGTTTGCAGATTCGTTGGTCTCGCATCTATGGCTGGATGGGGGGCGACTCTGTGTCGCTCATGCAGGGATGACCGAAGCGTATATGGGGCGGGCTTCGGGGCGGGTGCGCTCTTTCGCCCTGTATGGTCAGACGACGGGGGAGGTAGACGAGTATGGGCTACCCGTGCGCTATCCTTGGGCAATGGACTATCGGGGAACGGCGATGGTAGTGTATGGGCATACTCCCGTTGTAGAGGCGGAGTGGCTAAACAACACAATAAACCTCGATACGGGCTGTGTTTTCGGCGGAAAACTTTCGGCGATGCGCTACCCCGAACGCGAAATCGTTCAGGTTCCTGCGCGGAAAACGTATGCCGAGTCGTTGCGTCCTCTGATTCCAAACACCTCAGAGGAGTGGGCAGTACCCGCGCAGTGGCAACACGATGAACTACTCTCGGCACAGGATATTCTGGATAAGAAGTTCGTGGCTACGTGCCTATGTGGCAACGTAACCATTCCTGCCGAAAACGCCACCGCTGCCCTAGAGGTAATGAGCCGTTTTGCTGTGGAACCGCGTTGGCTTATCTACCTGCCGCCTACCATGTCGCCGTGCGAAACCACGAACGAGGGACTCTACTTAGAGCATCCAAGCGGGGCGTTCTCCTACTACCGTAATACGGGAGTGGAGCGTGTGGTGTGTCAACGCAAGCACATGGGAAGCCGAGCCGTTGTGGTGGTCTGTCGAGACGAGGCGGCGGCACGAAAGCGGTTCGGGGCGACAGAAGGGCATATCGGTCAGTGCTATACACGCACGGGGCGGCAGTTCTTCGATTCGCAGGAACTGCATAACGGGCTACTACAGGAGGTGCAGGAGGCTCTGACTCGCGCCCGTTTCTGGGAAGAGCATGAGACGGATTGGGTCTGCTTGGATGCAGAACTACTCCCTTGGAACGCCAAAGCACAGGGGCTACTGCGAGAGCAGTATGCGCCGGTGGGGGTAGCAGGGCAGACTGCCTTGCGCTCTTCGGTTACGCTTACAGAACAGGCATCGGCACGTAACCCTGCGCTTGCGCCTCTGTTGGCAAAACTACAGCAACGGCAGACGGATATAGAAGGGTACGTTGAGGCGTATAGCCGCTACTGTTGGGAGGTTCCCCGCCTTTTAGACTACCGGCTTGCCCCATTTCACCTGCTGGCTACGGAGGGGCGTACCTATTTTGACCGTCCTCATAGTTGGCATATCGAGGCGTTGGCGCGGGTGGCAGAGGAGAGCGAAATCCTGCTGGCTACAGAGTATTTAGCGGTGGATGTCACCGATACGGACTCAGAAGAGGCGGGAACGCGCTGGTGGCTTGAGTTGACGGAGGCAGGCGGGGAAGGAATGGTGGTAAAGCCTCATGACTTTATCGTTCCTGCAAGCCGAGGGGTACTACAACCCGCCGTAAAGGTTCGAGGACGCGAATATCTGCGAATCATCTACGGGGCAGAGTATACAGAGCCAGAAAACCTTTCTCGTCTACGGGCGAGAGGGTTGGGGGCGAAGCGTAGCCTTGCCATGCGCGAGTTCGCTTTGGGAGTAGAGGCACTAGAGCGATTTATACAGCGGGAGCCTCTGCGAAAGGTACACGAGTGCGTTTTCGGGGTGCTGGCACTAGAGAGCGAACCCGTAGACCCAAGACTGTAGAAAGACTGTCTCGCTCAACTTAATATCCCTCTTCGTCTCGTACCTTTGCAAAGGCGAAGAGGGGCATTTGTTTCAATTTCACATTGGTTCGATTAAAAGGCGACATTCAGCGGTAGGGTTCGCCCTCCAATCTCCTGCGCTACGGCTAGGCAGATAAACCCGCACCAACCCGCCTCATTTGCGACCTACGCTTTCGCCGCGCCTTCTCCTCCTCCTCGCAATCTACGCACACGTTACCAAAAGGCGACTGCGCTCTCTTTAAGACCGTCTTCTTCGTAGGACGATTAACCATCCATCTCTGACACAATCCGCACTTGCTCCGATGATTATGCAACTGCCTCCACCTCCTCCCTGCTGTAAGCGGTGATTATCTCTCTCAGGCTGGATACCCCTATCCCAACCACAACAACTCCCGTCTTTGGATAGTATGCTTTCACTAACCCCTCACGACCTTTGTACAATCCATCAAGTACCCGCACCTTGCTCCCTATCTGAATCTTCACCTTAAAAATTCCCCTTCCTTGAATCACCTGATGTTTTTCGTGAAAGCGTTACCAACTTAACGTACCCCCGCACTCATAACTTGTTTCAATTCCACATTGGTTCGATTAAAAGCAAGAACAGGAGAGTCCATGCCTTCCCTGTCCATCTTTGATTTAAGCGAACGTTTAGTATGTAACTCATACCGCCTTAACCGCCTCCCTCTTAGCGTTCTCCGCTAAGTAAGCATTGTATGCCTCGTACCATCGCTGTACTTGAGTATAACCAACAGGCTTGACGCGCTCGAATAGGTAGTCATTTATCTCATTGGTCGCACCGTCGAGGTCATTCCCTAACAAGTCAAAGATAGCCGCAACATTCGCACGGTGCTTTAGTCCTAGTTCGCGACCCCATAACGCAAGGAGGTTATCGAAAGCAGGATTATCTGCTAGAAATTGCTTATACCGCTCGTTTCTAATTCGCACATACTCCTCTGTACTCAAGCCCTCCTTGATGGCGGCTCTGGCACTCCAACCCGTACCCTTATTGGTAAGTATTTTTCTGTCAGAACCTACCGAATCGGTATGGAAAATATAGGTGTACTCTGCCAATTTCTTGCGGCGCGTGGTTTCCTTGTTCATTGTTAGATTCTCCCTGCTTGTTTGACGTTGCGGGGGACTCTTGCGGCTCTTCGGGGGGAAGATAATAAAAACCATCTTCCCATCCCTTACCTTCACTGGCTGTTGACTTTTTAATGCGGTCGAAATCCCCTCCTCCATCGCCGTCTCCTGTAGGGCGGTATGCGAGGACTTTGTCTGTAAAGAATCGTTGTTTTGCAATTCCGCTATCTCCAGACTAGAGCAGTACAAAGAGCCTCCCTTGTAGCGGCTCCCACAACCAAACTCGAAACTAACGCTGTTGCCGACTACGCGCCTCACGAAAGGCTTTGCACCCTCCACAAAATTACCCTTCACAGGCTCCACCTTATTAGAAGCCCACCCAAGTTGCTCAACCTCTTTCGAGTGAATCGCCTTGAGAGTTACCGTGTTCTTCGTGGTGTCTACAACCTCATAGAAGTCTACGTTGGTCTGCTCGTAGCCCCACGAATTGTAGATGATGTCGCCAATCACGAAATCGTTTCCCTTAGCCAACTGCGCCTTGCGCTCTGCCTTCTCTGCATCGCGACGCTCTTTGCGTAGTTTTACCGATTTAATGAAAGACGCAATTACCTGACGCGCTCTCGCCTCACTGCCCTCGCCACTACCATACGAGTAGTGCAAGTCTGTATAACGCCTCTTTCCACTCCATGCCTGAACCACCCAACCGCCTCTACAGTTAAGGAGTACTACAAAATACTCTGCGCCCACCTCGTCGCTCTCGAACTTCTCTACCAAACTCTCCTGAGCATAGAGTTTGACATATCTCTCCATCTAAAATGCCCTCCGTGTTTTTGATACTTAGACACTCAGTTGTCCGCACTAAAAGCAGAAAACCGACTTGTGATATTTGTTTTCAATTCCACATTGGTTCGATTAAAAGACCTGTATTAGGTCAAAAAGAGAAGAACGTCCCTACTCCTAGCGATGTCCTCCACAACCACTATATCCTCAAATTTTGAGAAAATCAAGTATCAAGAGTCGTCGGTCTCTATCTCGAACACTCTCTACCGTAGACCGACGGCTCCAAAATAACCTTTCTCAAAAAGAAGTGGATTACTTCAAGGCGTTCCTAAGCACCTCCCTACACACCACCGCCGCGACCCGCTTACCGTACCCTCCGTTCTCTACCACACAGGCAAACGCATAACGGGCAGGAAGGGCATGGTTCTCGGCATAAGGCGCGAACCCTATAAACCACGAGTGCGGCTCTCCGTCGGCGCGGCGGTTTTGCGCTGTCCCCGTCTTACCTGCTACCGCGTAGGGTAGCCCCGCGAAAACCCCCCGTGCTGTGCCGTTTAGCGTTACATCGTGCATCATGTCTTGCAGTTTTTCAGAGGTTTCGGCGGACATAGCAGAGCCAAGCGGAAGCGTAGGCTCTTGTGCGTTGGAGGGTTCCAAAGCGGGGTCTACTATCCGTAGCAGGGTACGCGCCTCCATCATCTGCCCATGATTTGCCACTGCCCCCGTAAGCCGCGCCATCTCGGTAGGAGTGACCTGCATTCTGCCCTGCCCGTAGCCTATGTCGGGGAGATCACTATCGAAGGCGTTGGTATCGGGGACACTGCGGAAGTGCATTTTGTCCTTGAGGGTGTTACGGAACGCCTCTGTGCCTACCTTTGTGGCAAGGTTCGCAAAGTAGATATTCGACGACACCCGAAACGCGGTGGGCAGAGGTATCATTCCAAAAGAGGGGTCGCCTTTGTCGTCGTGGGTGTTACGGCGCACGTACCGCTTGCCCCGCTCTCTCCACTCTATCCGCTCATCCACCTGATTACAGGGCACAAGCAGGTTCAGCAGGTCGGGTTTGGTATCTAGTGCCGCCGCCGTAGTGGCTACTTTGAAGGTAGAACCCGGTGGGTATAAGCCCCCCAAAGCACGATTGATAAGCCTTGCCGATTCGCGCTCCTCTTCCGCGCTGGAGTAGGCACGCATCTGTTCGGAGGTCAGCCCGTTGGGGTCATAAGAGGGAAGCGTTACGGAGACGATGGTATCTCCGCTTGTCGGCTCTATCATCACGAAGGCGGCGCGGTCTTTGGGGTTGCCCGTCACCCTATCTTTCTGTTTTGCGGCAATCTCGGCAAGGTTGGCTTGGGTAGCGCGTTGGAGTTCGGCATCCAGGGTGAGTACAAGGTCTTTACCATAGCGGCGATGATAGCCGGGCAGGTTTTGGCGGCGGTAGTCGCTAAGAAGGTCGGTGTACTTGCTAAAGCCTTTAAGTTCCGCGTCGTACATCTTTTCGATACCGGTGGGGCCCCCTACGTTGCCATCCAGATAGCCCACCAGATGCACACACGCCGAGCCATACGGGTAGTAGCGGGAACGAGTTGCGATAAGATGAGTGGCAATCTCGGAGTTCGGGGCGACCTCTTTGAGTTGATGTGGGCGAGAGGTGGCAAGGATTTTGTTGTTGCGGTCATAGATGGTTCCCCGCTCAATTTGCCGCTCCATTGCCAAGAGGCGCGGGTTGATATGGGGGCGAGTGGTTCCGTCTGCGTCGGGGGTTTTGATGGTGCGAGTCGCGTAGTCGTTTGCCGACAAAAACTGCAACATCCCAATCCGATATATTCCTATACCCACTAGTAGAGCTGCCGAAAACGCGACTGTGAAGCGGCGGGTAGTGGTGGGTATAACTGGGTGTACCGTACTCTCCTTACTACTCCGTGACCCCGCCGCTATCCCCCGCAGAACCCCAATAGTAAAAAAGTGCGCTACCAGTGCGCTGTTTCCGTAAGAAAGAAACGGGAGCGAGATACCAGAAAGTGGGAAAAGCCCCGTCACTCCTGCAAGTATCAGGAGAGTCTGGATTCCCAAGAGCAGTATTAGCCCAAAGCCGAGATTGCGGTCAAAGTCGCTTTTTGCCTCTAGTGAGATGCGTAGCCCCCGCCAGATAACTACCCCATAGAGGAGGATGGTAAACCAAGCCCCTATTAGACCCGTCTCCTCTGCCCAGCTTGCAAACGCGAAATCGGAACCTCCACGCGGAATCGAGTTGGGGAGTCCCAATCCCAACCCACTCCCCTCAAATCCCCCTGTTGCCATACCCCAGTAGCCTTGCGCGAGTTGCATTCCGTTAGCGTGAGAGTTCACAAAGGGGTTTAGCCACATATCTACGCGGGTGGGCAGTACTCCAAAGTGCGCTTTGTAGGCGAAGTATCCTCCCGAAAGCAGAAGCACCATACCCAGCACCACAAAACTGACGCGCCCCGTAAGCAGGTACATCACACACAAAAACGTCCCAAACAGCACGATACCGGGTCCCATATCGCGCACCACGACAAAGAGCGCAAGCGCAAAGCCGTACATCACCAGCAGGGGGGCGATGTCCTGTTTGGCAGGGAGCGAGGCGAGAAAGGGGATTTTGTGCTTCGCTTTGGGGCGGGGGGTGGTGTCGGCGATAAGATTCCCGCGTTCGCTAAGGTAGGAGGCGAGAAACAGAACGAGCAGAATTTTGATGAGTTCGACAGGTTGGAAGTGAAACAGATTGAGGCGTACCCCTTGCGGTCCCGAACCGAACAGAAACAGCCCTGTGGTGAGCAGAATCGCAGAGAGTGCCCAAACATACTGGTAGCGGTGGAGGCGGTTACGTGCCTCTGGGCGAAGGCGAGATGCTATCAGCATCACCGCACTGCCAAGTAGGATTCCCTTGACGTGGTTCTCGTAGGCGGCGGCATCTCGCAGAGGGTCTTTTAGGCTATAGAGCAGGATAATCCCCATACCAGAGAGCAGGAGGGTGAGCGGAACAAGGTAGCCGTCGCCGCTGAGTTTGGAGCGCAGGAAGGGGGGAAACAGAAAGAGCAGAACAAGTACCAACCCAATACTCGCCCAGAAGTGAAGAAATATCGTTTTACCCTCTTGCACGAGGCAGTTTTCGAGGTACGGGCGCGTTTTGGTAGCGTCGAGGAGGGTGGCACGGGCAAAAACGCGCTTACTATCGGGGTTGGGGGCTTCGGGGTTTGCGTCTTGGTGCGTACTGCGTGGGTGCTGAACCAGATAGTCGGCGAAGCGTTGGGCAGAGAGGTTGTCGATACTGAGGGCGCGTTTGAAGGTCTCTGCGGTGGCGGTATAGAGGTCTTTTTGGGTGCTGCTCCATGCGGTAGCAAGGGATTCTATCTGGTCTTTGGGGAAGAGGGGAATCTCTAGGAGTTGCTCGGAGTGCAAAAAGCCGTTATGCGCGGTACGCCACTGCACAATTCGCTCTCCTGCCCCGCGCTCTATATGGAGGGTTTTTGCAAACTGCTGTGCCGAAGCGGTCTGAATCAGAATCGAATCGGGAGGAGGGGTAGTGCGTTTCGCGCCATAGACCAGTAGGGCAAGCAAAAGCAAAAGAGCGATACTACCAAAAGAGAGTATCGCTTCGGTTTGGCGCGTGTTATCTCGGAATGCCACGGGGATAGTTCCCTCCTGCGAGTACGGAGTCTAAGAAAGACAGGTTCGCAGGAGAGAGAACGGGTTAGGAGTTCCAGCGACCTGTGGTAACGGCGACTATTATCGAGAGTACGAAGAAGATAACCGCGAGGTTTCGCGTGGCTAAGGCGAGTTGCTCCTCTTTGCCGGCTTTGCCTTTGAAGGAGGAGGTGAC
>OMJJ01000288.1 GCA_900299305.1 bacterium | reverse complement strand
ATCGCGCCTACCGACCCGGTGGTGGTCACTATCTCGCAAATCCACACGGGAACCGCCTACAATGTTATTCCCGAAGTGGCAACCCTAAAAGGAACGGTGCGCTGTCTCTCACGCACAGTACGTGAAGAGATGCCGCAGAAGATGGAGCGCATTATTCGAGGGATATGTGAGGCGTTTCGGGCGCAGTATACCTTCCGCTACAAGCACGGCGTGGGTGTTACCGTGAACGACGATAACGTAACAGCGATGATTACCCAGATAGGGAAGCGGCTTTTGGGAGAGGAGAATGTGGTGGAACTGGAAGTGCCTTCTATGGGCGCAGAGGACTTTTCGGTCTACCTCGAACACATTCCGGGTACGATGTTCCGCCTTGGGGTGGGGGCAGGTAAGCCCTCACTACACAACCCTAGTTACGACTTCGGCGACGAGGCGATACCAGTGGGGATGGAACTGTTTGTAACATCGGTAATGGAGTTCTTTCGGCGGTAGAGGAGGCGTACTGTGCTAAAAATCACGCAACTGCAACTCACCAACTTTCGCGGCTTCGAGTCGCTTACCCTCGACCTGAGTAAAGCGCAGACTACCGTGCTGGTAGGCGAGAACGGCGCGGGGAAGTCGTCGGTTCTGGATGCGCTGGCGATTACGAGTGTTCACCTCACTTCTTATTTTGGTAGCCCTGACCTTACTGGGCGACTTCGTGACACAGATGTACGTTTTGGTAATAAAACCACAGAAACAAAAATCACTACTCATTATGAGACATCATCTCAGATGGGGAAGTATCCATTTAGAATACCTGTATCTTCTTTTGACCCCGAACCTCCTCTTACATCGAAAATAAAGGGACTCTCTTTCGAGATGTCTCTTTTTGCATACTACACCACAAACCGCACTGTTTTGGATACTCCATTAGAAGTGCCTAACGAACACAGATTTTCGAGTGTTGATGCGTTTGATGGTGCGCTAAACAGGCTGAAAACCGACTTCCGTTCCTTTTTTCAGTGGTTCCGGCTACGGGAAGACCTCGAAAACGAAACTCGTGTTAATGATAGTAGTTTTAGGGATACTCAACTTGAGGCAGTGCGCCAAGCCTTGCTTTCTATGCTTCCAAACTATCAGAACTTGCGAGTACAGCGCAACCCGTTAGGTCTGCTTGTAACAAAAGGAGAGACAAGGCTTCTTATCAACCAACTTTCGGATGGTGAGAAGTGCCTTATTGCGATGGTGGGCGATATTGCGCGGCGGCTTGCGATTGCGAACCCACAACTCGAAAAGCCCCTAGAGGGCTACGGCGTGGTGCTGATAGACGAGATAGAGTTGCATCTTCACCCCAAATGGCAAAGAGAGGTTGTAGGAAAATTAGAGAAGGCTTTCCCCAATTGTCAGTTTATCGTAACGACGCACTCCCCGCAAGTCATTAGCGAAGTTTGCAAAGAGGGGGTCTACCTACTGAAACAAGACGGAACGGTAGTACAGCCCTCCAGTTCCTGCGGGCGCGACACCAACAGCATTTTAGAGACGGTCATGGGTACTTCCGAACGCCCCGAAGAGTACAAACAACTTCTCTCCGATATTTACCGCGCTATCGAAGATAAAGACTTGCAACAGGCACAAGCGTTGCGAGAGCGCATTATCAACGAGATTACACGCGACGAGCCAGAACTCGGACGAATCAACTTCTTTATGCACCGTCTGGAGTCGAAAGCAAAGTGAGAACCATCCCAAAGGGTATAGAGCCAAACGACCTAGCGCGTTGGAAAGCGAGTTGGGTTGAGCAGGGGACTCGTGTGGAAGATTGGGGCTGGGAAACGTTTCAAAATCCCGAAAAGTCGAATCTAAAAGAGGCTCTCATTACTGAGCAGGGTGGGCTATGTTGCTACTGTGAGCAGTCCGTATCTCTAACCAACTCTCATTTGGAACACATACAGCCCCAAGAGCGATTCCCTCTCTTGCGCTTTGATTACCAGAACCTTTGCGCCTCCTGCAACGGTACAGGTGCGGAAGAGGGAGATTCTGGTAGACATTGCGGACACAGGAAAGGAAATCGTACTCTTCCCATTACTCCGTTGGTGGAGAATTGTGCCGTCTATTTTCAATTCTCATTGGATGGGCATATCCTTCCAGAAAATAGCCAAGCGCAACAGACGATAGAGGTTCTTGGATTAGAGGAAGCAAACCTTGTGCGTCAACGTTCCCAAGCGATAGAGGCTCTGCGCGAAGCATTGGAGTTTGCTCTCGATATAGATGCAGAAATCGCAACCATACAACGAGAGTGTACTGCTGATACCCCGCTTCGAGAGTTCAGTACCGCTCTGCTCTATGTCTTGAACCATTCGGTGTAGGTTCCAACCTACCGCCTCCCCCATGCCTTCCCCGCCCATGCTTCCATCGCGTCGTACTTGTCTTCCCACGTGGTGTACATCGCGCCGACAATACCGGGAATTCCCTTCGTTTTTGCTTGCCATTCGGCGATTTCGGCTCCGCTTTCGTCGCCATCGTAGTAGCCGGAGAGGATTTGGCGTAGCCCCATATCGGCGAAGAACTTGCAGTTTTTGCCCTTCAAGCCTCCGTGCCAGTTCACGATACCGATACCCTTATCTAGCCCCTTCCATGAGCCTTTCAAGGTTCCATTGACCGCGTAGTAGTGGTCTACCGCGTTATGGAGAGGGTCGAACATATCGTTCCAGACCCACACCTCCGCATCTGGGCGAATGTCGCGAATGATTTGGGCGGCTTTGTGTACGTTCCACGCCAGCAGTTCCCCCGCCGTCATCCTCTTGCTTTGGCACAGGGCGCACTGGTTCATTATCCGTATCTCGTCGTGAGACATAAGGAAGGCGGCGGGGTGTAGCAGTTCGTTCGCCCGTTTCACCTCCCCTTTCCAGTCCTCAAAGATGCGCGGCTCTGACAAGCACCCGTTGATTCTATCCTCGTACACGATAATCGAATGGTAGTAACTCACCCGCAAGCGTTCACCGTTCTGGATTCGCGTATTCGGGGTGAGTTTAATGGTAGGTGCGTCGTGGTAGGCTATCCAAGGATGGAGTTGGGGGTCAACAATCTTTTGGTAGTCGCGCCCCTCTTCATAAACGGTTCCGCCCTCCCCCTTTATCGTAACGGGGCAACCGGGGCGGCGCAGTACATTCACCAGTCCAATCTCTTCTATCTGAATATCGTCCCACCACATTTTGCCGTTTTTGCCGTTCCACGTTCCCAAGTAGAGGAGCGCGTTCGTACTGCTAAAACTGTTGAAGACGAGATGATACTGCTTCCAGTCCTGCGTTTTCTCGGTATGGAAGGTTTGGAAACTGAGGGAGCCTTGCGCGTCGGGAGTGAGTATCTTTACTTCGGCATCGGCGGGGGTGAGGTTCTCGGTCTTGAGCCAAAAGGAGATGTGGTACTGCCGAAACGGTTGGAGTTTGAGCGGCTGATTGATGCGGCAGTGCAGATACTGGTTTTTGCTGATGTTCTCCATACGTAACGAGGTGTTGCCGCTATGTACCACCGCGTGGTCGGCGAAGGTGGTTACTCCCTCGTCGTCCTGAAAGCCCCAACCGTTGAAATGGTTGTCCCGCACATTTTCAAAGTCGCCACTATTGACGTGAGTGGGATTATCCGCTACAAAATTCACCGCCCCGTTCTCTACTTTGAAGAGCGCGTCTTTTACAGCAACCCCCTCCACATCGTTTTTGTCGTGCGCCCCGCCCATCACGATAACAATAAGGTCTAGCCCATACTTTTTCGCAGATTGATGCAGTTCCGCCGCTTTGGAGGCGGGAACATTGTACGAAAACGCGACCCCATTGTAGCCGCTTGCTTTGGCACGGGGGAAGCGGGCTATCATCCTGTCTACCTCTTTGGGGTCGGTCATATCGCGCCAGACAAAGAGCCACCGTTTCTGTAGAGGAGCATCGGCTTTCGGTTTAGCGAGGGAGTAGGCACGTGTGAAGAGGAGGAGGCAAGCAAAAACGGTTAGCAAGCCCCGAAAGGAGGCGGGTAGAGTGAGAGTAGACATGGGCATACCTTCTCAAGAACAGAGTAGCGGCTATTTTCGCCTTTTTTGACAAAAAAACCTACTCTTTACTGAAAATTGACGGTAGCCCCTCTAATAACGCAAGGTCGTTTGACGCTTGGTTGACGTTAGAGAGCCACAATAGAGAGGATTCTTTATTAGGGGTACTATTCCCCAAGGACAGAAGCCCTCTGTTTCCATACGCAGAGGGCTTCTTTTTTCACTTACACCTCCACCGCCTCTTCCCGTTTATCGAACGCCAACTCACCGCTTTCGGTGGTGTCCAGAAGAATGGTATCTCCCTCTCGGAACGTACCCGAAAGAATGTGTTGTGCCAGCGGGTCGGTGAGCAGTTTTTGGATAGCCCGTTTTAGGGGGCGTGCGCCGTATACAGGGTCGTAGCCCGCAACTGCAAGGTTCGCTTTTGCCGCGGGGGTCAGTATCAGCGAGAGTTTTCTGTCTGCCAGCCGCTTTTGCAGTAGCGCAATCTGAATGTCTACGATAGACTTGATATGCTCCGCCGAGAGGCTTTGGAACAGAATTATCTCATCCACGCGGTTCAGGAATTCGGGACGGAAGTGCGACTGCACCGCCTCCATTACCCTTAGCCGCATCTGCTCTGGGTTCGTGAGAGCCATCTCCTGAATGATGTGGCTTCCGATATTACTGGTCATTATGACTACGGTATTTCGGAAGTCTACCGTACGTCCCTGCCCATCCGTCAAGCGTCCATCATCCAGTACCTGAAGCAGGATATTGAACACGTCGGGATGTGCCTTCTCTATCTCGTCGAAGAGCAGGACACTATAGGGGCGGCGGCGTACCGATTCGGTAAGTTGCCCTCCCTCGTCGTAGCCCACATAGCCGGGAGGCGCACCTACTAGCCGTGATACGCTATGCTTCTCCATGTACTCGCTCATGTCGATACGAACCATCGCCCGCTCGTCATCGAAAAGAAACTCCGCGAGGGCACGTGCCAGTTCGGTTTTACCTACACCGGTGGGTCCCAAAAAGATAAACGAACCGATAGGGCGATTCGGGTCGGAGAGACCAGAACGCGAACGCCGCACTGCATTCGATACCGCGACCACCGCCTCCTCTTGCCCAATTACCCGTTGGTGTAGACGGTCTTCCATGCGGAGGAGTTTCTGCATCTCGCCTTCCAGCAAGCGGCTTACAGGGATACCCGTCCACTTACCCACGATTTCGGCGATGTCGTCGGCTGTCACCTCCTCCTGCAACAGCGCGTGACCACCCTCCTGTACCTCCTTGAGCTCCTCCTGCTCTTGGCTCATGCGGCGAAGCAGAGAGGGCAGGATTCCGTGTCGTAGTTCGGCGGCTTTGGCGTAGTCGCCGGTGCGCTCTGCGGCTTCCGCCTCTAGTTTGGTCTGCTCAATCTCCTGTTTAGATTTCGAGATTTTCAGAATAACGCTCTTCTCATTCTCCCAACGTGCTTTCAGTTGGCTACTCTCTTCGCGGAGGTCGCTCAACT
>OMJJ01000287.1 GCA_900299305.1 bacterium | reverse complement strand
TAGCGGGGGCAGGGGCAGGTGTCTGAGCAAGCCCTACCACCGCAGGATAGGTCATTAAAAAGGCACTAAGCCCCGCGAAGAGGCGTTTATAGGTTCGTATCATGCTTTCGGCAACCCCTTGTCGTTAGAGACATTTTTTGTATGTAGTTTTCACCACTATTTTTGTGCGGCACTTATCGCCAGTAGTCTTTCCAGTACCGGACGCAGTGCCGTAGCTTGCGAAATCATACCATAGTCGTTCAGGTGGACACTATCCACCGTTCCCTCACCATCGGCACGCAACAGCTTGGTACCGTCCAGGTGGAATATCAACGGTACTCCCGATTTTATCAGGCGTTCCACCAACTTTTTCTGGAGCGCAGATGCTTCTAACCCTGTTACCAAATTAGGGTCACGCACCGACTGCCCTACAAACAGAATAGGGGTATTAGGGTGTGCAGCGCGTAGGGTTCTGGCGGCATTTTCTAAGCGCGATGCTAACACATCTGGAGGCAACAGATAAGCGTTCCAAAGAGCATCTATTACAAAGACAGCGGGATCAAGTTCGTTAATAAACTTGATCAGTTCTGGCTCTATATTTGCAGACCCCGCGAAACCAAGGTTAATAATCGGTCTATCTAGAACACGCCCCAAAATGGCAGTGCTGGTCATTCCTGAACGAGAAGAGGCTACGCCTTGAATGATAGAGGTTCCGTAATAGACAATAGGGCGGCGTTTGTTTTCGGGTCTTTGCAAGGCATCCTGAATTGTGTACTTATCCTGCACCCCTATTTTCAACAACGTAATGCCATTCTGAGTAGGTAGGTAGAGTAGATACTCTCGTAACTCCTGCGCTCGGTTCCCTGTAAGAAAAACAGAGGTGTTTTGGGCTTGCTGGGTTGGCACTCCCACATTGATATGGCGAAAGACCCCACCTACAGGTCTCCCATACAGATCCAAGCCGCTCGCCGCACCTGCTGACATAATCGGTAACGTCAAGGCATCATGGCGTAATGACCACTGTGTGTAGACAACAGGCGCATCCGTTAGGAACCGTATCAGTACTCCAGAGGAATGCCCTGCTAGTGCAAACACCCTATCTGGCACAACTCCTTTTGCACGTGCAGGAAGTCTATCATAAAGATATTCTGTATCCGTCCACCCTTTGCCCTCAATGGTAAACTCGGTTGCATCATGCCAGTTAGAAATCAGAGGGGCGGGGTTTTTGGGAGGTGGTGTGGTAGGGGGAGGTTGCTGACTAGCAACGTGCGTCACCCCAAACGCCACAAAGGAGAGAGTTGCCACTATTCGCAGGAATACGCTCAATCCAGCCTGGTTCCTTTTGCTTACGTTAGGCAACTGGTTTTGCATCCTCTACTCCTCATGCTTTCCCAAAACACTTCCTTCCCCACAAACAACCCTTTAGATAAGTCTACCTCAAAACGAACCTTTTTTGTGCCTTACTGCTTGGGTGGCTTCAGCATCTCTGAAGCCTCTTCCTGTTTTGGCTTAGGGTATAGCCCCAAAGTCTGTAGTATCGTTATTGTATCTGTTACGATACTTGCTTTTTGCGCGTACTCTAGGTTCAATCGAATCTTATCGGGCATTACTACTTGAATATAGAGTTCGTCTGGGTTCTCGGCTTTTGCCAGAACCTCTCCCTCATCTCGATAGCGAATAGAGGCGGGGTCAGTGATACCCGGTTGTAGTTCCAGTACTTGCTTTTGGGCATCGGTGTACATATCTACGTAGCGTTGTACTTCGGGGCGTGGCCCCACAAAACTCATCTCTCCGCGTAGTACATTGAAGAGTTGGGGAAGCTCGTCCAGCTTGTACTTGCGTAAAATGCGCCCAATTTTGGTAATGCGCGGGTCGTGTGTGGGGGTTATCTGCCCTCCGAGTTTCTCCGCGTTCACCACCATCGTCCGAAACTTCATTATCCGAAACGAACGCCCATACCTGCCCACACGTACCTGCCGAAACAGAACCGGACCGGGGTCGGTTATCACTATCGCAAGTGCCACACAAAGCAGTACAGGCGATAGCACCACAAGTCCCAAAACCGCAAAAAAGAGGTCGAAGAGTCGCTTCACCGATTTAACCGCCTAGTATTTCCTGAACGGCGCGAATCACCCTCTCTTGGTCATCATCCGTCATTTTGGTATAGAGAGGTAGGCTTGCGATTGCCTCGAAAGCAGTTTGCGCTACAGGGAACTGTTCGGGAGTGAGGCAGTAGGTATCACGCCAATACGGGTGAAGATGTAGCGGGATAAAGTGAACACTCATCCCGATTTTCTTATCTGCCATCTTCTGAATAAAGGTATCGCGGTCTACCGGTGCGTCTTTGGTTAGGCGTATCATATAGAGATGCCATGCGTGCTTTTCACCTTCAGCCGCGTGGGCAGGTGGGGTGATTGGAAGTGAGGCAAGTGCCTCCGTATAGCGGTCAGCAAGTGCTTGTCGCCGTTGGTGGAAGCGGCTCACCTTGCGGAGTTGGTGCATCCCCATCGATGCGGCAATATCGGTCATATTGTACTTAAAGCCGGGCGCAATCACATCGTAGTGCCACGCGGGGCGCGTAGAGGTGTAGCGGTCAAAAGCGTCACGGTCAAACCCATGTAGGCGCATCACTTTACAACGGGCGGCGATTTTGGGGTCGCGTGTTACCAGCATACCCCCCTCCCCCGTTGCGAGGGTCTTGGTGGCATAAAAGCTGTATACCGTTACATCGCTCTCTAGCGTACCTATCAGTTTCCCTTGATAGGTGGTTGGGAGGGCGTGGGCGGCATCTTCCACTACCTTGAGGTTATGCCGCTTTGCAATGTCGAGTATCGCCTCCATATCACACGCCAACCCTCCGATATGTACCGGAATAATCGCCTTTGTGCGCGGGGTAATAGCGGCTTCTACTTTTGCGGGATCGATATTCAGAGTAACAGGGTCTACATCCACCAGTACGGGGTGCGCCCCCAAGTAGCGAATAACGGCTCCCGATGCAGTGAAGGTGTAGGTTGTGGTGATAACTTCGTCGCCCTGCTTTATGCCTACCGCCTCTAGGGCAAGGTGTAGCCCCGAAGTAGCCGAGTTTATTGCAATGGCTTGCAGACTAGGGTCGCCAAAGAACTCTGCAAACTCTTTCTCGAACTGGCGCGTTTTGGGACCGGTGGTTAGCCAACCGGAGCGCATAGTGTCCACCACTTCGTTGATTTCGTTCTCGTCGATGTCGGGTAGAGCAAACGGTAGAAACGCTTCACTCATTACGATTACTCCTTACCCCTTCTTGGTCTTCTCTACAGCCGTTGCGCCGTGCTCTCGGAACCACTCGGCGGTAATCTGTAGTCCCTGCCTAAAGGAGATTTTGGGGTCGTAGCCCAGAACAGTTTTCGCTACGGTGATGTCGGCAAGCGAGTGCGGTACATCTCCCAAACGGGGTGGGTTGAAGGTTATCTGCGGCTCCACTCCCAACGCCTCTCCCAAAAACTGTATCAGTTGAAGCAGGGTGTGCCGCTCACCGCATCCGATGTTTGCAACCGTTCCCGAAACACCGGGCTGGGTCAGTGCCAAGAGGTTGGCTTGCACCACGTTATCAATGTAAGTAAAGTCGCGAGAGACGCTTCCGTCTCCGTTAAGGGGAACCGATTCCCCATTTAACAGCGCAAGGCAGAACTTGGGGATAACCGCCGCGTAGTGTGAGGTTGGGTCTTGCATCGGACCGAACACATTGAAGTAGCGTAGGCAGACCGTCTCTACAAAGTTCAGCCCCGCAAACACTTTGCAGTACTGCTCGGCGGCGAGTTTGCTAACCGCATAAGGGCTAAGGGGATTGGGGGTCATCTGCTCGTGCTTGGGCAGTTCGGGGGTGTTGCCGTAGGCAGAGGAGGAACTGGCATAGACTAGGCGTTGTACTCCCGCCTCTCTGGCGCACTGTAGAAGGGTAATGGTTCCGTGTACGTTCGCCATGTCGCTTGCAATGGGGTCGGCGGTAGAGCGTGCTACGGAGGGAATTGCCGCCTGATGGCAGATTCTGTCTACCCCTTCAACGGCACGGCGCACGGTATCCACATCACAGATACTGCCTTCGATTATCTCAATATGGTCTTGTACCTCTTCCAAACGCCAACGGTACCCCGTGCTGAAGTTATCTATCACCCGAACCGAGTGATTTTCTTTTAGCAGAGCGCGTACAATATGGGAACCGATGAAGCCCGCGGCTCCAGTCACCAAAAACTTCACCAAAACCTCCTTGTAGGGGAGAACTTCTCTCCACTCCTACGCTATTTCAAATCGGCTTTTGCCTCGTGCCACCACGCCACAAAGCGGCGTATCCCCTCTTCAAACTCAATTTCGGGTACGTACCCTAGCCGTTCCGTCGCTTTGCTCACATCGGCAAACGTGATAGTAACGTCGCCGGGCTGGTCGGGAAGGCGGTTTAGGTTCGCTTTTTTGCCCATTGCCCTTTCGATAGTCGCCACCATCTCGTTGAGGGAGACGGGGTTACTGCGCCCCAAGTTGTATATCTGATAGCCGTCTGGATTGTCGTAGGCGGCTTTTATCCCTTTTACGGTGTCGGCTACAAAGGTGTAGTCGCGGCTCGTACTACCGTCTCCAAAGAAAGGAATGGTCTGGTCGTTGTCTATCAGTTTTACAAACTTGTGTATCGCAAGGTCAGGGCGTTGTCTTGGTCCAAAAACGGTAAAGAACCGTAGACAGGTAATCGGCATTTTTAACAACTGATGATAGGTAAAGCAGAGCAGTTCCCCCGCTTTTTTGGTAGCCGCATACGGCGATTCGGGATGGCTAGTCGGGTCGGCTTCGGAGAAGGGAACCTTTGCGTTGTTGCCGTATACGGAGGAGGAGGACGCGAACACAAAATGCTCTACGGGGTACTTTTCACACGCAAGAAGCAGGTTCAGCGTACCTGTCACATTCGTTTCGTTATAGGCAACGGGGTCTTGAATAGAGGGGCGCACTCCCGCTTTTGCCGCAAGATGGATAATACCATCGGGGCGATGCTTCTCCATCGTACTTAGTACGGTGTCACGGTCTCGCAGGTCGGCTTCGATAAGGGAGAAGTGCGGATAGGCTTGAAGCGTCTTTAGGTTGAGTTCTTTGTAAGAGCGGGGATAGAACGGGTCGAAGTTATCAAACCCGATGACTTCATATCCTTCATTCAGTAGTTTTTCGCTTAGATGGGAGCCGATAAACCCTACTGCCCCCGTAAGTAGCACCTTTTTCATAGTTCTGTTTTACCAATACCTCCCATTTTAAGATAGATAAGTAGTAGATTGTACCTCAAAAAACAGCCAAAATCGCACCGTCTGAGGCAGAATTCTGCTCAGAACGGTGCGATATAGAGTTCCTACATCATACGCATTATTTGGGTGTCGTTTGTGCGTGTTTGGGTAGGTGTAGGCGCAGGATTGGGAAGACGCGCTTCATCTGGTGAGAACTCCGGTACGAGTTCCTGTAGACTTTGAATGATATTGGCACGGTCATCCTCACGAAGAGCGCGTTGCATATCGGCAAGTAGCGGATGTAGCCGTGGGGACACGAACTGACTTGCGTTCTTGACGTGGATGATTTTGTCGTGACGTGTACGGTGATAGGTCTCCCCTTCGATAAACAGCTCCTCGAACAGTTTCTCGCCGGGTCGTATCCCTGTACAGACAATCTCAACATCCTTCCCAACTTCCAACCCGCTCAGTTCAATTAGGTCTTTGGCAAGGTCGATAATACGGACGGGTTCACCCATATCCAACATAAAGACCTCACCGCCTTTCCCTAGTACAGCGGCTTGCAAAACGAGTTGGACGGCTTCCGGTATCGTCATAAAGAAGCGGCGCATATCGGGGTGGCTTACCGTGACTGGTCCACCTGCGGCTATCTGCTTCTTAAAGGTGAGTACCACGCTCCCACGACTTCCCAACACGTTTCCAAAGCGTACCGCCACGTAGGCGTTTCCAGACTGTCGGGCGGCATCCATCACGACCTGCTCCGCAACACGCTTACTACATCCCATAACGCTAGTTGGGTTCACGGCTTTGTCGGTAGAGATCATCACGACGTGCTTCACATTGAACTCTTGCGCGGCATCTAGGAGGTTTTGGGTTCCGAAGACGTTGTTGGTTATCGCCTCACCGGGATTCCACTCCATAAGGGGAACGTGCTTGTGCGCCGCCGCATGGAAAATCACGTCGGGTCGGAACTCTTCTACCACATTACGAACGCGCTGTGCAAAGCGAATATCGGCAATATACGCCATAATGCGCGTAGGGTCGTAAGATTTGGAGTCGCTGTCGATGGGAACCGTTAGATGCTTTCTCCGCTCTAGCAGTTCGTTGTACATCTCGAAGATGGAGTTTTCACCATGTCCCATAAGCGCAAGGTGGCTCGGCATGGCATCCAGTATCTGCCGACACAACTCCCCGCCTATCGACCCACCAGCACCTGTTACGAGTACGCGCTTATTGGAAAGAAATTCGCGTACTGCTACGGTATCGGTACGAATGGGGTCGCGACGTAGCAGGTCTTCCAGTTCGATATTACGGAGTTGGCTAACGTTGACCTTACCCTCGATAATGTCTGCCATGCGCGGTACGGTCTGTACCGGAACTTTAGCACGCTCACAGAGGTCGTGTATTTGACGAACGGTCTTCCCAGAAGCACCCGGCATCGCAATAATAACTTTCGAGACACTGTTACTCAGAACAACCTCTACTAAATCTTCTACCTTACCCAAAATAGGGCGGTTCAACAGTCGCAAGCCAACCCGATTTGCCTCTTCAGAGAGAAAACCGATAGGGTTCATACCAAGTCGTGCATGACTTGCGAGGTCGCGTACCATCGACTGTGCAGTCTCCCCATCTCCTACAATAAGCACATTCTGAAAGCCCTCGGACTCTACCTGCTTGAGGAGGTGCATGGCAAGGCGCATACCAAAACGCATGGTACTAGAGAGCGAAAAGATGAGAATACCTTCCAATAGAGGGAAGGCACGAGGTAGTGCTTTGGGGAGAATACCAGAGAAGAGCATTCCCTCGTAGAGAAGGTACATAAAGAAAGTGGAGGTCACAATCCCTTTGAGAATAGGAACAACATCCTCTACGGTGGCATATCGCCAGTAGCGGTTGTACAGTTTACCATACCCAAACACGAGTGTATGCACCAAGACACTAATGAAGGTGTAGGTAGTAAGCCCACCTAACAACGGAAGCGTAGCATGGAACCCATCTAAGCGGAGTGCCAGTGCCAAAAGAGGTGCGGCTAGAAAGATAACAATGTCTAGGGCAAGGATATGACGGTTTCTTAGTTGGGCATAGTTCCACAGAAATGTGCGCCATAAAGAGTCTTTTATCTGCCGTGAGTCGTCATGGGTCTGTTTTAACATAGCGGTTCACCTATTCTAACGTCCGATAGAGTGGTATTCAAATCCGATTTGCTTCATCTTTGCAGGGCTGTAGATATTGCGCCCGTCAAAGAGTACTCCACGTTTCATAACGCTAAGTACCTGTGCCATGTCGGCTTCTTTGAACTCGTTCCACTCGGTTATAAGTAAAAGTGCATCGGCATCCACTGCTACCTCTTGGGCATTAGCGCAGTACTCCACTTGTGGGTACATGCTCTTTACTCCCTCAATGGCAATGGGGTCATACGCACACACTTCCGCCCCCTCTTGTAATAACGCCTCTATAATTTCAAGAGATTTTGCTTCCCGAATATCGTCTGTATTCGGCTTAAATGCTAATCCCCACAAACCAATACGTTTCCCCTCAAATCCACCCAACACCGTTCTGAGGCGGCTAATAAACCTTATAGGCTGTTCGGCATTGATTTGCATTACAGATTTCATAAGGTGAAAGTCGTAGCCAAACTTTTTGGCTACATGATAGAGTCCCAAGCAGTCTTTTGGGAAGCACGAACCGCCATAGCCTAAACCTGCGTTTAGGAAGGCGCGTCCTATGCGGCTATCGCTCCCCATTCCCTCGCTTACCTCTTCTACATTTGCGCCTGTCAGTTCACAGAGCGCGGAGACCGCGTTCATAAAACTGATTTTGGTGGCTAAAAACGAGTTAGAGGCGTACTTAATAATCTCGGCACTAGCAACATCCGTCACCTGAATAGCGCAGTGTAGCGGGGCATAGAGTGAGGCTACTTTTGCCCCCGCCTCCGCAGAAGAGGCACCAATCACCACTCTATCCGGTTTTAGCGTGTCGTAGATGGCACTCCCTTCACGCAGAAACTCCGGGTTCGAGACCACATCAAACGGCACAGGTTGGGTTAGGTTCGCCTCGATAATATCACGAACCAAGTTCCCTGTACCCACTGGCACGGTAGATTTGTTTACAATCACCGTATATTTGTCTAGCCCTTTTGCAATCTCCTCCGCAACAGCACGAACATATTTCATATCCGGCTCACCAGAGGGGCTAGGCGGCGTACCTACACAGATAAACACCACTTCGGAGGCTTTTACCGCAGAGATAAGGTCGGTAGTAAACGTTAAACGACCCGCCTTAACGTTTTTTACCACCAACTCTTCCAAACCGGGTTCATAGATGGGCATAATACCATTTCGTAGCCCCTCTACTTTTGCGACAACGTTGTCCACGCAACAGACATGATTACCTAAATCGCTAAAAATCGTGCCAGTAACAAGACCTACATAGCCGGTTCCGATAACACAAAGATTCATTCCTACAAAAAACTCCTTATGAATATTGGAAGCCCAAGCAACCCACTGCCAGAGCTTCCCTTGAGTTCTAACTTTCCTTCATTCGTCAATTAAGTTCAACACCTCTTTTTAGCCGCTAAAGCGCACGAGGAGATGCCAAAAAGAGGAAATAGGGTACAACCACATAAAGATATTATGTACACTACTATTCATTATAGCACTCCTTTTTGGCAACCCTTATACTTTTTTTCACATATTTTGCCAAAATACCCCCTTTCTACCTCTCATGGGGGGGGTATTTTGCAACTGCTATGCTCGCTTAGGGAGCCATTCAGGGCGCATATCGGCAAGAAACGGACGTGTTTGGCGGTAGGAACGTAACTCCTCTATATCGCACTCCGCACGTATCACTCCATCGCTCTCCCCTGCATCTGCCAGTATCTGACCGTCTGGATGAACCACAATACTGCGCCCCGGATAGTGAAAGTAGGGGTCGTCTCCAGAGCGGTTCACCCCAATCACATACGCCTGATTTTCGATAGCACGTGCCTGTAGGAGCGTTACCCAGTGATGCCAACGCGCTATGGGCCAACTCGCGATAACAGTAATGAGGTCTGCCCCTTGCAGGGCGGCGCACCGAAAGATTTCCGGAAAGCGCAAATCGTAACAGACGAACGTAGCCACCCGAAAACCTTGCCACTCGAAAAAGATGAGTTCGTCGCCGGCACGATAGCGTTTTGCCTCACCACCCGGACGAAACGGGAATATCTTATTGTAACGCGCCAACTCAGAACCGTCTGGGGCAAACACCACCGACTGGTTGCGCCCCATGCCATCAGCCTCTAGGTTTACCACCCCGCCAAGCGCGGCGACCTGATACTCTTGGGCAACAGACTTTAAGAACGCCTCCGCCTCCCTCTCCTCTCCCTCTGCTATCTTTGGCACGTGCATACTAAACCCGGTAGAAAACATCTCAGGAAAGACCACCAGCGCGTTCTGCGGAGGCGGGTTCTCCTGTAGCAGTTGCCGCGCCCGTTGACAGGTCTCCCGCTTGTTCTCCCATGCAATATCAAACTGACAGCCCACTACAATCATCGTTTTGCTCCTCTCTCCTCGTGCAGTATCTGTGTCAAGCCCTCTACAAACCGCCCTATGCCTTCCAGCACCGTCTCCGCCTGTAACGCCCCATACGAGATACGTAGGTAGCACCCCTCAGTGTTACCGAAGGTGGCTCCCGGCATAACCGCTACCTTGTGTTCGGTTATCAGGCGGTGCGTAAGTTCCAGAGAATCTATGAGCGTATCGACTTTGAGATACTGGTAGAACGCCCCCTGCGTTTGGGGAAGAGTACAGAACTCCTCTAGCGGCTTGAGAAGACTACGAACTACAGGACGTAACTCCCCTATCTTCGCGATTTTGTGCCTACAGTAGTCTGCCCCCTCCTCCAACGCCCCCAACGCGGCGTACTGCGAGATAACCGGCGCACAGATGATATTGGTATCCTGCACCTTCTCCAAAGCGGGAAGCAGAGATTGGGGCAG
>OMJJ01000286.1 GCA_900299305.1 bacterium | reverse complement strand
TTATGGCGGGGGGATGTGGATAGCCCCCGACGCGCTGGTAGACGATGGGCTGTTCGATGTCTGTATTGTAGGAGATACGAGTGTGAAGGAGTTTTTTGAGGCGTTTCCGCGTGTCTATAAGGGAACCCACACCACCCACCCCAAAGTGAAAATCGTGAGGGCGAAGTATGTCCGTGCAGAGCCGCTCAAGCCATTGCCGGTATTGGTGGATGGAGAGGTGATTGGAACCACTCCCGCAGAGTTTACCATGCACCCTAGTGCGATTGAGTTCATGGTTCCCAACCTATCTGTAAAGGAGGGGGCATGAGTCTCTACTCTTCTGCCGACTCCGCCTTGTGGAGTGTGATTGTTACTGAGATAGGGGCGCGTCGTCCTCTGGTTTGTGCCACCGTAGTACGAGATAGCGGCTCCGTTCCGCGCAGGAGCGGCTCTAAGATGCTGGTTCACCCTGACGGACGGATACAGGGCAGTGTGGGCGGCGGACTCTTCGAGTCGCTGGTAGTCAACGACGCTTTGGATGCCCTGAAAAAGGGGCAGAGCGTTACCAAAGGGTACTCATTCAACCCGAAAGGAACCTCACCGCAAGCCTTTGGAGCGATATGCGGGGGGAGAGTAGAGGTGTTTTTGGAGGTGATTATGCCACCGGAACGGCTAATAGTGGTGGGTGGGGGACACTGTGGACGCGCTCTTGTGCGAATGGCTTCCTTGCTCGATTTCGATATTGTGGTTGCAGACGATAGGGAGGAGTATTCGCGCTCCGAAGACTTTGCTTTTCCCAATGTAAGCCAAGTGCTCCACCTGCCCGCTACTTACGAGGGGCTACCCCTACCCGATGAATCGACGTTTGTTGCGCTGGTAAGTAAAGGCTTTATCACGGATGAAGCCGCTCTGCGGCAGGTGCTAAACGCCCCCTCTGCCTATATTGGGATGATGGGTAGCGTAAGAAAGCGCGAAGTAGTGTTTGATAACCTGCGTAAAGACGGGGTTTCGGAGGAGCGGCTTGTTGCCATTCATGCGCCGATAGGAGAAGAGATTGGCGCGGAGACCCCCGAAGAGATAGCCGTGAGTATTCTTGCAGAGATTATTAGGGTGCGCTCTCTACGCCGAAAACAGACTGCCCCTGTAGAGACAGAGTAGGAGCCACTATCGCATGGATTTTTTTGACCTCGTAAACATCTCTGAGGCGTACATGGAACTGGTAAACCCTACCAGCCTCGAAAAGGTACTTGCGCTAGGAAGGTTTCTACGGCTGAAAGAGGGAAGCCGCGTTATCGACTACGGTTGCGGTTTCGGAACGGCGTTGGTCTTGTGGGCAAAGGAGTTTGGTGTTACGGGGGTGGGCATAGATATTCGCCCCTATGCCTGCGAACGTGCTAAAGAGAAAGTATCTGCCGCTGGTCTTACCCATAGGATTCAGATTGTATGTGGAGCGGGGGCAGAGTATCCCTTGGGCGAAACTCGCTTCGATGCGGCAACCTGTATCGGCGCGAGTTTTGTCTGGGGAGGCTACCGCCCTGCCCTGCAAGCCTTAAGGCAAGCGGTTCATCTTCAAGGGCGTGTGGGAATTGGGGAACCCTACTGGATTCGTTCTGATGCTCCTCCAGAAATCCGCCAAAAAGAGCCGTCCTTCCACCTCGAAAGCGAACTACTCTCTATTGCGCGGGCAGAGGGCTTCGATATGGAGTATGTGGTACGGGCAAGCCGCGACGATTGGGACAGGTACGAAGCGGATAACTGGCACGGCTTGGTGCGCTGGCTAGAAGCGAACCCTCACCACCCCGAACGCAACGAGGTCACTACCCATCTACATAAGGTACAAGACGACTATTTCAGTTTTGGGCGTGAGCATTTTGGGTGGGCTATGTACGCCCTTGCACCTTCATTGGCATAACAGAAGTGAGTGTTTTGCCTTCTAGGCGGGGTTGCCCTCGTAGGGAAAACGAACCCGTTGCCCTGTCTGTGCAGAGTGGTACGCCCCCAAGCAGAGTTCTACCGAGATGCGCCCCTCCTCTGCGGTACACATAGGCACACCCGCTTTTAGGGCGTTGATAAAGGGACGTGCTACCCCCGCTATGCGCTCGCCATGCCCCGCAGGAACAGGCAGACCCAAGTCTTGCCACCCCAGTTCGCTTTTGTCGCTTTGGAACAGTTTGACACCTACGGGGTGGGGTGGTTTTATACCACATGAGGGGGAATCACCATGATTCTGGATAATCACCCCTTTATCGCCGTAGATTTCGGTGGTGTTCTCGCCTGCCCACGTCACACTAGAGTTCACAATCTCCCCCATAAGCCCGTCCTCAAATCGGAAGAGCGCAATCCCCGTGTCGTCCGGTGCTACGGAGGTGAGGATGTTGTCTATCTCGGCGATAACGGAGATGGGTTTTCTTCCCAGTGTCCAGAGCATCCAGTCTATCGGATGAATGGCATCGTCGAAAAACATACCCCGATTCGCCTCTTTACTGATGTGCCACTTAGAAGCCCCCTCAATAAAGGCTTTGTGAAACAGTACGGGAATACAGTGACGGCGGCGTATCAAACCCACCCGCCCAATCGCTCCCTCTGCAATCAGTTCCCTCATGCGGATATTTTGGGGGTCACAGCGCATCTGAAAGGCGAGGCTAAACCACTGCTGGGTTCGGTTGCGCGTTGCGATAATGCGGTCACAACCTTCTAAAGTGGTTGCCATAGGCTTTTGCAGGAGAACATTTTTACCTGCCTCCATTGCGGCACAACAGAGGTCGGCGTGCTTGTTGGTCTCACTGGCTACCATAAGGCAGTCGATGTCGGTACGTGCGAGTATCTCCTCTAGTTTTGTGTGATAGGGAATCCCGAAGTTTGCCGCGTTCTGCTCTCCTCGTGCGGAGTCGTCGTCCCAACATCCTACGAGTTCTGCATCGTCGAAAGTCTTGATTTGGTGCGCGTAGGCGTTGACGTGTCCGTGTGCAAAGGAGAGGATACCGATACGAAGTTTTGCCATAGTTGCTCTATCTCACGCTTTCTTGATAGCACTGGTTCCGGGCTTCTGAATAGGCAGGTTTTGGGCGCAGAAAGGACACTCCTCCGCCGCAAAGGTCTGAGCAGAGACGGTGAGCAGTGCCTCTTGCCGACACCCTAAGTTCACGGTTCCGCCGCTTCTATCTACCAGTACCGCCGTCCCGATAACGTTTGCCTCGTGCTTTGCGGCGAGGTCGAGGCACTCTTTTACTGCGCCTCCAGAGGTCATAATGTCGTCTACAATGAGGGTACGCGTACCAGATTCCAGTGCTAGTCCGCGCCGTAGTAGCCGCTCCCCCTCCTCTTTTTCGGCATAGAGCGCACGAACCCCCAACTGACGCGCTACCTCGAATGCCAGCAGAATACCGCCTGTTGTGGGACCCAACACCACCTCAATACCGTCGTTTTCGTAACGTCTCGCTATTTCGGTACAGAGGGTCTGAACATGGTTTGGGTGTTGGAGTACCCAAAACTTCTCCCAGTACTCTCCGCTATGCCTCCCTGAAGAGAGGCGGAAATGCCCATTAAGGAGGGCGTTGGAGGCAAGAAAAATCTCTCGAACATCATTTTCGGTTAGCACGCGCTTCTTTCGCTCCTTTTAAGCCAAAATAGGGGTTACAATTTCGCCCGATACATCGGTCAGGCGCATATCCCGCCCCCCGTAGAAGTAGGTCAGTTTTTTGTGGTTCATACCCATCAGGTGAAGCATGGTAGCATGGAGGTCGTGCATTGTCACCTTGTTCTCTACAGCGTAGTAGCCATATTCGTCGGTAGCCCCGTACACCGTTCCCCCTTTAATACCGCCCCCTGCAAGCCACAGGCTAAACCCGAAAGGATTGTGGTCGCGCCCGTTGCCACCCTGCGCCATAGGGGTACGCCCAAACTCTCCTGCCCATACCACGAGGGTAGAATCCAAAAGCCCCCGCGACTTCAAGTCTTTGAGTAGCCCCGCTATCGGTTTATCGACGGCTTTCGCATTGTTGGAGTGTCCGTTACGGAGGTCGCCATGCTGGTCCCAGCGGTCTGCGCCCACATTGCGGCAGAGTAGCTCTACAAAGCGTACCCCCCGCTCCACGAGCCGCCGCGCCACAAGGCACTGTTGCCCAAACACTTGGGTAGGTTGCTCATCAATGCCGTAGAGTTGGAGAGTGGCTTTACTTTCGCTTTTCATGTCCATCAGGTCGGGGACAGCAGACTGCATTTTGTAGGCGAGTTCGTAGTTCAGAATCGCCGCCTCTACATTGGGGTCGCCGCCCGTTCGTGCTAAAGTAGACTTATCGAGTTTCTGCATGAGAGCGAGTTTGCTCTTTTGGAGTTCGGAGGTCTCTTCCACACGGTCTAAATCGGAGAGGGGCGTTTTACCCATACGGAACAGCGACCCCTGATAACTAGCCGGTAGAAAGCCGCTGGTAAAGCAGTCCATACCGCCAGGGGGTATCATTCCGCTGTTTAGCACAATAAAGCCCGGCAGGTTTTGGCACTCGCTTCCTAGCCCATACGTTGCCCATGCCCCCATACTAGGGCGACCCTGCAAGCCGCTACCGGAGTGCAAAAAGTAGTTCGCGTTCGTATGCTCCGAGAAGTCGGCGACCATCGAGCGGATAATCGCCATATCGTCCACACAGGTAGCCACATGAGGGAAGAGGTCACTTACAGGAATGCCGCTCTTACCGTAGTTGCGAAACTCCCACGGGGATTTGAGTACATTACCTATATCGTCGAACTGCGTGGGCTGTACTGGAAGTTTGATGGGTTGCCCGTTCTCTTTGGCAAGGCGCGGCTTGGGGTCGAACGTATCTACCTGCGAAGGACCGCCATCCATAAATAGGAAGATAACGCTCTTTGCTTTGGCGGGAAAGTGCGATTTACGCGGGGCAAGCGGGTTCTTGCTTGCGTTTGCATCGGGGGAAAGCCCTGCAAAAGCAGGGTCTGCCAACAGAGTAGAGAGCGCAACCGCTCCAAAACCATTGGCGCACTGCTGAAGGAGTTCACGGCGCGAAGTGGGAGTAGGACGAAAACGGCGACAGTGCATATCTGCACCTCCTAAAACCGAGTTTACGTGGGATAATATAGGTAGATTGTACCTCATAACCTATAGGATGTGGTACGATTGTCTTACACACGTTAGGGCGAACGCATTTCAAGCTTGTAGAACTTCGGTGAGGTAATGTTCGCCCCAAGCGGCTTTACTCCGCTCCACGGATCAGGGCACAGAGAGTGATGAGGAGAATGGAGACGAGTTCATGCCGTTTTGCATTGCTGTGTCGTGGGTCGATAACCGTAGAAAAGTAGGAGAGAAGAGGCATAAGTGAGCCTCCAGACAGCTGATGAAGCACACGGTTCATAGAGGGCATTCATATTAGACTTATGCCGACTTGAAGGTATTTCGTATTGGTTAGAGCATACGGTTCATATCCGTAGTGTCGCGAGTTCGAATCTCACCCTCACTACTACTAACATTTGTTGACCTTTAACCAAAGGTAAGAGTATTTTTTCACACCTGTTGTGTGGAGAGTTAGAGTATCCTATCTAACCCACATCGTCACCCAAAAAGAGTACTCGAATCAAAAGCCAGAACGCTTACCGCATTCTGGCTATTTTTGTAAGTATGTGTACGTGGGACGGAGAGTAGTATTATAGCCCCCTGTTGCCTTCCACCTCATCGTTCGGAGTTTCTGGGTCTCTCATCAGGTGTGAGAAGTCAAAGCGGTCAGTATCAGCAGTCTCAATCACGTATCTGAAGTTGCGCTTTCGTTTAAGTGTCTGCTCCAGCAAAGACAGGGCTATATCCAGTGCCTCATGTGACTTGCCCGCGTTGAGTTTGTTGACTATGCCAACTGTCATTGTACGCACCCGTTCGACGAACGCTTCTGCCTCTATCAGTATTCCAGTCAGGAAGGGATACTGTGTTCGTGTCTCCTCAATTAGTTCGGGCGGTGTACGCTTGCTTTTGCAGTATTTAGACGATCCGCTCCCACACAGTCGACATCATGGTTGCCTTTTGTCCTACACCGCGTTGGGAATCGGGTACGAACAGT
>OMJJ01000285.1 GCA_900299305.1 bacterium | reverse complement strand
GGGGCTTATGACATGGCGGCGGCGTTGTGTATGGCAAAGGAGGCGGGCTGTATCGCAGAGCATCTGAACGGCGACCCTCTGGATTTGGCGCGTACTTTGCGTGAGGGTAAGACCTACTCACCGTTTGTAGTGGCTCCCCCGAATCTAGCGCACTTTTTACAAAAAAACATTCAGTTACGGGTTCCGCTTGGGACTAAAGAGTAAATTAGCATTTTTCTCGTAGTGAGTAGGCATGAAGCACAGAGGCGTACACCGCTTTGAGGGGGGTGTTGTGCGCTTTAGCGGCGGCTTTTACCTCCTCATACTCTGGGGAAGCAGTCACCTCTTCGCCTTTCCAACTTCCTATTTTTATCCGAATATCGCCGTAGGGGGTGCTTACGCTCTCCCAACGGCGTTCGAGGGTGTGGCGTTGGAGGGTGGAGTAACGGATTCCGAAGGTACTGGTCTCAGCAAATATCACCCCTGCAAGCGTCTGTTGTAGGCTCTCTGGCGAGAGTACGCTGAGTAGCAGAGCGGGACGGCTCTTTTTCATCTGAATAGGAGTGAGATAGACATCCAAAGCCCCCTTCTCGAAGAGCCGTTCTATCAGCAGTTCAAAGTGTTCGGGAGTGAGGTCGTCGATATTCGTCTCCATCAGCACGACGGTTTGCGGAGGGGTATCGGGTTGGGGGGTTCTGTTTGCGCTAGGGGTGTGGTCTACGGGTTCGTCTTTAATAAGTGCAACGGCGTGAGGTAGGACGGGAAGCAGTGCCTCTAGCCCCTCTCGAACCGCTTTGGTGCTTCCGGGTAGGTTGATAATAAGCGTTCTGCCGCGAATACCAGCAACTCCCCTCGATAGCACGGCGCGGGGAGTTTTTTGGTAGCCTGTCCAGCGCAGAAGTTCTGCAAGTCCGGGGGCTTCTCGTTCGATAACATCGCGGGTTGATTCGGGGGTGATGTCGCGGGGGGCAAATCCGGTTCCGCCCGTAGTAACTACGAGGTCGCACCCCGCTTCACAAAAGCCTATAAGCCTCTGCGCGATTTGGTCGCGTTCGTCGGGGAGGGTGTCGTGTTTGTAGAGGGTGTAGCCGTCTGCTATGAGGGTCTCTACTAAAATGCGCCCAGAGAGGTCTTCGCGCTCCCCGCGAGAACAGCCGTCGCTAATGGTTAGTACGCCTACTTGCAATGGTGGGTATCCTTTGGGTTTAGTTATACTTCAACATTGTACCGTAAACAGACACGAAGAAGCCCTGCACCCATTTTGTGCAGGGTTTCTCTATTTCCAATCACGGAGGGTTCTTTGAATCAAAGTACTAAACGAGCCGAAATCCATGTGCAAAAGAGGATAGCCGCTTACTTTATCCAAGCATGTTGATTCATCTGGTGCAACATCAGTGGACTGATGAGAGCCTCTTGCTTGTGTGCGTAGAATTCCGGAAAGATCGATATTTTACTCGGTGAATCTTCCACCATAAACTGACGATGGAAGAGGGAGTACCCAGTAGACATAATACACAGGTCATCACTATCATGCACAAAAAAGAGAGCATGACCTAACTCATGGAACGCTGCTCCCATGGTAGTAGAGGCTAATGCCCAGTGCGTATCTCGATACCCAGACTGATTAAATATCAAGTTCTCATCAATCCACTCTGTGTCGCTAAAAGCAATAGGAACTTGGGTAACAGTACTGGGCCAGCTGAACATCCCTAAATTGGTTACTGCGGCAGTACCAGGTGCTCCTGCGGCAGTATAGCCAAAGGCTTTTTTTCGTTTTGGGTCGTACGTTGCAAAGGAGGTGATCACTAAATCTATCATGTGCTCATCGCGCATATGTTCTGATATGTCGTGGTGTACTATCCTCCATATATCGAATATACCCTTACCAGATAACATCTCGCGGGAGTAAGGAAGTTTGGTAGTTATGACACGTGCTTTGCCGTTCGCCTCTACATCAAAATGGAATGTTTTGCGCCCAAACCCACCTTCATTCATCTCCTCAGCAACAAAACACTGCATCAGCTTCGCCAAAACGTCTATTTTGTTTTTATAGTCTTGGGGGTCGTTAGGCTCTTGAGTAGGGTACTGAGTAGCCCCAGATTTATCGGTCATATAGATAAAACGAACCCGAAATTTGGCTTGCATGGGCTTATAGTTCAGTACCAATGTTTTTCTGACTTTGCTAGAGTCGAGTTGTATCTGATTTTTACCCGGAACAAGCTCCACCAGAACCTTGAAGTTATGTTGATACATAGCGGCTTTATAGATTTGCCTAGGCGAAGGTGAGGTCAAATTGATAGCCTCAATGCTATGTGTATGATTACGCCTATTTTGCTCTACCCAAGAGACACTCGGAGGCAAGTCTGGGTCAGTAACGTCTAGCGTACCTTTAATAAGAACAACCGGGTAGCTGACAGTTGTGTTATCGCGGATATTGGATAGTTTGATTTGTTGAGCACCTGCACACTCTGAAATCAGAATAAGCAGTAGTGCCAAACCTGTAACCCACATATCAAGCCTGTTGTTGCACTTGCCTGCACACAAAACCAAAGCCTTCATCTCCCTGCGACTAGAATAGCTTCATCAAGTGAGTCGCATATACTGCTATACGAGTGTGTTGTACGGATTAGGCTAGCCAGCACACTCGTATATAGATAGCGAAGGTTGGATGAAGTTCAACACAGTATGTAACGTCTCCATTAACAATCCATTAAATGCCCTAGCACGGTATATCTATTGCGTGTTGCAAGAGACTACTTTAGGGAGTAGTCCCGTTGTTACCCACCAACCATCCCACACTATAGATACTAAGTGCCTACAAAGCCAAAAGAAGCCCCAAACTTGTCGTCTGGGGCTTCTCTATAACCAATCACAGAGGGTTCTGTGACTCAAATTACTATCGTTTCGGTACTTCTCTTTGGCTTTACGATTACGGTTGCGTGTTTGGCGCAGGGCATTCGGCGGATTTTACAAGGCAGGTACAGAACCGCTAGCAGGTTATGGGTTGCCTTGGATACCGCGCTCACTCGTCGTGCCTTAGAGGAGTATTTTCAGCAAACTGTGTGACCAGGTGGAGTCATCCTCGCAGTTCCTTTCATGGTGAATTCGCCTCGTAAATCAATGCCGCTTACTGCTCGAATCATGACCATTTGGATACCTCTTATGCTGTTGTTTGCACTCGTTATAGAAACCTCATTCAACCGATTTTTGAGATACTGCTTCGTTTGAACTTGCTTCCTATATCTCTATTATAGGACGGGTTTCGTGTAGCTTCAAGATGACAAAATTCTACTATTTCAAAAAAGTTTCTAGGGCGTTTTGCCGCATGATTCGCTCTACCAAAAAGGGTATCTCTTCAAGGGGAATCCACCCCTCTTGTACCAGTTCTGTAAGAGCCTGTGCCAGCCCCAATCGCGCTATGCGGCTATGCCCGTAGATGCTTTCGACGGTGATGTAGTCGCCTCCAAACGTGAAGAGTTTGTTTGCAGGAGCCGCCAGCAGATACTCTTTTACAAAGCGCACACACGCCATCGGGTTGATAATCCATGCCCAACACATATCAATCGTTACGTTGCGGTAGTGCTTCGCGAGTGCGATATATTCGTCTTGGTATGGATACCCGATGTGCATAAGTACGAAGGTGGTGTCGGGGAAGTCTTTGAGGAGGGGGCAGAGGTCTCCTGCATTTTGGCGGAGACGAGTAAGGGGCATTCCGTTATGCCCTGCGTAGTACCCTGTGTGCAGTTTGACGGGCAGATGGTACTCGGTTGCTTTCTGAACGCAGTAGCGGAAAAGGTAGTCTTGTACGCTCTTCTTCTCCTCAAAACTCAGGCTATCACCTTTTGCAAGTTGGGCAAAACGCGGCCCTGCTATCTCTCGTGGCACGGCTTCGTAGTCGAGGCGGCGTGAGTAGGCACTCTGATTTTTGGCGGCGATAGCACGGTCTCCGTAGGTCGCAAACACCCAGTCGATTAGTTCCAACCAGTCGTCTAGGCTTTGGGCTGTTTTACCCAGATACTTCTCACTTAGCGCAAGGTTTATATCGGTACAAAGGGAGGGAAAGCCGATGTCTTGTTTGAGAATATCGGGCTGTTCTGTCTCCATAAACAGCGATTCGAGAGAGTTTACTTGGCAGTGTTCTATGTTGCACTTATCGCGCAGAATAGTACGATAGAAGCCGGGTTGAACGTTCGCTTTGTACTTTTCGGCAAGGCGATGAACGCTTTTCTCGTCGAAACTTGGCTCTCCATAGATACCTTCGAGGGTATATCGAACTGCTTGCGCGTAGCCGGTGTGTTTGGTGCGCTCCCAGTAGGGTGATACGAGCCGATACTTTTCGTCTGTGTTTAGTTCGGGAGAGAGGAAGCGTTTGAGGTTGCTATCGGGCATCCCTGCACTGGCAAGGTCGTCGCCCAGATAGTGCATAAACAGGTACGACCAGTCGTCACAAGGAAATAGCCCTGCGTTTTCGGTGTAGCCCCGCAAGCGGGAACTCTCTTCGATAAGATGCTCGTGGGTATCAATAAAGGGGGTCGCTTCAACAAGGTCGCGTATCTGCGCGTAGAGGGTCATGGGAGTACCTCCTGAGTAGCAGTTGTTAATCGTAGCGGTCTGGGCTTAGGGCGGTGAGGTTGAGGGAGGGTCTCTCGTCGGAAAGTACCTCCGAAACCAGTTTACCGGTTATGGGAGCCATACTCAAGCCTAACATGGCATGTCCGGTGGCAACGGAGAGATTGGCATAACGGCGGGTACGTCCTATGTACGGCAAGCCATCGGGGGAGCAGGGACGCAAGCCGCTCCATACGGGTTCTTCTGTAAAGTCGCTCGTCTGGAATTCGGGGTAGTACTTGGGAATGGATTTGATAATGCCATTTACGCGGTTTCGATTGATAGAGAGGTCTAGCCCCATCACCTCCATCGTACCCGCAAAGCGAAGTTGAGAACCCATGGGGGTAACAGCGACCCGCGCTTCGGTGAGTATTGCGGGGGTTTCGGGGCGTTGGCGCGGATTGGCAAGTGTCATACTGTAGCCCTTTCCCGCTTGTAGCGGTAGGTTTAGGTTTAGCGGCTGAACGATGGAAGGCGACCATGCCCCACCCGCAACCACATACTCCTGCGCGGTAAACTCGCCCTTGTTTGTGAGAACGCTTTTGATGCCGCGTCGGCTGGTCTTCCAGTCTGTCACCTCTGTCTCCCACCGAATCTCTACGCCGTTCTTTATGAGGTATTCGGTAAGGAGAGCGACAAAGCGTTGGGGAATGAGGTGCGCGTCTTGGGGGAAGTAGACCCCGCCGATAACGTCCATCTGGATATTGGGGTCGCGTTCTGCTATCTGTTTTGGGGTGAGCACCTCTGCGAGTACCCCGATGCGGTTGCCATGTTCTGCGAGGTGTATCTCGTGTTCTAGTTTGGCTTCGGTTTTGCACAGATTGAAAAGCCCCCGCTTTGTAAAGCCAAACTCCCCCCCAAACTGCTCCGAAAACTCCTCGTAACAGGCACGGCTCATTAGGTTGAGGTCGCGTAGGAGGGGGGCAGATTTCTCAGTATGCTTGGGGCTACACGCCCTCATAAAGCGATACCCCCACTCTATGAGGTGAGCATCGAGGCTAGGGCGAATAGAGAACGGGCTTTCAGGGTCGGAGAGAAGTCGTAAGCCGTAGCCCACCATACCCGGAGAAGAGAGAGGCACAAAATGGCTTGGGCTAACGTACCCCGCGTTCCCTAGCGAACAGCCTTTGTGGTTGGGCGAAGAACGCTCTAGCAGAGTCACCTCGTGTCCGTGTTGATGGGCATAGTAGGCACAGCATAGCCCAATCACTCCGCCCCCAACTACGAGTATCGACTTCCTCATTTCTCCCTACTTTCTCCCTTTTGCCTGTTGGAGTGCCGATGTGAGTACCGCGAGCAGCAAAACCCCGCCGATAACGGTTCCTTCCCACAGTGAGGGGTTGTTGATAGTGAGGTTGATGCCGCTAAGAATAACGCGCAGAAGACACGCCCCCAACACTGTGCCAATCACACTTCCCTGCCCGCCATTGAGGTTTGCCCCCCCAATAACGGCGGCGGCAACCGCGTTCAGTTCGTAGCCGTTTCCACTAAGGGGGTCGCCTTGCCCCCCATAGCCCGCAAAGAGGATTCCTGCCAACCCGCCAAGCAGTGCGCTCGTACCATACGCAAACAGTTTTACACGTCCCACGTTAACCCCCGATAGGCGCGTCGCTTGCTCGTTACTTCCTAAACTGTACACATAACGTCCAGTACGGGTTCGGCTTAAAATGAGGTGTACTGCCACGCCGACAATCACCAGAATCACCAGTGGCACAGGAATAGGGAAGACAGAGTTCTCGAAGAACTTCCCTCCAGCAAGCCATGTTAATAACGGGTACTGGCTAATGGAGATGGGCAGTTGGCGGTTCATTAGGAGAGACTGACTGCGGAAAAAGGTAAGTGCCGCGAGTGTTACCACAAACGGAGGCAGTTTGAGGCGATGAATGAGGGCAGAGTGTACCGCCCCAATCGCAAACGAAATAAGGAGTGCCACGAGTAGGGCTATCAGTAGCGCGACCCCTGTATACATCCGTGTATGATCCAAAGCGTTGGCAGAGAAAGCGAGTAACATTCCGCTAAACGCGATGAGCGACCCCAACGACAGGTCTATCCCGCCGGTGATAATGACCACCGTCTCACCAATCGCAAAGATGGAGAGGAGGGAGATTTGTAGCAGTAG
>OMJJ01000284.1 GCA_900299305.1 bacterium | reverse complement strand
GGTTACGCTCATGGTCGCTTCTGCGCCCCCTGCCCCGGTTTTCTGAACGATTTTGCCTTTCCAACTCCACGTCTTATCTACGGTAAGTGGAAAGCGTATGAGAGGAAACGGCGGAACCAGTTTCTCTCCCGCCTGAAATCCTGCCGCGATACGATTCACCATGTTCGCGGTGATACGGTACTTCTCGGTGAAAGCCGGTTTGTCGTCCTCGCGATAGTCTAGTACAGCCAGTGTCCCCGTCTTATCTTTAGTAACTTTTGTTACCGTTACCACTTGGGTTCGCGTCTGAACATCGCCGCTCCCAATTTGGGGAATAATCATCTGGTAAGTCCACGTACTGCCCTGCTTTACGGGGAAGTAGTCTCCCTTTGGGGCAGGTTTTTGCGGTGTTTGTGCCGCTACTGCAAGCAAGCACAACCACGAAACCACCTTAGAAGAGAAGCCGTATAGCATGGTTTTGCCTCCTTGAAGTCGGCGGGGGGACTACGCTTCTTGTAAAAGTTGTTCGCGTACACGCTCTAGGGTTCCGCGTACACTGCCGTCTATAATGGTATCGTGCAGGCGCACTACCACCCCACCTAAAATAGAGGAGTCGACTTGAACACTAAGTAGGACGCTTTCGCCCGTTCTCTGCTCTAAGCTACGCACGAGGGCAGTCTTTTCACTCTCGGTAGGCTCTAAGGCGAAGGTCGCTTCTGCCCGTACAAGGTGGCGAGAGGCATCTACCTGTTGGCGTAGTTCGTAGTCGATAGCATCTAAAAGGTCTTCACGGCGTTTGTCTACCAATAAGCGAAGAAACGCAAGCGTAGCAGGGTCTACTGTATCACCTAGTATCGTGGCTATCTGCTCGCGTTTACGCCCCGAAGGGATGAGTGGACTCTCCCAGTACTGGCGCAAGGTAGGTGTCTGGTTCATTAGGGCAAGCAAATCCGTAAGGTTCTGCTCAATGGAATCCAGTTTTTGCGTCTGTACGGCGGTATTGAAAAGAGCGAGGGCGTAGCGTTTTGCGGCGCGAGTGTCTTTGTTTGCCATGCGTTACGCTCCCTTCTCGTTGGTAGTAGCGACTTGCGATACAAACTCTTGAATCAGTTGTCTTTGCACGGGTTCTTGTGAAAACGCGGTGACAGACTGTTCTGCCGCCGACATGGTTTGCTGAACCAGTTCGCGGTGAAGTAGAATACGTTGGCGGGTCTGTTCCCGTGCGAGTTCTTCTTGAGCGCGGCGTTGGATAAGAGCGGCGGTATGCTGTGCTTCGGCGATAATCTCACCACGCACCTGTTCCGCTTCGCGTACTGCCTCGGCAATACGTTGGCGTTGCTCCTCTTCGATACCGCTAAGGCGAGAAGAGTAGTCAGATTTCACGCTTTTCGCTTCGGAAAGTGCCAGTTCGACTTGCGACTGCGCCTCTTGAATACGGCTCGCTCTATCGTTGAGCATGGTGGAGATGCCGGGCTTTGCAAATTTCCAGAGCAGAGCGACAAGCAGGATAAAACCTATCACCTGTCCCTTAAAGGAATCGGGAAATTCGTTGACCCAGGGAATACCTATTTCTGCCAGTTGAAACAACACGTTAATCTCTCCCTCTCTCTTGGATGGATTTGAGGGGTGGTGCAGGGGTAAGGGTAGGTTTGGCTCTTAGTTAAGAGCCGGATTCCCACCCGACTTCTGCACTCGGTCGGTGATAAGGGTACGAAGAGCAATGGGGTCGGAGGCGTTGCCAAGGGCTTTGCCAGCAACATCTAGGGCGAGGCTCGTTATCTGCTCACGCAGTTGCAACAGCCCCTCCTCTTTCTCTTGCTCTAGTCGAGTGATACCCTCTCTAAGGGTCGCATCTGCATCGGTACGGGCTTGTGCGAGAATACGCTCACGCTCTGCCTGTGCCTCTTTAATAGCGGCTTGAATCTGTGCCCGCGCTTCCGTCTCTACCACCAAAATACGCTGTTGGTAGTCGTTACGCAGGGTTTCGATTTCGTGGCGCGTCTCCTCGACTGTGGTGTGTGCATTCTCAATATCGTCGTGCCTGTCTTGAATACGTGCCAAAACAGGCTTCCAGTAGACTGCTTTCATTACTTGCCAAAGTACAAGAAACATCAGCAACTGGAAGACGAAGATTTGAGGGTCAAACCTTAGACTTTTGGAGATGGAGTCTAACATAGACATAAGAGTGCTACTCGCTTATCTCTAGCGGTATCCCCTCGTTATCGTTCGGTTCCTTACAAAACTGGTTGGAACGGTGTAGAGGGGCAATAACCGTCTATTTACGTTCCTACTTGCCCCCAGCAGCGGCTACTGTTTTCAGTACTTCAGCGGCATCGGGTAGTTTGCCGTTTAGCAGAAGGAAGACGAGCAGGGAGAGGATGACGAGCGACTCGACAAAGACGAGGGCTAGAATCATCGAGGTTTGGAGTTTGGCTTGAAGTTCGGGTTGGCGAGCCATCGCTTCAAGAGCGGAGGCGGCGGCACGTCCCTGACCAAGACCTGCACCAAGAACAGCAATCGGAACACCAAGCCCGACAGCAAACGCTAAAGCCATAAAGTAAATCATCTCTGGTTCCTTTCATTCAACAGAAGGGTCGAATTGGGTTATCCGCACAGTGGGCGGAAACAAACTATGAAGAGTGGCACACAGCAGGGCGATTAGTGTCCTGCGGCGTGTGCATGATGGTCGTGCGCTCCCTCGCCGTGATGCTCTTCATGTTCGTGCGGAGCCACTAGCGAGAGGTAGATACAGGTAAGGGTCGAGAAGACCATTGCCTGCACAAAACAGGTGATGAGAGATAGGAGCATGATTGGGAACTGGAAGGGAATGAACCCTGCCGCTTGGCTTCCCATCATAGAGATACCTAACCCTGCAAGAACAACAAGGATAACGTCTTCGCCGAAGATGTTTCCGAAAAGCCTGATTGCCAGTGTGAAGGGACGGAACAGTTCCGACATCAACTCAATGGGCAACATCAGAGGAGCCATCAGCGGGTACTTGCCAAGTTTGGGACCTAGGAAGTGGGAAAAGTGCCCACCTAGCCCATTGTTTCGTATTCCCCAAACCTGTACATACACAAATACGATGATACCCAATGCGAGAGTAGTCGTAATGTTGGAGGTAGGAGAGTGTAGTCCGGGAACTAAGCCGATGTAGTTCATCAGTGCGATATAGAGGAACAGTGTACCGATAAAGGGAGTGTGCTTCCCTCCATCCGGACCGATAATGGTCAGCACAAAACTGTTCATACTCTCCGCAACATATTCCGAAAAGTTTTGAAATCCTGTAGGAAGCTTTTCCGCCTTGCTTTTCGCACGGAACCCGAATATAAGCAACAGGATAACTACCAGTACTCCATTTGAGAAGAGCAGACCCGGGTCTGCCATTTCGCCGGGTCTAGCATGATGCTCGTGTCCTTCGGCGGAATGGGTCTCCCCTTCGGCATGGGTTCCTTCTACGGCGTGCTCGCCTTCAGGCTTACCCGCTTGCGCGATTACAATAGGAGTGCGAATAGGTTGTTCGGTAATGCTTCCCGATGGGTGGTTCTGTGGCATTGCCTAACCTCTTTCCCCCATCAACTCGGCTTTGAGTTGCTGGAGTCGTTGGGTGGATTGTTGTAGGTCACTAGAGACTCTTTGGGAAGCGGGCACCGCATAGGTAGCGTGTTCTGGCATCAGAGAGCCTAGCGTATCTACGAATATCAGTACGGGTACCAGCACGGCTCCTCCTAGTAGCATAAAAGCGTTGAAGCCAGGTGCGTTAATTGCCCAAAAGAGACAAACGCCATAAAAAGGCAGTTTCAGAAAAAGTAGTAGTGTGAGTAAAAAAGTGGCTACTTGAGGTGCTTTAGGATGCAGTAGACGCGGTGCCACTACCATCAGGCTTACCATACTGAAGAGGGAGAGAAACGCCCCCCAAAGATAGCTTATTGCCCAGTTACTATGGCTACTACCCACAAGAACAAGCGTTGTTACAAAGGAAAACAGCAGTCCATCGCGAAGTACGCGCCTTGTTAGGCTCTGCCGTTTTTTTGCGTTTGGTATCAATTGATTTCTTTCTCTGTCTGTGTGCGGTTGTCTTTGGTTTCGTATCGGTGTTATTGAACCATCCGCACGGCTTTGGGGCGGGATTCTGTCCTTTCCCATAAGTATCCATTCTATTATGTCACACAAGCGACTTAATCTAGTCAGTTCCGTCAAAATTTCCACAGGATTCTTAAAGAATCCGTGCTAATCCGAGAGTTTTTGCAGAATTCGCATAAGGGAGGTCGTTCCCACAATCAGACCTACCAGCACACCCAACCCTGCGAACCAGTAAGTAGAGTGCCTCATACGTGCATCTAGCATATAGCCGCCAACAGCCAAAATCAGTATCGGCGAGAGAAATGAGGTCGCCGCCATAGAGGCAAGAGCCGCCTTACCGTATCCCCCACCCTCTATTGCTCTGGTCTGTTGTACCTTTGAGGGGCGCGGCGGCAAAACGGGATTGAGCGAAGGTATCTCTGGCAGTTCAGGACGTACAGGAGCAGTTGGGAAGCGTTCCTCTACCGCGTTTTCGTCACTGGGTTCTTTTTGCGTTTCGCTCATATCCAGAGCCTACTTTCGCGCACCTACTGGTCAAAAAGGTTTTCGTGAAGCAGTTTGACCGCCTGTTTCACATCTGTCTCCGAAACGAGGCACGAAACCGACATCTCGGAGTCGGCAATCTGATGTACTCGGATGCCCGCTTTGTGCAGAATTTCTAGGATTCTCAGAATAATGCCCGGTACCCGTCGATGGTTGGAGGCGATTACGGAGACGGTGGTACAGTCTTCTATGGCGTTGGCAGGTATGTCTACCACGTTCACAAGATTCTCAACGGCTTTTAGGAGGGGACGCTGTACCCGATAAGCAAGGTCGGTTCCGTCTTCGTACTTAAAGATGAAGTAGGTAGCCACTTTGCCCTCTGCATTGGGGGTCGCGTGTTCCATTGGTATCACCATGCCGTCCAGCAAATCGCGTGCTATGGGGTAGCGTTCGCGGGGGACCGCAAAAGAGAGAGCAGTTGGGCTATAGGTAACGAAATAGATGTTTACGCCAGCTTGCGCCATCATCCGAAATACTTCGCGCTCTACGTACTGCTTATGCGCTCTGTCCTCTATCTCTAGGCGGATAAAGGCGATGCGCCCTGTGTTGGCGATACCGGTAAGGCGGCGTAACATGGTAGCATGGTACTCACCGGTCAGCCCTTCGGTTTCGATGTGCGCGATACGGGTTCCGAGTTCGTCCGTCATGGTCGATTTGACCCAGAGGGGCATATTGTGATCCATGGCGATTTCGGCGGCGCGGGGGTGTACCACTTTCGCGCCCTGATGGGCGAGTTCTGCTACTTCCTCGTAGGTACAGATGTTCAGGGTGTCGGCGGAGGGTACAGCGCGGGGGTCAGCGGTCTTCACCCCGTTCACGTCGGTATATATCTCTACGGCTACGGCTTCGAGGGCGACCCCCAGAGCGGAGGCGGTGGTATCGCTTCCGCCGCGCCCTAGCGTGGTTATGGCGTGTGCCTCTACGGGGTTGGTGGGCGCGTTTATCCCTTGAAACCCGCACACTACGGGGATAACGCCGTCTTGGAGAAGGCTAAGGAGGTAGTCGGTACGAATCTCCATAATGCGGGCATCGGTAAACTCGGAGTCGGTGAGGATACCGGCTTGCCCCCCTGTAAGCGCGATAGACTTGCACCCGGAGGCTTTGAGGGCTTGGGCAAACACAATGGAGGAGATGATTTCGCCGCAAGCCATCATCACGTCGGTTTCACGTTTGTTGGGCTTTACATCTTTGTCTACGCTGTTCAGGAGTTCTATGAGGGTATCGGTAGCGTAGGGGTCGCCTTTGCGTCCCATTGCCGAAACTACTACGACGGGAGCGAAGCCGGCTTCTCTTGCCTTGAGTACTTTGCGTATAGCGAGGAGGCGGTTCTCTTCGTTGGCGACGGAGGTTCCCCCGAACTTCTGCACTAATATCTTCATGGTGCCACCTCATCTTCGATACTCTTCTGAGAAAGAGCCGTTTCGGGTAGCCCAAAGGTTTTACGCAAGGAGACTAAGGCTTTCTCTAGTATCGCCTCTTCGACAAGGCACTGCACCGTGTTGTGCGAGTCGCTGGTTGCGTAGATAGTCGCGCCTACGGCTCCAAAAGCGTCGGTTATGCTCGACATCACTCCGTGTAGGTCGCGCATGGCGGCGGCACGGGTAGCCACAAAGCAGAGGTGTGGACGTACTTCTGCCGAGAGTTTAGCGGCGGCGAGTGCCTGTTTTGCAGTCTCTAGGTCGCTCATGGCGAGGGCGAGCGTGAGGGCGGTACGGTGAATCTTGACACAGAAGACGGGAACGGAGGCGGCGGTAAAAACGCGGAGTGCGTGGAGAACGCTCTCTTGTAGTCGCCCTTCGTCGGGCAGTTCAATCACGGCATGAGCGACATCGTGTACAACGTCTATGGCATAGACACCACGTTCTCGCTCAAATTTTACGTGTCGGGCAGGGTTGTGTGGAGCCGGGTCGGACATCTTTGGTATTGGGCGTATGTGTTTGTAGGGCGGCTTCGCGCTACATCACAGGACTTTGTGCATTATTTCTCAAATAATACCCGATATTCAAAAACGGAGTCAACGCCTCTTAGCGTTTCTTTTCGATTCCTTTCGCAGAAAATTCGCTAGGGGGATTTTGAGGGGGCTTGAATGAGGCTAGGCAAGGCGTTTCTGCCTCCTTGCTCTAGTTCAAGAAATGCCCCCAACTCCTGTAACAAATTGGCTTGTACTTGGGAAAGTGCTACCCACTCCGGGTCTTCCCAGAAAACAGATACCGTTTTCGCCCCTTCTTCCTTTTTGGACTTCTCGAACCATTTTTGCCAGCCTTGTGCGTTTTGGGTAGCGAGGTGAGATAGATTCATTATCTCATCCAGCCTCTGAAATGCTTGTTGTATCTCTACTTTTTGGTCTTGCCTACGCATCGGCTACTCCTAAAACCACAGACTATCTGTTTTGCTGTTTTGTATAGGGTTGGACAATGTGTAAGTCAGGTAGGTTGTTAAAGTGCTTCTTATTCAAAGTCGCCAATGTAAACCCATGCCCTACTGCAACACAAGCGATAAGTATGTCGAATTTGCCTATCCCATCTGAAAGGCTATAAGAGGTGTACCGATACACACTTCTTTCAAGGTCAGAAGTAGTGGGATAGAGGACGATAAACTGCTCTAGGAACACTTTGATGTGGCGATATTCCTGCTTATCTCTACTGCCCGTCAGGAGTTCAATCGCGGAGAAGCACGAGGTTGCAGGAAAGTGCTCAAGTGATTGGAGCCACTCCCAAGCAAGAGGATTTAAGCGCAACAGGTCAACCAGAATATCGGTATCTAGTAGGAGGTCGTTCACCGTACTCTGCCTTCGGGGTCTTCGTAGCGTAGTTTTCGCGCCAGTTCGATACTATCCTCTGGTCTATCTGCCCAAATCGGCAAGACACCTTCCCGTTTCCAAACTTCGAGTGCTTCTTTGGGTGTCATGCGAGGCGCGGGAAGAGAGAAGTCGCCAATAATGACACGAGTAAGATACTCTTCGGGGCTTAATCCATATTTCCGCGCTTCTGTAGCGATACGTTGCTCCTGTTCGGGGGGTAGTTCAATAGTAATGCTCATCTGCTTTCACCTCTTACCGCTTCTGGTCTTTCAGGCGTGCTTGCAAGCGTTTTAGGCGTGCTTGCCCTACCTTGTTGTCGGGGAAGGTAACGCCTTTTTCTAAGGTTTGGACGGCTTTCTCTAGTTGGTTGGTCTTTTCGTAACAGGTGGCGAGGAGGTTATAGGTTGTCCACGGACTGTTGAGCGTAATTGCTTTTTCAAAGGGGGGTATCGCCGACTTATAGTCTTTGGTACGTAGATACTGGTTGCCGAGTTCGTCGTAAAAGTAGTAGGAGTCGGGGTTCGCTTTTATCGCGTCTTTCAGCATCTGAATCCCTTCCGCCGCTCTATCGGTACTCCAAAGCAGATAGGCGGAGGTGTCCCACGCCTCTTTCTCGTGTGGGTTCGTTATCATCAAGACCCGTGCGGTGTTGATAAAGTGGTTATACTCGCCTTCGTGACCGTTCTTGTCTGCCTGTTCCCAAAGTTGATTCGCCATGTCTTGTAGCACCACATCCACCAGCGTCTCTTGGGTAGAGGTAATCAGTTTCCCCTTAAAAAAGTCGTCTTTTACAACGGGCTTGGCGGGGGACGGTATCGGTTTTCGGCTCTTTTCGATAAGCCCTTTGGGAATGGGTTGGCGTTGGGGGGCTTGTGCGAAAGCACCCGCCCCTCCGTAACAAACTACCGCCAAAACCGCAAAGATGGGCACTACTCTTTTCATCGTTTCTCTCCTTTACGAGGGATGATAACTCTCCCTCTTACTTTTTGACGGGCTTTACCGAGATGATTTTATCGCCCTGCCGTAGTTTGTCCATTATCTCAATACCTTTGGTGATTTTGCCAAAGGAGCAGTACCCCGAATCGAGGCGCAGGTTGTCGTTCAGGTTAAAGAAGAACTGGCTGTCGCCGCTATGCGGGTCTTGAGAGCGTGCCAGCCCAATGGTTCCGCGTACATGAGAGGCTTTTGCTTCGAGGGGAACGGTTGTACCAGAGCCACCGTCTCCAAGATTGAATTTGGAGTTGACCTCTTCGGGGGTGATGTCGGCGATGTCGCTACCCTTCACTTTTTTAGATTTGGGGTCGCCGCCCTGTATCACAAACCCGTTTACGTAACGGTGAAACAGAATTCCGTTATAGAAGTTCTCACTCGCCAAGTTTTGGAAGTGCTTTACGGTTTCGGGTGCGTCTTTCGCGTACAGTTCGATGGTGATTTTCTCTTGCTTTTTGGTGGCAGCGACCTCTATGGTCATTACCACAGAGGGATTACCTCCCGCTTTCTTTTTTGCTTTGGGGGGCTTGGCAGTAGCGGGGCTTCCTGCCGCTATCGCAATAATGCCCACCACCGCAAGGCTTACAACAACACGCCAAAGGTTTTTGTTTACAAACATTTCGGTATCTCTCCTAAAAATCGGTCTCTATTTTGTGTTTTGGAGGTAGGATGGGGTTTAGCACTCACCCCACCCTAACCCTACCCCTTTACAAGGGGAGGGAATCCTGCCTCTCATAAGTGGTTGGTTATAGGGGGAGGTTTTGTACTGTCCCCGTTTTTGCCGAGCGTAGTCCTGCTTCTAGTATCTGCTGTGCGCCTCGGCTCACCTCTGCGGAACAGAAGCCCTCGATGGGGATTTTGTTCTCGATGCAGTGAAGGAGGTATTCGGGGGCGGAACGCATAGGATAGACGAGAGGGCTAGGCTCTACCGTCTCTTCCTCTTTGCCCGGCTTCTGAATCAGGATTTTATTATGCCACACCCCAATAGAGCCGGTGCTACCATAGACAACGGGGTTGGTTTCGGCGTAGCCTACGGGCTGTGACCAGCTCGCCTCGCACACGCTAAAGGCGTTATTGAACTGCGACACAATAATCGCGTTGTCGTCGGAGGGGGGATTATAGGCGGGTTCGGTTCCAAAGGTTCCGCGTAGCCCCGTTACGGTGTTGGGGTTGCCCAAGAGGCGCACCGCCAACTTTGCTCCATAACAACAGTAGTCCATAAGCGCACCGGCACCGTTGATTTCGGGGTTCGTAAGGTCGGCGACAAAGTAGGGACTACACCCAATCGCAATGGGTCCACTGTGTGCGCTACGGTAGCGGACATAGCGCACCTCCCCTACTTCACCCGCAAGCACACGGCGTTCCAACTCTTGCCAAGCCGGAGACCACGCCGAGGGCCAGTTGATAAGCAGATAGGTTCCTGCTTTCTCAGCGGCGGCTTTCATGCGGTCTGCTTGAGCAAGGGTAGCCGCCATCGGCTTTTCGCTGATAACATGAAGCCCTTTTGCCGCCGCCGCCTCTACAATGTCCGGTCCTTCGCTGTTTCCACCTGCCGCTTGGATAATATCCAGTTCCTCTTTATCCATCATCTCATGGTAGGACGAGTAGAGGCGGGTAACGCCGTACTTCTCTTTTAGGTACTCCAAAAGAGCCGGTTCGTCGTCTGCTCCTGCTACCAGTTCGACGTTCGGTAACTTCTTCCAATGCTCTAGTTCGCCCCAAACGTGGTCGTGAGACATACACGCCACGCCAACTCGATAGGTCTTAGCCAATCTCGTAACTCCTTAGTGTTGGTAAATTTGTTTTCTAGGTGGTGCGCTACTTCGCGCCGTAAAACTTAATACACACGGGATTCCCTAGTGAGAGCGTCTGCCCAGTGGGGGTAAGGTGTCCCGTTACAGTATTGATACGAAAAGCGACGATGGTGTCCCCATTTTGGTTTGCTACCAGCATAAAGTTCCCAGAGGGGTCTATATTAAAGTTGCGTGGGTACTTCCCTTGTGTGGGTTCGGTTCCCAGTAGTTTGATTCTACCCGTTGTCTCGTCTATCGAGAAAATCGCGATGCTGTCGTGCAGACGATTGGAGCCATAAAGAAACTTACCGGAGGGGTGTACCAGAATTTCGGAGGTGTAGCTGGTCTCTTTATAGCCTTTGGGCAGTGCGGATACCGACTCGATAGGCTTGAGTACCCCCGTCTCTTTGTCGTAGTGCATTACGGTAACGGTGTTGTCTAGCTCATTGATAACATAGACGAACTTTTGATTTGGATGGAACGCCAGATGCCGCGGACCTGCGCCCGGAGTTAAGGATACCGCGCTTGTCTCCTGAATGGTTCCCGCGTCGCTGTTTAGTTTGTAAGTAAACACCTTATCTACCCCCAAATCGGCAGAGAGGGCATAGCGGTTATCGGGAGAGACGAAAATGGAGTGGGCATGGGGAGCCTCTTGCCGCGACTTATTGACGCTAGAGCCTTCCTTATGCTTTATGGTACACGAGGCTTCTAGTAGATGACCGTCCTCCTGAATAGGCAGAACGCTCACGCTACCCGCGCTATAGTTCGCGACGAGGGCGTTGTTCCCTGTTTTATCGAGGGAGATGTGACAAGGTCCTGCGCCTTGCGAAGCCTGTTGGTTTAGCAGGGTGAGTTTGCCGGTTTCGGGTTGGATAGCGTAGGCTGTCACCGACCCCGAATCTTGCCCCTTAAACTTTCCATCTTCGTTTACGGCGTAGAGGTATTTTTGAGAGGGGTGTATTGCTAAAAAGGAGGGGTTGCTTATCTCGGCAACGAGTTCCGGCTGAGTAAGATGTCCGGTTTGGGTATCCATCTTAATAAGGTAGATGCCTTTGGATTTTCCGGCAGTATAGGTTCCAATGTATATCATGCGTGTTCCCTTTTTGGGCGTTTTGGGTTGAGCAGTACTCCCCGTTAGGAGGCTAAACACTCCGAACAGCGTTAGTATCTGCCATGTAGGTATCTTGTTCATAGTAGACGTGCTCCCTCTTCTCTCTGCTATTTTAGCTCCGCCCCTTCTATTGCCCATCTCCTTGCGTTATTTCCGCCAAAAACCAGTTTCTTGAATTTGGTTCCTTTGGGCACAATAAAAAAGACACGATAGACATACTCGTCTCCCTTACGAAAGTCTTTTTCTGGGGGGGGCATCCGATTTTGCCTTGCGGTAGCCCGCGGCTTTTATCAAATCGCCCTCTTCGGTAGTGAGTTCGTAGTTGCTCTCATCGCCTACCAGTTCAAAGATATTGAATTCGACATCCCAACTACTCTTTGCGGTGATGGTAGCAATCGCAAACTCTTTGTTCTCTTCTGGTGTGTTTCCATCGAATTTGGCTTTGGCAGAGGTCTCAAACTTATCTAATCTCAGTTGTGCAGGTCCGGTGGGGTAGTACTCTCCTTTTTTCGCCTTACCCTCCTTAATTGCCAGTGCGCCAGAGGGGTGAGAGGTGTCACGCACTGTATCGGGGAGGGGAGAGATAACGTTTTTGGGGTCGCCAGCTTCCCCTGCTTCGGCTTTGGTTGCCCCAGCCACGTAGTATCGGATAGTCTCTTCATTCCTTCCCAAGCGTCCCTGATTCACCATCACCTTTACAATACGGGCAGAGGCAGGAACCGCAAAGGCTACCCGTAGCGGGTCTTTGAGGTCTGGTTGCCCCAATCCCTGCCCGGGACGGAGGTTAAGGTCTGCCGCTTGTTTCCCTTTGCTCTCCAAGCCAGCAGAGCTACCTTCGTAGAGAGTGCCTTTATCATCTACCAGAGTAAAGAAGTTCAACTCGACAAAGTTATCTGTGGCGGCTACGTTCTTGATAGCAACGTTCAGCACCATCAGTTTCTCCTCGGCTTTGGGCATAATAGGCGTGTATGCCATATAGGAATCCACCGTGTATTTTGCAGAGAGGATTTGAAAGTTGATGTTGTTTTTGAGGGTGTAGATGGTTCCAAACTGACCATTTGCCCCAACAATCTGCCCCTGCCCTTTCGTCTGGTTCTTTACGGGAGGTTTAGTAGGAGATTTTTTTGGGGGTGCGGCACTTACCGCAATGCTCATTGCCAAAATACTACAGCAGATAAGGATAGTTAGGGTCTTCATTGTTGGAGGTTCCTTTCTACAAGAGGTCTACCTTGATAGGTTGCGCTTTAGTAGAAAGGATTCCTGCACAGAGGCGAACTTTTTCCTGTATAACACGGGTTTTACAAGCACTTAAGAATCGTTTGTAAAATTATTTTTGGTAATTAACGATTCCAAGAAGGATTCATTACGAAGTATGTAGCAAACTCCCTTGTGTACACGACGACAAAGAGTTTGTGCGGTACGTGTACTGCAACACAAGGAGAATGTGAAGATGAAGCTTGGCACAGGCATTGCTCTCTGCACTCTTTTCGCTCCTACAACGCTTTTCGCTCAACAGAACTCGGTACCTTCTGCGAGTGCGATAAAGCGTTTTGGGCGCGTCCCTCTTGCTTTTGAAAAAAATGAGGGACAGACCAACTCACGAGTAAAGTACCTCTCACGAGGCACCGGCTACTCACTCTTTCTTACCCCCAACGAAGCGGTCTTTTCGCTTCGCAAACCCAACCCCAAAACAGCCCCCTCCAAAACCAAGCCCTCTACCAAACAAGCGCGGCAAACCGCCGTTGCGGGGGCAGTGGTGCGAATGCAACTGGTAGGCGGCAACCCCAACGCAAAAGAGACCGCTTTTGCCAAACTGCCCGGCACTACCAACTACCTTATTGGTAAGAACAAAAGCCAATGGCGTAAGGGCGTAGCCAACTACAGCAAAGTCGGCTTCCAAGAGGTCTATAAGGGCGTGGATGTCGTCTACTACGGCAACCAGAAAAATCTGGAGTACGACTTTGTAGTACAGCCGCACACCTCTCCTGCCTCCATTCGCCTCAAGTTTGCCGGTGCAAAACGAGTAACTGCCTCTGCAAAAGGGGAGTTGGCGTTGAACATGGGCAACGGAACCCTACAGTGGCACGCACCGGTGGCATATCAGGAGATAGCCGGTAAGCGCACTCCTGTTTCGGCGAAGTATGTGCTAAAAGGGACGCAAGAGGTCGCCTTTGCGGTTGGAAACTACGATGCCAGCAAGCCCCTTATCATCGACCCCGAACTCGCCTACAGCACCTATCTGGGAGGTAGAGACGACGACTATGGCACGGGTATCGCGGTAGACAGTGCAGGGTACGCCTATATAAGCGGGCTTACATGGTCTAAAGACTTTCCTACCTCTGCGGGGGCATTCCAGTCGTTAGCGAGTAGCGGGTATGGAGATGCGTTTGTGACCAAGTTGAGCCTTGATGGTTCCTCAGTTATCTACTCCACTCTGTTCGGTGGCTCGCTCTACGATGCGGCGTATGCCATTGCTGTAGACAAATCGGGAAGTGCCTACATCACCGGCGAGACCCTCTCTACCGACCTACCTGTAAGCGATGGAGCGTATCAACCGACCTACGGCGGCGGCGACTCGTCTGGCTACGGCGGCGATGCTTTCGTTGCAAAACTAACCTCGGATGGTTCGGACATCGCCTACTCCACCTATCTAGGTGGCGCAGATGATGAGATAGGGCTTGGTATCGCCGTAGATACGGCAGGAGCCGCCTACGTTACTGGCTACACCTACTCCAAGAACTTCCCAACCACCGGCGGAGCCTTTCAGGGAACCCTTAGTACCAAGTACTTTAGCGGTTTTGTTACCAAAGTAGGGGCGGATGGTACAGTGCTAAACTACTCCACCTATCTTTCGGGAACTTATGCCGACTACGGTAGCAAGATTGCGGTAGATGCAAACGGGAACGCTTATATTGGCGGGTTTGCCGCCTCCACCGACTTCCCCACCACCGCAGGGGCGTACCAAACCACCAACAAAGGGGGATTCTTCTACGGCTCTGATGGTTTTGTTACGAAGTTGGCAACAGATGGAATGTCGCTCGTCTACTCTACCTACTTGGGTGGTACTGACGACGACGAGATAACGGGTATTGCTGTCGACAAAACAGGGAATGCCTACGTTACAGGAGACACCTACTCCTTCGACTTTCCCGTTACCCCCTCTGCCGTTCAGATGGTTTCACCAGGCTACCCCAGTGGTATCGTAACGAAGTTAAGTTCGGATGGTAGTGCAACCACTTACTCTACCTATCTGGGCGGAACCGGAAGTAACTACCCCAATAGTATCACGGTAGATAGTGCCGGACGGGCGATTATCACAGGAAGAACCCACTCCTCCGACTTCCCCACTACGCTCAAAGCGTTTCAGGTATCCCCACAGGGCGGATACGATGCCTTTGTCACAAAACTCAGTGTAGCAGGAGATGCTTTCGTAAACTCTACGCTGATAGGGGGGAGTTTTGGAGACAATAGTGTTGGCGTGGCTACCGACAAAAAAGGTGCCGCCTACATTACTGGAGACACCGACTCCATCGACTTTCCTACAAATGCCTCCGCCTTCCAAAGCACCGCTAACGGAGGGTATTTCGGTGGAGACGCTATTGTTACCAAACTTGCCCTCTCTCCCGTAACCGTAATGGCGGATACGGTGGTGACAGTTACCTCCTCGAAAGCACAGATGTTCGGAAGAGTACTGCTCTTTGCAAACATCAAGCGAAAAGCGGATAAAGCCCCCCTCGCTGCAGAGCCTCTCTCTGTTAAGGTAGACGGCAATGTTGTAGGTACGACCTACAGTTGGTGGGGCAACGGTAATGCGGTCTTCAGACTGGACTTGGATGCTACCTACACCAAAGGGAGCCATACTGTTGAGTTCGACTTTGCAGGAGATGCCAACAACAACCCCTCTTCCGGATCGGGAACCCTCACCATCAATAACGCAGATACCGCAGTACAGTTGAGTTCTACCTCCGCAAAGTACGGCGAATCCAAAAACCTTGTGGGTACGCTGGTACGTAAGTCCGACGGTACGGCAGTGGCAGGTGAGACCCTCACCTTCAAACTAGACGGAACCGTTATCGGAACCGCCGTTACGGATGGTGGTGGGAACGCCGCTCTCGCCTATACGGTTCCCGATACGCTTGCTCTGGGTACACACAAACTAAGAGCGGAGTTTGCGGGAGATACGGAGCTAAATCCCTCTAGTGCGGGGGCAAACCTTGTTATTAGGCAGACCAGTACCACAACTACCCTTGCCGATAATGCTGGGCGTATAGGGGACACTATTCCTATCTCCTCTACCCTCACACGCAACACGGATGGAATGGGTGTGGCAGGAAAAACGGTCACATTTACCGCTGGTGGTAACACTATCGGTACTGCTGTTACTGATGCAATGGGTAACGCGGTTCTCTCCTACAAAATAGAAGAGAGTTTGGGTGTGGGTAAGTTCACGATAACCGCAAGTTTCGCGGGGGATGCACAATACAGTGCTTCTAAATCGCGCAACTATACCCTAACCGTCAAAAAGGCTCCTACTAAGTTAGCAGGTAAAAGCCTTACCGGAAAAACGGGTACCACGGTGGTCTTCTCCTCCACTCTTACCCGTACTACCGACGGCAAAGCACTCAGCGGTAAATCCGTGCGCTACCAAGTAGACGGTGTAGACTCGGGAACGGGAACTACCGATGCAAACGGTGTGGTAAGCGTCAACTTCACGATACCCACTTCGCTTGCGGCTGGTAAGCACACCCTCAAAGCCCTCTTCGATGGAGATACTCTCTACACGGCGACCAGCGGCAGCTGGACACTCACCGTGAAGTAGGTCTCCTTCATGACCAAAGGGGGGTACTTCTGTGTTACGCAGAAGTACCCCCCTTTTCATTTTGTTCTACGCTAACTTCTCTGACAGCCTACACGAGTTTCACCAAATTAGTGAGCGTACCTATCCCCTCAATGGTGATATGCACCGTGTCTTCAGCTTGAAGGCTGAACTCGTCTGGAGGGATAATCCCCGTACCCGTCAATAAAAAGACCCCGTTCGGGAAATCGTTCGAGCGGAAGAGCCACTCGGTTAGTTCCTGAACGTTACGGCGCATACGAGCGGTGCTGGTCTCCCCCTGAAAAAGGGTTGCCCCCCCGCGCTCTATTCTCAGTTGTACGGCAAGGGTATGCGGGTCGAGCCTATCGGCGGGGATAACCACGGGTCCCAACGCGCAGGAGTTACGATAGACCTTCGCTTGTGGAAGGTAGAGGGGGTTCGCGCCTTCGATGTCTCGTGAAGACATATCGTTACCCACCGTGTAGCCCAAAATCTGCCCCGTAGCGGCAACCAACACACTCAACTCCGGTTCGGGTACGTTCCAGTGCGAGTCGGGGCGAATACCTACTACGTCGCGTTGCCCTACCGTGCGAGAGGGTGTCCCTTTCATAAACAGTTCGGGGCGGTCTGCTACATAGACCTTTGCATAGAAGTCGCCGCCGTCACTCGACTCCGCCATACGTGCGAACTTACTAGATTCGTAGGTGACTCCCGCCGCCCACACCTCTTGGTTACTCAACAGGGGCGCGACCAGTGAGGGATGCCCATAGCGTCCGGGTTCCACGTCCAAATCGGCGAACGAAAAGACCGCTTCTGTCCCCGCTTGTGCCTCTAATACGCTCAAGCCTTCGGGAGAGGGAGAGACCATGATGCTTGCTACCACCTGCTCATCCAAAGGGTAGACTTGACCGAGTTTGACCCAGCCCCATCGCTTTTGTCTGCCCACATTGGGAACGTAGGTCATATATCTACAGAGTGCCATGCCGTAATCTCCTTATCCTGCACGGTCTATCGAAACGGTTTTCACCTGCGTAAAGAAGTCACGGGCAATAAGCCCCTGCTCTCGGCTATAGCTACTCGACCCCTTCATGCCGCCAAAGGGGGCTTGAGGCTCTACTCCCGCCGTCTCGCCATTCACGCGCACTAAGCCCGCGTTGGCACGGTCTGCAAACACCATCGCGCTATCGAGGCTCTTGCTAAATAGGGAGGCAGATAGCCCAAACTCGACCCCGTTCAAAATCGTAAGCGCGTCCTCAAGGTCTTCGGCGCGAAGGATGGCGAGTACCGGTCCAAAAACCTCCTCTTGTGCGATTCGCATTTCGGGGGTCACGTTTCCAAAGAGGGTCGGGTTGACGTAGAAACCGTTTGCCAAATTGCCTTCGGTGGGTGCATCGCCGCCGCAGAGCAGGGTTGCCCCTTCGTCTTGTGCGAGTTGGATATAACGTAACACACGGTCACGCGATTGTGCCGAGATAACCGGACCGAGGTAGGCATCGGTGTCCCCTGCGCCTACTTTCAGAGTGAGGGTCTTCTGCACAAGTGCGGTGACAAACGTATCGTAGATGTCTTTGTGAACAATGACGCGGGAGGTAGCGGTACACTTCTCCCCTGCCGACTTAAACGCGCCTTGCAAGGTGAGCGTTACCGCTTGGTCTAGGTTGCAGTCGGGTAGAACAATCGCGGCGTTCTTACCGCCCAACTCTAGTTGGTACTTTTTGCCGTGCGCTACGGCTTGGCTTGCGAGGTGTTTACCTGTTCGTACCGACCCCGTAAACGATAGCCCGGTAACATCTGGTGAAGTAGCGAGTACCTCCCCCACCCGTACCCCTTCCCCACAGAGAACATTAAACACTCCCGCGGGTAGCCCCGCCGCCTCAAAGCACTCTGCAATATGGATGGCGGTAAGCGGTGAGAGTTCGGAGGGCTTGAGTACGACGGTGTTTCCAAACGCGAGCGCGGGAGCCGCTTTCCAGATAGGAATGGCTATCGGGAAGTTCCAAGGGGTGATAAGCGAACAGACTCCCAGCGGTACGCGCTTGGTGTAGAGGAAGGTGCTGGCACTTGCCGAGGGGATAACGTCTCCGTCTGGAAGCATACACTGCCCCGCAAAGTAGCGGAGTAACGTAATACCTCGCATGGTTTCGCCCTTCGCCTCTGGCAACGATTTGCCCTCTTCACGCATTAGCCCCGTAGCAATCTCATCTAGGCGAGAGGCAAGCACATCCGCGGCTTTCCGCAGGTACTCACCCCGAACATGGGAGGAGAGTGCCGCCCACGCGGGTAGGGCTTTGGCGGCGGCAGAGACGGCAGAAACCGCGTCCTCTGCGGTGGAGTTGGGGAACTGCGCGATAGTGTCGTTATGGTTAGCAGGGTTGATATTGGGAATATACTCCCCCTTTATGGGGGCTACCCACTTACCATCAATAAAGTTTTCGTAGCGGTCTCGCATGGGTCTTGTTGTTTCCTAAGTCGGGATTGGCTCACCTTTTTGATGAGCGGAAAGTAGTCTCATTGTACCTTGAATTGGATGTAGAGGAGATAGCCCCTACCACCTTTTTAGGACAATCGCATACCTATATAGAGGTTGCGTTCTGGTAGGTTTTAGCCCTCATCACCAACCTCTTCTCCCAAATTTGGGCGAAGAGGCGAATGCACTCTATAGTAAGGGAGTCACCTTCTTGTACAGGTACACCTTGCTGATAACGGGAATACCTTCCTACTCTCTCTTTCCCTCAGAATTGGGGGAAAGATGTCCTGCAAGGACAGAATAAGGGCAAGTGCGTAACAGGAATCATTAAGATACGATTGCCTCTACCCTACCTTCGGGGTCTGGAAGAGTCCTAGCCGTTGAATTTGGGGCGGTGCAAGCGACTTGAGAATGGTGAGGCGCACTTTAGTTGCAGTAGCCGCCTCGAACCTATCCAGTTTCTTTCGCCCGATAGTCGTGCCGTTCACCAGTGTCTGCCAACCGCTCTCCGTGAGTGCTTCTAGGCGATACTGTTCCACACACTGCCCCTCAGCGACATACTCTTGGGTCAGCAGGGTATTGAACTTAGTAGGAACACGCAAATCTATTTCGAGGGTAGGCTGTATCTCCTCCTCTATCGCGCTCCAAAAGGTGTTCGGGCGACCATCCGTTACGTTTCCCGCGCCATGCCCTCTTAGGCTGTTGGCGGCGAAGGCAGGTTTTCCCTGTGCATAGTCGTGTTCAAACGAATCTAAAACGGTTTTACGAAACTCCTTCAAACGCGCCACATCGGGGTCAGCAAGCAAGCCCTGACGGTTTGGCGGCACATTCAACAAGAGAACGCTGTTGCGCCCTACCGAGCGGTAGTAGATGTCCATAAGGTGCGCCAACGACTTGACCTGTGCATCCTCGCGCTCATGCCAGAACCAGCCGGGACGGATAGAGACATCGCACTCGGCGGGCCACCAGATTTTTTCGGTCTGCCCTGCGTGGATGGTCGCGTCTGGATTCTGAACGCTCCATTCGGTCTCATGCGCGAACCCGTCCTCGTTACCCACCCATCGAATATCGGGTCCCGAAATCGCGATAAGGGCTTTGGGTTGGTGTTTGCGTATGGTTCCGTAGAAGGCTTGCCAATCGTACTCCTGCCGCTTACCGTTGGGACCTTCGCCGTTCGCGCCATCGAACCAGACTTCGGACACCTCTCCATACTCGGTAAGTAGTTCTGTAAGTTGGTTTACATAGTGCTGGTTGTAGGCAGGAGAGTCGCCATAAGTTCGCTCGTGCCTGTCCCATGGGGAGAGGTAGAGACCCACTTTCAACTTCGCTTCGTGACACGCCTCTGTAAATTCGCGTACCACGTCGCCTTTACCGTCTTTCCAAGGGCTGTTCTTTACGGAGTGTTCGGTATACTTGGACTGCCACAAGCAGAAACCGTCGTGGTGTTTTGCGGTAAGTATCACGAACTTGAAACCCGCCTCTTTCGCGGTCTGTACCCACTGCCGCGCCGATAACTTTTCGGGATTAAAGATGCGGGGGTCTTCTGTGCCGTCTCCCCACTCTCTATCGGTAAAGGTGTTGACTCCAAAGTGCAGAAACATACTCAGTTCTGCCTCTTGCCACGCCAGTTGTTGCGGGGTAGGTTTGGGTAACATTCGCCTTGCTCCTCTCCGTTTTGTCTGCTCGGTGGCGGCGAAGGCGGTAGCCCCCGTCACTCCTTGTAGAAACTCACGTCGCGTCCAGTTGTGTTCTCTCATAAAATCATACTTCCTTTAACGTAGCCTTTGGCGCAGAAGATAGCAGAAAACGGGTGCGCCGATAAGCGAGGTAATCACTCCGACTTCGAGTTGGGCAAGGTAGACACGTGAGAGCCAGTCGGCACAGGTCAGTACCAAGCCCCCAAGTAAGAAGGCGGTTGGTAAGAGGATACGGTGGTCGGGACCCACTAGCCGCCGCGCAATGTGCGGAACCACCAAGCCCACAAACGCGATGATACCTGCCACCGAAACTGCTCCCGCCGTCACCAACGCCCCCGCAAGGATAACACGCCGCTTGAAGCCCTCGATATTCACCCCCAGATGCGCCGCGCTCTCCTCACCCAGAGCCATAAGGTTCAGTTCGTTTGCCCCCGACCAGAGCATGAGTACCCCCAACGTGCCAAACACCGCAAGCAAGCCGAGTTTGTGCCAACTGATGTCCTGTAGATTACCGAGCAGTTGGGAGAGAATCGCGCTCTGCCTATCGAGATTACCGGCGCGGTTAGCAAGCGAGATAATAAGCGGTACAAACGACCAGAAGAAGGTTCCTACCACAATCCCCGCCAACAGAAACGTTTGGGAAGAGAGTCGCCCCTGTTTTTGCGCCATAAAGTAGACGATTGCCGTCGCCAGTAGCCCCATAATGAAGGCGGCAAACGGTTGCGCCCACCCAAACAGTAGTCCCGTTCCTCCCAGCAGTATCACCACTACCGAGCCGAGTGCCGCCCCCGAAGAAACGCCCACCATATAGGGGTCGGCAAGAGGATTTTGTAGAAAACTCTGAAATGCGACCCCCGCCATTGCCAGCATCGCGCCTACCAGCACCCCGCCCAACACACGGGGGATTCTCGCCTCCCAAATCATGCTATCCCAGAAGGTATCGGGGGGAAGCGGGGGGACGTGTGCCGAGACAACAGGGATGTGCGTCCCTATCACCTGTAGCACAATGCGCGGTGTCACCTCCTCCGAAACCATCTTGTCGCCCATCCAGATATTCACAAACGTCATTCCGATAAGGAGGGCAAGGAGAGGAATCAGGATGCGCTGTGGTCTGCGCTTCTTAGCGTGGGAGTGAGTTTGGGGTTCTTCAGACATACAAGTAGGTTCACTCTTGCGGGGTGGTTTTCCTTCTCTGTGGGGAGGAGGCATCAAGTACTTTGGCAATACCAGCAAGCACTACCAGCACCACAGGAACCGCCATCAGTGCGCCATGCCAACCCACTTTCGTAACAGAGAGGACTCCCATTACCCAAGGGAGAATCGCGCCGCCAATCCCTCCCGAAGCCATTACGCCCCCAAAAGCAGTCCCCGCGACTGAGTGAAAACGCTCTCCTGTCTCCGAAAGCACAAGGCTAAATATCCCCGAATAGCAGAAGCCTACCACCACCACACAGCCCATAACGGGCAAGGGAGAGTGTGTTACTAACACCAGCCCAGAAAACACCGCCGCTCCTATCGCACTTACCAGCACCAACGACATAAGGCGGAAGTGCGCGATCAGCCAGCAGTTGGTAATGCGCCCAACGGTCATGGCTACCCAGAAAACGGTGACTACCGCCCCTGCCCACTTTGCGCCCCCCTCTATACCCTGCTCGAAGTAGGTAGGCATCCACGAGAAGAATCCCACCTCCGCGCCCACATAGAGAGCTTGGGCGAGGCACAACGCACCAAACGCCGGCTTACGAACCACCGCAAGGAGTTCGGAAATATGGAGCGATTCGGAGGCATCGGCGCGGGGAACGCGGGTACAGAGCAGAAAAACAAATAGGAGCAGGTTGAGTACCGCCAAACCTAGATAGAGGGGTCGCCAGCCCATACCCTGTACCAACAACATCCGCGCAACTGAAGGACCTACCGCCGCCCCCAACCCAAAGACCACTTGTATCGCATTCAAAAATAGTGCGCGGCGTTCTGCAAAGAGGTCGGCGGCGAGTGCGCTTGCAGTCACCTCCATCACGCCGCTCCCTGCGCCCACGGCAAACGAGGCGATTAGCGCAAGCGAGTAGGTAGGCGCAACACCAAACAGGATTAAGCCCATCGAGTAGGTTGCCGCCCCAAAAAGCAGAACGGCTTTGCGCCCTTTGCGGTCAGACAAAAATCCACAGACAAGTACCGCAACCACAAACCCGATGAAGTTCGCAGGAAAGAGTTGCCCCTGTATCTCTGCGCCCAACCCAAACGTCTTTCCGAGTTCGGGAAGCAGAATGCCCACCGACCCCAAATAGAGCGAGTAGAAGAGCATAACAGCGCAACAGATAACAGCGAGAGAGGTACGGTTGAGTGTGGGTGCAGAAGAGGTATTCAAGGTTTAAGAGACTGTGCTTTCTTGGGAGGACAGTGTGTTAGTAAGAGGTTTGAGAGCAAGAGATTTTATGATAAGGTAGGCAATACTGACCACCTGAAATAAACTCAATCCCATAAAGAGATGTAGCGTTGGTAAGTACTTACGGAAATCCAACCACCCTTTCCCAACACAAGATAAGCAGGGTGCTTTGAGCAACTACCATAACAAAACTCAAGTTGCTAGTGCGTAAGGTTATAACCCTCATCACCCCCCGTGTCCCCAGTTTGGGAGAAAGATGTCCTGCAATGACAGAATGAGGCGAGGGTATAACATCCGTTATTAAGAAAACCAAAAGCCCACGCTACTAGTAAAAGTAGACAGGGGCTTTTTTGTAACGGAGAGAGTGGGATTCGAACCCACGGAGCCTTTCGGCTCACGGCTTTTCGAGAGCCGCACCATCGACCACTCGGACATCTCTCCCCATAATAGAAAACCGTTCACGAATAGAATGCCCTCGGAGAGAATCGAACTCCCGACGCCCTCCTTAGGACGGAGGCGCTCTATCCACTGAGCTACGAAGGCACAGTACTTACTACATAATAGAAAAGACCTCGTTTGCCAAGCGGCAAAAAGGTCTCCACTTTACTTTCAGAGAAGATGCGCCCGAAGAGATTCGAACTCCTGGCCTATAGGACCGCAACCTATCGCTCTAATCCACTGAGCTACGGGCGCAAAACAGCAAACCTTACTTGGGGGTTATTATACAGCAGGAAGCGAGTTTCGTCAAGGAAAAATTCAGGGTAGCTCCTTTTAAAGAAGGGGGAGTGACCTACTACACTCCCCCCATTTCGTAACTCCGCCTACTGCTGTTCGTTGATAAGGAAGTTCGCCCAGTTTGGAGCGGCTTTTGCAAGCCCTAAGTTACCCCACTGTGGGTCGTAACCAACCGTATTGTTGACACTGCTTTGTGTTAGAGGTCCTGGTAAGAAAATGCTCAAACCGTTGGCAAACGACTCGCTAAAACCGGTTCCATCGGCGCGGGTGCTGTGCGCTTGTACCAGTATCGCGCCATCCGTACCCAGCAGACTGGTCTCCAAATCGGCGGCACTCCTCACCACATCGGAGGGAACCCCGCTGATGGTACGAACGTTGTTAGCGAAGTGATACAGGTCTTTGTATTCGAGAAACTCGAAGTACTGACTAGCTTGCCGTGCTTGCCGTATCCAGTTCGCCCCGTTATTGACGTTCGCGAACAACTTGGCACCAAACGTGTTTAGGTTCGCGGCGACGGTGTTCATCTTGGTAAGGTCTATCATCGACTGTGTGATGTTGGTTCCGGTTGGATATGCCGCAATGGTCGCATCTATTAGTGATTTTCCAGACGAACACGGATTGGCTACCGAGGTTTGCAAGAAGTTGAGCCAAACATCATAAGGATAACCGGAACCGGGAGGGCTCTCTTCGGAGCCGATATAGACTTTTGCTAGATTACGGGCATCATACGCCATTTCGGTAGTGCCTTGCAGAGAGCAGTCTACAATCAAAGCATCCAGTAGGGGCAACCCTGCAAGTGCGAGCGGCAGCTCCTGCGTGGCTATCTGGTGTCCAGTCTGAACATCCTGAGAGAAACCGCGCCGAACCGCAGAGCGTCCGGTTTTGCCGTGCGCCGCCCGATTGTCTACATTCAGTGCGCCTGAACCATGATCCCAAACTACGAGAGCTACATGGTCGGCGGGAAAGTTCGTTAGCCCCCACTGAACAAAGTTGGTAAGGGTGTGATAGTCTCCCATATCAGAAGTCAGGTTTCCACCGTCAGCAATGGTATTTGTGGGAGGGTCGGGAAGCCTATCGGCATCTAGTGGAGTGGTATCACCGACAAGGTTTAGGTTTGAGGTGATATTGGGAGGCGCAATTTTGTTTCTGTCCGCAGTGCTATGCTTGGAAATTTTGTAGCGGCGCGTTCCTATAAACGAGGGTGTGGACTGTACTCCTACTCCTGTAAAAAAGTTACTGGTAGCGGTCTGCTTCCACTGCACCACGATATTCAAGTCCGCATTAGAGCCTACAGCAGCCATCTGCGCGATATTGAGGAGGCTAAACGGTTGGAGGTTACTGGCGGCATTTAGGTAGACCAGTACTGTCCAACGCGCACGTCCGGGAGAGTGCGGGTTCGCCTGGCAGACATCTCTGGCGGCAAGGTTTGATGTAACGTAAGGGGTAGTTCCGGGAGTGACAAAGTTGCCGTTGTCTACACTACTGGTACTAGACCCACTTCCGCAACCGGTGATAGCGGCGACGGCAAACGCCCCCAAGAGGCACTGCATACGCCGCCGAGTTCCGATGGTTTTCAGCATTAGGAATACCTTTCTCAAAATAGATTAGAGCCGAGTTATAGAGTGTTCTACACAGGCTTGGTAACATTCACAATAAGGGATAGTGAGGATAAGGGGGAGTTTCTCACTACTATAGACTACTCCAAAACAGACGTAAGTTCGGGTGTAGTGTGACTACTCAATGCGGTACAGGTGGGTTTTGGTGCGAATAAAGAGGGCTTTCCCCGATACCGCAGGGGTCGCCATACAGCCCTCCTCCAGATGGTTTTCGGCTATCTTTTGAAAGGTGCGCCCCGGCTTCAAAACATAGCCTGTTCCCTTTTCATCACACACATAGATAGTACCCCCGATGTAGATAGGCGACGACGAGAACTGCCCTCCCAACCGCTCTCGCCATACCATCTGCCCCGTTTTTGCCTCTAGGCAGGTCATAATACCACTATCGTTTACCATATAGAGAAGGTCGTCTATCAGGAGCATGGAGGGCTTACAAGGCACATTGCGCCCGTACTTCCAAACAACATGGGTATTCGTAACGTCTCCCTGCCCATCAAGGCGGGCTACCTGTAGCCCATTCATCTCTCCAAACGCCACGTTCATAAACACCATTCCAAACCCAACCAGTGGGCGGCAAGAAGAGGAGAATCCCTTGTTTCGGAACTGAAAAATCTCCCTCCCATCGCGGGGGTCGTAGGCGTAGTCGGCTTGTGCACCGGCACTGATGAGCATGGGCTGATTATTCACCTGCACAATAATTGGGGTAGAGAAGGCTTTGCGCTCTTCCGCCGAGACTTGGCTTAGTTTGGTACTGCGGGGCGTTTTCCAAACCGTGTCGCCCGTCTTCATATCCAGCGCAATCATATACTGCACATCTATCGCCTCGAATGTCAGAATCACGCGGTTGTTGTAGAGGATAGGCGACGACCCCGGACCTACGGAGTGTTGGCATTTGAGGTCGCGGCGTTGCCATATCGTCTTGAAGGTTTTCGTATCTATGCAAGCCGTGCCATACGTGCCAAAGTGAACGACCACGCGCCCCGCTTCGATAACGGGAGTAGGTGAGGCGTAACTGTTCGTCTCGTGGATGGGCTCAGTGGTTGCGTTTTCAAATAAGAGGCGTTGGTGTAGTACCTTCCCTGTCTGCTTGTCCACACAGTAGACGAACATCTGCTTACCGTCTTCGGTTGCGCTCGTCATCCAAATCTGATTACCCCATATCACCGGCGACGACCAACCCCGTCCGGGAATGGGGGTCTTCCATTTTACCGCCTGGGTTTCGCTCCAAACGGTGGGAACCATCGTATCTGCAACCGTACCCGTGCCGTTCGGACCTCGAAACTCCGTCCACACCTCTTTGGGAGGTGAACTGAGCGCAAGCACCAACCCCAAAAGCGACCATAGCGACATTCTTAGCGTCTCCCTCTACCCTATATCTTTCGCAGTGCGCTTATATCCGCTTTCCGAGTGCGATTCTCCTCCTTGCTTGACAAGCCTACTCTTCCAAGGGCATACTTTGCTATTCCAGAACCCTTATCTACTGCTAAGGAGGCACTATGGCTTCAAACGCGCTTATCGAAACATTGAAAAGCGAAGTTGTTCAGATACTGCAAGAGACCTTTGAGCACTCCAACGGAATCTATCTCTATCGGGGAACCTCTCTTTTTGAATCGCTTGCAGATGTCACATTCGAGGAGGCATCTCGTCCTATCTGTTCGGAGCAGACAACGCTCGCCGCACAAGTAAAGCATACCGCGTTCTATCTACGGGTGCTTGAAGACGACATTAAAGGGAAGAGTGCGGATGCAGTCGATTGGGAGGAGATTTGGCGAACCACTCACACTGTGTCTCCCGATGAGTGGGATGCGATACGGGACGACCTACGAACTGCCTACCAAAACCTACTCCAAAGCCTTGAAACTCCTGAGTTCTGGGAGAGTGAAAACGGGATTGCGGGGGTGTTGGCGATGGCTTCTCACTCTGCTTATCACCTTGGAGTAGTTCGGCAGGCACTGCACACTCTCCATGTAAAGAAATAGTTTTCCCGTAATGAACCAATCGCTACATTTTTGGGTCTAAATGGGCAGTTCTGAGAAGCTCAACCCTCTTGTAAGGCAGGGCGATACAAGCGAGCAAAATTGTAACAATTTTTGCAAAATTTTTGTATCCGATAGGGTAGTTGTACGTCTATAGGTTACATGGTCTTGGCTCTGCCTAGCAAGACCCATAAAATGCGTGTTAGGGAGGCGATTTAGGTGCTGAAACTCAAACGGACACTGTTGGGTAGCCTGTTGGTAGAAGAGGGTTTGGTCACACCCGACCAACTCGAAATCGCATTGAACGAACAGAGGCGTAACGGAGGCGGTAAACGTATCGGTGAAATCCTACTCTCCCTTCGCTTTCTCACCGAACCCAACCTGCTCCGCATTCTCTCTCGCCAACTAGACTGCCCCCTTATCGACCTAACCCAAGAGCCACCCGACCCGCAAATCCTTGCCAATATCCCTAGCGAATTCGCTCTGCGTCACTCCCTTATCCCTGTTCGCCGTAACGACGACACCCTTGTCGTGGCAATGGCAGACCCACAAGACATCAACGCGATAGACGACCTCCGCCTCCTTACGGGACTAGACATTGCGCCCATGCTGGCGAGTGCTACCGAAATCCGCCGCCTCTCCGAGCAGTTCTATATGTCGCGCATGATTCAGGGGGTGCAGGAGGCAGAACGCGCCGTAGAGGACGAGGATAACCTCGATATTGCCGACTTGCAAAAAATGGCAAAAGAAGAGTTCGTCATTCAGATGGTGAACCTCCTCGTAAATCAGGCGATACAAGACCGAGCCTCCGACATCCATATCGAACCCTTCGATAAGGAGATGCGCGTTCGGTATCGTGTAGACGGTGTACTCCACGACGTACACAACTCCCCTCCGAAACGCTTCCATGCGGCAGTAGTAAGCCGTATCAAAATTTTGGCAGACCTCAATATCGCGGAACGCCGTCTCCCTCAAGATGGGCGCATCCGTATCCGTCACGCAGGGCGGCAGATAGACCTCCGCGTCTCCACCATTCCTACCGTCTACGGCGAGAGCGTGGTTATGCGTATCCTCGATAAGCAGACCGCCATGCTAGGGCTACCCGACCTCGGTATGTCACAAGGGATATTTCAGCAGTTCCGCCGCCTGATTCGAGAGCCGCACGGCATTATTCTGGTAACGGGTCCCACCGGTTCCGGTAAAACCACCACCCTCTACGCCTCCCTACAAGAGATATACAGCACCGAAAAGAAGATTATCACCGTAGAAGACCCCGTAGAGTACCAGCTCAATGGCGTGAACCAGATACAGGTACACCCCCAAATCGGACTAACCTTCGCGAGTGGACTAAGAAGCATTGTGCGCCAAGACCCCGATATTATCATGGTGGGAGAGATTCGCGACCACGAGACGGTAGAAATCGCCATACACGCCGCCCTCACAGGTCACCTCGTCTTCTCGACCCTGCACACCAACGACGCAGCGGGAGCAGTAAACCGCCTACTTGATATGGGTGCGGAACCCTACCTTATCGCCTCTTCGCTGATTGGTACGGTG
>OMJJ01000283.1 GCA_900299305.1 bacterium | reverse complement strand
GATAGGAGTTTAGGGTTGCGGCGTGATAGGAGAGAGTGGTTCTTACCTTTATCTCTGGCGGGGTACGCCCCAATAGCGACACCAGTACATTGGGAAAAGCGTTGATTTGCGGTAGCGTGGCATCGTAGTCGCAGGTGATGGGAGTGAGGTCGAGGGTTTCGCCGCGTTGCCAGTGCCGTTCGCGTAGGGAGTGGCTATCCGTTACGATACGCTCCCAGTGCTCCTTCACTTGGCAGGGTTCATCCCAAATAATAACGCTCTCTTTGGGCAGGTAGTCGAGGGCGCAGGTGGGTTGCGGCACAAGGTAGGGCAGGTACTGTTCTAGCCCATTGAAGTACGACAGTTGCTCTAAGCGCACGATGTCGGCTTCGATACGGTCTGTTAGCCTCTCAATGGCTTCCCGTGCCTCTTTTCGGTTTTCGCCGTTCGCGAGTTCCTCTTTGCGTTGTGCAAAGGTGGCTTTCAGGGCGTTTACGGCGCGTTCTACCTTCTCGGTGGTTAGGCGAACCTCACGGGCGGGGGCAATCTCTACAAAAGCGTGTCTGCCGGTACTGCGCTGTGTGCTGATGTCGAAGGGGCGAATACTCTCTATATCGTCGCCAAACAGTTCGATACGGACGGGTGCTTCTGCGGTACTAGGGTAGACATCTAGTATCCCTCCGCGCCGACTAAACTCTCCGGGACGCGACACGGTGTTGGCGGGTTCGTAACCCATGTTCACCAGGCGGCGCACCACTTTTTCGAGTTCGAGGGGGTCGCCGGCGGTGAGGGTAAAGCGGTAGGGGAGGAGGTCTTGCGGGGGAGAGGTGCGCTGTAGTACGGCTTCGAGGGTTCCTATCACAATGCAGGGCGCGTCTTGGGCGAGAAGGTGGAGGGCGTTCATGCGCTCGCCAATGACGCGGAAATCGGTAATGTCGCCTTCTAAAAAGAGGCTCTGCCCTGCGGGGAGTACGCTTACTAACTCCGACGAGACTCCGTACCGCACGACATCTTCCCAGAGTTTTTGTGCTTGCTCTTGTTGGTAGGTGAGAATGAGGAGGGGCTTTTGAAGGCGTTGGAAGAGGCGTGACAATACGAACCCCTTCGCGGAACCTGCCACCCCTTCGATGAGAGTGTTTTGGGTCGCACCAGCGGCTTTCAGGGTTGTTACGAGGTTATCGAGATGCGGTAAGCGGTCTACCAAGATGGGTAGATCGTTGAGAATCATAGTATCTTGCCTTGCGGAACGATAACCGAAGCGGTGAAGACGAGAGGTGAGAGCGCAGAAGGTCGCATCATCGCAAGAATTCACGCACACACATTTTCTATTATACCCCCGTTTTGATAAAACACGAGTCGCTTTTGTTTTGCACCTCACCTAACCTCTCCTTCGCAAGGAGAGGAATCTTTGTTGTCTGATAGTGGGAGGTTTGGCGCGTCGTTCTAAGGTCTATTCAAACGGGAAAACACGCTCTCAAAACTGAGCAGAGAAGGAGTGTATTGCAATTCTCCACCTTGTTAAGGGGGAGATTTAGAGGGGGTGAGTGCCTACTCCTCTTCCCATGCTTTTAGAAAGGCTTCTGCCCCTTGTGGGTTGCCCTGCTTCCACCAAAGGGCTTTATAGTTGTTGAGATAGAGTTGGGTGTCAGGGTGTTGTTTGCCAAGAGCTTTTTTTGCAATAATTATTGCTTTTTGATAGAGTGGTTCTGCCTCCGCGTACTTTCCTTGAACGCGATACAGTAAAGCAAGGTTGTTGAGACTGTTTGCGGTATCAGGATGCTCTGCTCCTAACTGCTTCTCACGAATGGACAAGGCACGGAGATAGAGCGGTTCTGCCTCTTCATACTGCCCAAAGCCATAGTATAAATCCCCTGAACGCTGTAGGATACGTGCTTCCGCCAACAAGTCTCGGCTATCCTCCTCTATAGATTGATACTCTGCAAGCAGGGCAGTAAGGTCTTGTAGCCGCTCTTTGCGTTCTTCTAGCGGTATTCCCATCAGTTCGGTATAGTTCCCAGAAGTAAGGCTTTGGGTGGTGGGTATCTCTTTCGCTTGGGAGGCAGGGGGCGTAAGTTGGTAGATACCGGAGCGTATGCTACAGAAGTCGGGGGCGGCGCGAAGCATGGCAAGGTAGAGGTATTCGGGTAGCCAAAATACGAGGCAGTAAGGAAGGGTTGCGGCAAAGGAGTTTCGTATCGCGTTGATACGCAGTATCATGTCTGTTTCGACTACCTTGTCTTTGGCTATCCAACTCTCCAAGCCGTACAGAAAGAGGGCGCGGGGAGGGTGCTCTTCTTGGTGTATACGCTCTAGTAGGTATTCGCGTAGGCTCTCTATGGGCTGTGTAATGGAGACCCTTAAAACGTAGTTCGGAGGGAGTGCCGCTTCCGCCAGTTCCATCTGTTTGAGTGCAAAGGGGCAGTCATTGCAGATAACAAAGTAGAGCGCGAACCCCTTCGCAAGTTGTAGTCCGCGTACAAGGCGGCGTATCCCCTGCGCGTTGCTCTCTTCGGGGGTCTCTTCTGGGCTATTCGGGGAGTTCAAGGGGTTTCTCTCGGTTCTGCCGTGCCGTTTTGAACTGCGGAAGCTGTTTTACAATGGGGTGTACTGCATACCATGGGGTCACTTCGTCTAGGAGTAATCCTTCCAATCCTACTGCTTCCCCCTCTTCCTCATTGCTTCCGTTGATATACTCCAAAATCGCGCCTTGCCTCAGCAGTTCCAGATAGTCGGGGTCGTTATTCGGAATACGGGGGTCTGTCATCTCTGCCAGTTGCACCAGTTTATCCCAATGCCGTACCGAAGAGGCAAAGGTTCTTGCAGTGCCACCAATCGCCGTAAATGCTGACTTGTGGGTGACGGGGGCTTGGTCTTCCTCCGTTATCGCCTCCTGAATAAAGTACATCAGGGTACGCACATCTCCCCCGCTCGCCTCTATTAGCAAGTTGGTAGCGTTCTCGTTAAATACCTCGTTCCAACTCAGTTTAGGAGAGTTAGGCATCAGGTCTAGCCGTTTCTGTAGTAGGGCTTTCAGTGCTGTCCAACCCGGCTCGTAGTGGCTCGTTTCGTTACGAGGGGGTACCTTCACCATAGGCAAAACGAACGGCTCACACCCGTAGAGTTGTTTCCACTCTCCGCCAATGTGCGAACGCACCAAAGAGAGCGGCAGAGTGAGAACGGTATGCGCCGCCATGCCTCCTAACTGGTAGGCAGAGCCAACAAAGAGAAACTCTAGTGAACTGCTTTCGTCCTTACCGCTCACCTTCCTAATCTTCTCTAGGTTATCTAGTATCAGCACGAAGTCGCTATACTGTGTTTTTTGTTTAAGGAGCAATCGCGCTCTATCCAAAAGGAGGTTAATTTCGGTAAGGAGGCTGTTTTCGTGGGGGCGAAGAGCATCACGCAACTCTTTACGGGCGTTATGGCTGGTTTTTATAATCCGAAACTTGGTCTTAAATCCTCCCAAAGACTACTCCGCCTCTTGCGGCTCTACCTCACTCCAAAAGATGGTCTTGAGTTCGTCTAAACGTGCCTTGAAGTAGGAATCTTGTAACTCTATCTGCACTTTACGGAACTTCGCCCCCACCTCTGCTACTACCGCAAACAGAATATCGAATATGTCTGCGTCGTTTCTATCCAGATAGTCGTCTGCATTCATGTAGATAGGCAGATACTGCTTGCCGCGAGTACCCTCCTCCAAACGACGCTCCAACTGACACAGTTCAGAGGATTTACCGCTTCCCAAGTGTCCCGTAAACAGATGACATTCGTAATGCCCACTACCGCACTTCCCCAGTTGTCGGCAGTAATGCTTTGTAAACGCGCCACTACCTCGCACTTTCGATAAATCTATATACTGCTCTTCGGTGGCAGGAAGTTGAGGGTGGCAGGCGTTATACAGAAAGGTGAGCGCGTTATCAAGTTGGTCTGGAGTGGCAGGCATAGGGTGAAGTCCTGTTTCGTGAAATGGGTTGAGTGTTAGGAGTAGTATACCTTACGGGAAAAGCAAGCCTATTTTTCTCGTAAGGTAATGGTATTACTTTGGGGTGTTACGTACAGGTAGGTTATAGCCCTCATCACCAACCTCTTCTCCCAAGTTTGGGCGAAGAGGCGAATGCACTCTATAGTCAGGTAGTAGCCTTTTTGTGCAGGTATG
>OMJJ01000282.1 GCA_900299305.1 bacterium | reverse complement strand
TTGCTTACAACGAGAATACCTGCCTACTCTCTCTTTCCCTCAGAATTGGGGGAAAGATGTCCTGCAAGGACAGAATGAGGGCAAGTGCGTATCATCGTTATCAAATCACAACCACTTACGAGGTCTCAATGGCAATCGCCGTTATATCGAATCTAACCGTTCGCTACGGAACCAAAACTGCGGTAAATGACCTTTCGGTAGAAGTACCGGAGGGCTGTACTGGGTTACTAGGTCCCAACGGAGCGGGAAAAACCACCCTTCTTAAAACACTGCTCGGCTTTCTGGTTCCGACTTCGGGAACGGGGCAGGTTTTTGGGCTGAACATCTCCCATGATGGGCTTCTCATTCGTCAGAAGATCGGGATGATGCCCGAAATGGACTGCCATATCCCCGGCATGAACGCCGTCTCGTTTGTCTCTTATGCGGGGGAACTGGCGGGGATGCCCACCAGCGACGCACTCCGCAGGGCGCACGAGGTTCTGGAGTACTGTGGACTAGGCGAGGCACGTTATCGTAACGTAGAGACCTACTCTACGGGTATGAAACAGCGTATCAAACTCGCACAAGCACTGGTACATGGTCCCAAACTTATTTTCCTAGACGAACCCACGAACGGACTCGACCCCGCGGGGCGCGATGAGATGCTCTCGCTAGTACGAAACATCTCCGCGAGTAAACTGGTGAATGTGCTGGTCTCTAGCCACCTCCTCCCCGATATAGAGCGCACCTGCGATAACGTAATCGTGCTAAGAAGCGGTAAGGTAGTACGGCAGGGCAGTATCCAGAGCCTACGCCAAACCGCTGGGCTACAAGTAGAGGTGGAGATGTACGTAGAGACTCCCCCCTTCGTACAGGAACTAGAGAGGCGTGGTGTTACCCTGCTTCATCAGACCGCCAACCACTACCGCTTCGCCTTCCCCGAAGGCACACAAAATGCGGGGCGCACCCTGTTCGAGGTTGCAAAGCAGGTAGGGGGGCAAGTGCGTGGCTTCCACCCCGCCACCCGCTCCCTAGAAGACATCTTTTTGGAGGCGATAGAGTAGTATGGATTTCGATATTCCCACAACCACCAATCCCCCCGCACAATCCCAAGGCTCGCCCATTGCCGACCTCAGTTATCGTACCTACGAGGGCGAACTGAAAACCCGCTCTTTGCGTTGGTGGGTTATCTCGCTCTCCATGCTACGGAGCCTAAAGAAAAATGTAGGTTTCTGGATAACCTCGGCGATAATTCTGCTCGTCTACGTCCTCAATGGATTACAACTCTACCTCACCTCCAACCTTCCTGCCGGCATAAACCCCCTTGCGGGAGACGAAAAGACCAAGTATACCAACGTGTTCTACTCCGCAAATACACAACATGGGCTACTGCTCTTTATTGTTGCGCTGATAGTAGGAGCGGGGGCGATATCCGCCGACAACAAGGCAAACGCTCTCCTTGTCTACCTCTCAAAGCCGCTTACTAAGGCGGACTACCTACTCGGCAAGTGGATGGGGATATTTATTACCCTCTTCCTAGAGACGTTTGTGCCGTCGTTGGTACTCTATCTCTACTGCCTTACCAGTTATCTGGACAAAGGCTTTTTCAAAAACGACCCCATGCTGTTCTTCAAAATAGTGGCGAGCGCGAGTATCCCTGCCGCTCTCCACGCCAGCATTATGGTGGGCTGTTCTGCGTGGTCGAAAGCACCCCGTATCGCAAGCCTCTTCTATGCGGGGATCTATTTTGGGAGTGCTATGATTAGCGGAATAGCCTTCGGAGTTCTCTACAGGGGAGACTTTGAGCGGGGGCAGACGGTAATGCGTTACTCTCTGAGTGGTACGATAGAGGCGTTACAGCAGATAACCTATCATGTTGTGGTGAAGAACCCCCTGTTCAATCTTGCCATCCCTCCCATTGTAACCTTTCTTCCTGTTGCGGTAGTGCTGGGTGTGGTAGGAGTAGCGGCGGCACGGGCAAAAATCCATGCAGTGGAGGTAGTAAAAGGATGATTTCTCTGGTAAACGCCTCCCGCTGGTATCAGCAGGTAATAGGTATTAACGATGTAACCTGCACTATCCCCGCTGGTATGACCGCCCTGTTAGGACCGAATGGCGCGGGTAAATCGACCATGCTGAAACTGATAACGGGGCAACTAAGACCCACTACGGGACGCATTAGCGTACTCGGAGAGGCTCCGTTTGCCAACCCGAACGTATATCGTAAACTCGGCTACTGCCCCGAAATCGAGAACAACTACGACGATATGACGGGTTACGAATTCGTTACGCTTATGGGGGCAATGGCAGGAATCCCCAAGTCGGCTCTTAAAGACAGGGTTCATGCGGTAGTAGAGCAGGTGGGTATGACCGTTAATGCAGGGCGCAAAATAGGTGGCTACTCCAAAGGGATGCGCCAGCGTATCAAGGTCGCGCAGGGCATTATCCACGACCCCGATGTTATCGTTTTAGATGAACCCATGAACGGGCTAGACCCTGTGGGGCGGCGCGAACTGACCAAAGTGTTTCTGGATATGGCAGACGCAGGAAAGTGCGTAGTGGTCTCTAGCCATATTCTGTACGAGGTAGAGGCGATGACCTCGAATATCCTGCTTATGAACCGCGGTAGGCTAATGGCGCAAGGCAACGTCTACCATATTCGTAGCCTTATCGACTCGCACCCGCACCGTATCACCATTACCACCAACGATGCACGGCGGCTCGCCTCAAAAACGCTAGAACTACCCTACGTGCTAGGCGTGAAGTTTGATAACCGCGACCCGCGCCTCATGGAACTGGAGACTCATTCGCCACACCTCTTCTACTCTGCGTTTCCCGATATTGTACTAGAGGGGGGCTTTGAGATAGACAACTACGAATCTCCCGACAACAACCTAGAAGCGGTGTTCCGCTACCTCGTGAACGGCTAGAAGGCGATACCCTTATAATGAGCGACATCTATCTTTTGCGTAGTGCCTTGCGAGACCTCTTCCGTATCAAGAAACTGATTACGGCGGCGTGTCTTGTTGGGTTTCCCATGGCGATTGCCCTGCTGATGCGAGTTGGAAACCGTGAGGATACCTTTAACGCAGTAGAGGCATACAACGGCATCGCCTCTAACATGATATTCCAGTTTATTGTGGTGATTCTCGCACTGGTGTTCTGTACCAGTATCATCACGCAGGAGGTAGAGCAGAAGACCATCGTCTACCTGCTTACGCGCCCCGTTCCACGTTGGCGCATCCTGCTTATGAAGTTCATCGGGGCGATAACTGTTACCACCATAACGGCATGGCTGGCGTGTGTCCTGCTCTCGTTGGCGTGTTTCAGCGGCTCCAAGTCCTACGATTCGTATGTGATACGCCTCGACCAGATAAAGGATAGTCAAGCCTTTATGACCGCCTTCAAGAACACTCCCGACCCCTTTCTGCTTGCGATATACAAGCGGTTTGGGGGGCAACAGACGGAAAAGCGTCGGCGGAGACTTGTCTTCAACAATAGTGACGCGGCAGCCACCACCCTAGAGGCTTACGATATTAGCCGTCAGCCGACCAATACCGAACTGGCGGTGGTGGTTTCGAGTGTAAACCGTATACTACGCCGTGACGACCTACTCTCGGATACAGAGGCACTATCGGCTTTGGAAGACCGCTCGCCTGCGCTACAACAGCAGGTTAAGGCGAAACCTACAGGCGTAGAACGCTCTTTGGTAGAAAGAAACTACCTGCAAGAGTTGCTACCGGATGTACTGGAAACCCCAAAACCGATTGTAAATCCCTTCTCACATGATATACTGATAATACCCGTTGCGGTTCTTGCGTATGGTGCGCTGTTTCTGCTATTAGCAACCTTCCTAAGCAAGCCGCTCATTACTGGGCTGATGTTCTCGTTTGGGTGGGAGACTTGGGTTCCGCAGATGCCCGGTAACTTCCAAAAACTGAGCCTTATGAGCTACGTAAAGGTGCTTGCCCCCCATCAGATGCCTAGCCAGGGGTCTGGGAATGTGGGTGCTTTGGTAGCCGATACTAGTGCGGCAGTCATTACCTCGCATCAGGCGTGGGTGACGTTGGCGGCTTTCACCATAATTGCCCTTGCCGCCGCGATAGTCCTGTTTACGCGCCGAGAGTATGTACCCCGCGAAGACACCTAAATTTTGATAGGAGAGTAGTATGAATAAATGCCCACGCTGTGAGCAACCCATCGACCCAACCACAACAACCGTGTGTCCGATATGCGGAACCGACCTCGTTGCGGCGCAAGCACAGCTCGCACAAGCCCCTGCCCCACAACCCATGCAACCCCCGATGGTGGG
>OMJJ01000281.1 GCA_900299305.1 bacterium | reverse complement strand
GCACTCACCCCACCCTAGCCCTACCCCTTTACAAGGGGAGGGAATCTCGCCTCTCATAAGTGGTTCGAGAGACAACTACTTTACACAAATTAAAATGTCGTACATACCCCAATAAGCCCCTTACGAAGGGGAAAGGTTGGATAGGGGTGAATTCCCAACAGATTATACTCCAAAGAAGCCGCTATTTGTTCTCTAGTTTCTCTATGGCGAAGGGAGGATGTTGGTACTTTTTGGGCGGATTGCGCTTGAGTTGCTCTCGAATGTACTCTATGGCGCGTTCTAGTTGAGGGTCGAAACCGTTTAGCATCTTATCGGGGGTGTTATTCACCTCCATATCCGGCTCTATCCCGTGGTTCTCTCCTATCCACTTACCATCTTGCGGCGACCAGATACCGAACTGCGGCACGGTAACACCGCCTCCATCCATAAGAGGGAAAGCGTCATTGATACCCACCAAACCACCCCAAGTCCGCTTGCCGATAATAGGACCGACACCCGCTTTTCGGAAGAAGTAGGGGAAAGCGTCACCACCCGACCCCGCCCACTCGTTGGCAAGCATCACTTTGGGACCGGTGACAATCGCTCCTGGTGACTTGAAATCTGCTCCATAGCGTGGAGAAGCGATACTTTGAAGCTTTCTGTCGAGTTTCTCTACGAAAAAGTCGGGAATGAAGCCGCCGCTATTAAAACGCTCGTCGATGATGAGCGCGTCTTTGTCTAACAAGGAGTAGAACGCCTTTCCAAACTCCGTAATTCCCCCCTGAGCGGTATCGGGTACGTGGATGTATCCCACGCGCCCCCCAAAGGCTTTTTCTACTTTTTGGCGATTTGTGTCTACCCAATCGGCGTAGCGAATGGTGTCTTCGGTGGTGATAGGGCGTACCGTGACCTCTCTGGCACCATCGGGCGAGGGTTTGCTGTTGACTTTTAGGACTACCGCTTTGTCGGCAGTGTTCTCGAAGAGGGCGTAGGGTTCTTGGCTCGTAGTGACAGGCTTTCCATTTACTGCGATAAGGTAGTCGCCCTCTTTGACATTGATACCGGGTTCGCGCAGAGGAGAGCGGCGACCAGCGTCCCAGTTCTCCCCTTTGTAGATTTTCTTGAAGCGATAGAAGCCGTTTGCCTCCTCGTAGTCCACCCCTAATAGACCCACATTTACTTGTGGACCGGGGGGTGCCTCGTTTGGCTCGATATAGGCGTGTGAGGTGTTTAGTTCCCCTATCATCTCACCAAGTAGATAGAAGAGGTCGTCGCGGTGTGCGACACTGGGAACCAGTTTGCGGTATCGCTCTCCGAGTGCTTTCCAGTCTAGCCCTTTCATATTGGGGTCGTAGTAGAAATCGCGCTCTTGCCGCCAAGCCTCGTTGAACATATTGAGCCACTCAGCACGGGGGTCGACTTTTGCCTCTAGTTGCAGAGTTAGTTTTCCTGCGCCCACCTGCTGATTGGGGCTTGGGTCGATGATTCCGTAGGTGTTGCCGGGGGCGTTGTAGATGATTTTGGTTCCGCTGGCGTTGGTGTCGTAGCCGGTAATCCCCGCGATAATGGTGGTGACTTGCTTCGAGGCGACGCTGAACTGCGAGAGGGTTCCGTTGTTGGTGAAGTAGGCTACCCCCGTTCCTGCGCTTAGTCCCTGATAGTTTCCGGGAGGTGTGGGAAGCGTGATAATGCGGTCACTCAAGCCCTCTATATCTACCTTCATTTCGGGGGAGGCGGGAGTGGTTGCAGGTGTAGCCGCTTTTTGGGGGTCAGTTTTGGGCTTCTCTTCTGCTTTGGGTTTCTCTTCCTCTTTGGGCTTCTCCTCGTCGCTTTCGGGAGAGAGAGGTGAAAGCGTATCGTTTTGTAACGTAAGGGCGTAGATTTGCGCCGTGTTTTGGAAGTTGATGCCCGGTTCAGGTCCAGGTAGGTGCGGCACAAAGGTTCTATCGGAAATAAAGTAGAGGTACTTACCGTTCTGGTCGAAGACGGGTTCACGGTCATTGAACCGCCCGGTGGTGATGGGGTAGACGCGCTTCTTATCTACGGAATAGAGGTAGAGGCTACTAAGAAATCCGGGAGTTGGCTTGGAGTAGGCAATCCATTTACTATCCGCCGACCACTTTCCTAGCGGTACTTGCCCGATAGTAGACCTATCTACTAAGACGGGCTTTTTGTCGGCAATCGTAACCATCCAGAGGTGCATGGAGGCATCGGTGTAGAGGATTGCTCTGCTATCGGGCGACCAGAGTAGCCCAAAGCGATAGACGTTGCCATCGGTGGTGAGGCGTGTCTCTTCACCAGTTCCGTCTTGGGCACGGATATAGATTTCCATCTCTCCCGACTTATCGGAGTAGTAGGCGATGTACTTACCATCGGGCGACCATACGGGACGCTGTTCACGGATACCGGGCGTGTTTGTGAGGTTGCGGGTTTCGCCTTTGCTGGCAGGAACGGTAAAAATCTCGCCCCGTGCCTCGAATACGGCACGTACCCCCGAAGGCGAAAGCGCGTAGTTGCTGATAATCCCCTCTACATGGCGCAGAGCGGGACGGGTGTTGAGCATATCGCTCTTAATCTGTATGCTGACGGGAGTTACTTTTTCGGTCTTTACATCGAGGATGTTTATCTCTCCAGCGTGCTCGAATACAATCGCGTCGGAGCCAGCACTGGGCCACTTTACATCGTAGTCGGTGTAGCGGGTTAGTTGCTTCACGCTCTTGTTGTTGGTATTATAGACGTAGAGGTTGACGGTGTTGGTACGGTCTGAAGCGAAGTAGATTTTATCACCTATCCACATGGGATAGAAGTCGGTGGTATTGGTATGGGGAAGTTCGGAATACTGGTTGTTCGTTAGGTCGAAAACAGAGACGTAAGCCTGTAGTCCCCCGCGATACCGCTTCCATGTAGAACTTTCCCGCTGAATACGGTTGTAGGCAATCTGCTTTCCGTCGGGAGAGTAGGAGGCAAGCCCTGCTTCGGGTAGGGGAAGTTTTTGGGAGATACCGCCCTTTACGGGAACGGTAAAGAGTTGGTTTATGCGCTGGGTATGGGATTGCCGCCCCGAACGAAAGAGAACAGATTGACTGTCGGGTGTCCAACCCATAACGAAGTCGGGCGCGGGGTGATAGGTAAGGCGCACGGGTTCACCGCCCTCTGCCGGAATGACGTAGACATCGTAGTTACCGTCGTAGTTTCCCGTAAACGCGAGCGATTTTCCATCGGGAGAGAACTTGGGGTAGCGTTTTAGGCTTGGGTTTGCGGTTAGCCGACGTGCCACTCCTCCCGCACGAGAGACCGTCCAGAGGTCGCCGCCATAGACAAAGGCGATGTCGGTCTGGTTGATGGTGGGTTGGCGCAGTAGTCGGGTTGTCTCTTGGGCTTGGGCAGAGTTTACTAAAACAAGGGCAAGTAAAAACACAAAAACGGTGTGTAACCACAGTTTCACAGGCAGGAACCTCCCGATAAGATATAGAATATAGTAGAGATACTCCCCGATAGACGATTTAGGGGGAGGTGGGTTTCGGAATTTTTGGCTTTACGTGCTTTTGTGTGACCAAAAGCATGATTCTTTCGTATCTATCTCTAAATATACCGAGAGAGATATACAGCAAACAGGGAAGGCTCAAGAGGCTTTGAACGATGCTAGAGCAGAAGTATGAACTAGGTGAGTTAGTGGGACGCGGGGGCATGGGAAACGTCTTTGCCGCTCGTAACCGCCAGACGGGGGAAGAGGTCGCTATCAAGCGGATGAACCCTGCCGTTATGGAAGATAGCCGCTTTGTGCAGAGGTTCTTGCGCGAAGCGAACCTCGGTGTGAAACTGATTCACCCCAACGATATTCGCGTTATCGAGGCAGGAACCGACGAAAAGGGTGTCCCCTATATGGTCATGGAACTTCTCAAAGGCATGACCTTAGAGCAACGCCTGAAACAGGACGGTGCAATCCCCGAAGAGGAGTGTATCAAAATCATCCGTGATTCGCTGTTGGGGTTACAAAAAGCGCACCAAGAGTCGGTGATACACCGCGACATCAAACCCGCGAACATATTTCTTTGCGACGATGGCTCGGTGCGCGTTATGGACTTCGGTATCGCGAAAGCCCTCGAAGACTCTCCGCTTACCCGCACCGGTGCTATTATCGGAACCCTTGTATATATGAGTCCTGAACAGACGCAGGGTAAGCCTGTGGATGCGCGTTCGGACATCTATAGTTTGGGGCTTCTGTTCTATGAGATGCTGACGGGGAAGTTTCCTTTTCAGGGCAAGACCCCCGCGGTTATGCTACTAGAGAAGGTTACGAAGCCCGTTCCTCCCCTGCCAGAGCATATCTCCCCTTGGCTTCAAACGGTGGTCGAGAAATCGCTGACTAAAAACCCCGATGACCGCTTCCAAAGCGCTTTTGAGATGGTGCTCGCCCTCAAAAACCGCCAACCAGTTACGGTAAAGCCCTTTGAAGGGACACCCGCCAGTCCCGTTCCCTCTAAAGCAGAGCCTGCCAAATCTGCCTCCCCCTGGGACAAAAAGTTGGAGGCGAAAGCGAATGGGAACGCCGCCCCGCAAGGTCCTATCACTACCGAAATGACGAGCCGCCCCAAAACCCCCGTGATTGTGGCGATTGTGGTGGTTTTGGTACTGGTACTTATCGGGTTTGTCTTTATGAGTAAATCGAAAGATGCACCCGACACAACGCAGAAGAACGCGAAGAGTTCTACAAAAAAAACCGATACTTCTAAAGGGAACTCTTCGGAGTAGAGGTCTACCTACCGTATTTGCGCTTAGGGAGGGGCAGGAATGACGTTTCCAGAGGCAGTTTTTGCTCTTGTAGTGGGTCTACCCCTCCTTTATAGTGCCTGTTGCATCCTCTACCTGCTGAGGCTGTTGTTTCATGCTCTGTTGTTACGAAAACAACTCCTCCCTCTCACTCCCCCCGACCCAAGTCAGCCCCCCGCACCGCCTACCACACTGCCCGAAAACCCGACTCGTTTTGTGGTTTTCTTTCCTGCTCACAACGAGGAGATGGTACTCGGAACGGTGCTAGATGGCTTGAAGCACCTCGACTATCCCGAAAACGCCTACCGCGTAGTTGTACTCGCAGATAACTGCACCGATGCCACCGCCGAAATCGCTCGTTCTAAGGGGGTGCTGGTGTGGGAACGCACGAACCCTGACGAACGTGGCAAAGGCTACGCCTTGAACTGGGGCATTGATAAGTTACGCAACATAACGAAAACAGAAGCCAATCCCGACCCCGTTCTTGCTGAGTTTGAGGCGATGGTGATTTGCGATGCCGATACCCTCCTCTCGCCCAACCTCCTCCGTGCTTTCCACACCACCATTCGACAGGGCGGCAAAGTGATGCAAGCGCGGTATGAGGTGCTGAACGTGGGAGAGAGTTGGCGTACCCGCCTTATGTCTTGCGCTCTCGCGTTGGTGCATATCGTAAAGCCATTAGGGAGGGAACAGTTGGGGCTTTCGGAGGGTCTAAAGGGAAATGGAATGGCGTTTGTGCGCGAAATTGTGGAGCGCATCCCGTGGGAAGGGGCATCGCTAACTGAAGATATAGAGTACTCTTTGCGCCTGTGCCGAGAGGGGTATCGGGTGCAGTTTGTGCCTAGTGCCGCCGTGTGGGCGCAGATGCCGACCACCGCCGCGCAGTCTAAAAGCCAACGCCAACGCTGGGAGGGAGGACGGTATCACCTGCTTGTCTCTTACGCCCCGCGCCTTCTTGTGGAGAGCCTAAAAACACGGAGCCGTATCCTACGCGATAGGGCTATAGAGATGTTTATTCCCCCTTTTGCTGAGATGTTTGCCCTTCCTATCCTGCTTTTGGGGCTGATTTTGGGGGCGAGTGCGCTATTTCACTTTCGGAGTGTGCCTTACTTCACTTCTATAGGGGTACTAATTTTAGCGTTACAGGGTATTTATTTAATAGGGGGTCTATGGACTGCCCGTGTACCTGCCAAAATAGCATTGGTACTACTAGGTGCGCCCTTCTATATCGTTTGGAAGTTTAGCGTCTATGGGGCGTTACTTCTAAAGCGGTCTGCGGGAGGCTGGAAGCGCACCGAGCGTCGTCAACTGTAGTGTGGTGACAATAGAGATGGAAAAAGAGCGATGCGACAAATTGTAGGACTACTGGGAACGCCTGTTGACATTTTGAATATGCAGGAGGCACTGGAACGCATGGAGCAGTTCATAGAGCAGAAGCGTTTCCACCAAGTAGCAACAGCCAACACCGACTTCTTAATCAATGCCCTAGACGATACCGAATTACGCCATATTTTACGAGAGGCAGACCTCGTAGTCCCCGACGGTATGCCCCTGATATGGGCGGCACGGCTTATGCGCTCTCCCCTGCCAGAGCGCGTAACGGGGGCAGATCTCGTTCCTGCTCTTGCGGGGCTTGCCGCCCAAAAGGGGTATCGTATCTTTATGCTGGGCGCACGCCCCGAAATCGCGCAGAGAGCAAAAGCACGTCTGGAGGAGGACTATCCGGGTATTCAGATTGTGGGTTGCCTCTCACCCGATGCTCGCCCCCTTGTGGAGATGGATAGCGACGCTATTTTGAAAGAGATTCATGCGGCGCAACCCGATATTCTGTTTGTAGCCTTTGGCAACCCGAAACAGGAGAAGTGGATACACCTACACCGCGAACGCCTGAAATCGGTCTCTATCTGTATTGGGGTGGGAGGAACCTTCGACTTTATCGCAGGGCAAACGATACGCGCCCCCAGATGGATACAAAAATCTGGATTTGAGTGGCTGTTCCGCCTCCTACAAGAGCCGCGCCGCCTGTGGAGACGCTACTACCGCGACATTACTCAGTTTTCGCGCTACCTCCTTAGCCAGTGGAGAGCGATTTCTTGGAGTAACGCAACGGGCGATGGAGAGGTCTTTTATGCTGTGGCAGGAGACAGTACCCTTATCTCGGTAGTGGGAAACTTTTCGGGAGAGGTGCTACCCCGTTTCAAAGAGATAGCCGAAGAGTCTTTCAATAGCCACCGCCACCTTCTTCTTGATTTCCAAAAAGTGACTGGCTTTGATGGTCATGCGCTGGGTACTCTGCTGAACCTACCCAAACGCGCCGCCTTCCGTGACTGCGATGTGCGCCTTGTGGCGGCGACCCCCCGCATTATGAGTGCGCTGACCCGTAGCCAGATAGAGGATGGTCACTATCAGATAGCCCCCTCGATTGCACAAGCCTTTACCAATGTGCGAACGGTAGGGCTAACTTTTGATGTAAGGCGCGTAAACGAGTGGGCAGTTATCGAACTGAGTGGTGCCTCCGAGCGCAAAACGATAACCAAATTGGAGAACCGTTGCCGCTCTTTGATGGATTCGCACTGCGGCATTGAGTTGGATTTACAGAACGTGAGTTATGTGGATACGATTCTGCTCTCCTTCCTTACGGAACTTGCGGAGAGACACTCCGGACACATTCGTATTCGAGCGGGAGAGGCACTGCACCAGCGGATTGCACGAGAGAAAATGACGAACCACCTTCCGCTTGTAGACGACTCTATCGTAACGAATCCACCCCCTGCACCACAGGAAAACCGTGACATTGAGAGGGAGCCACTGGCAGTAGCGGCACACCCCGCTTCGGAGGACATCTATGAAGTATGAGATGCCGGTCTTTATTCTGCTTATCGCTTGGGGGCTTACGATTAAAAAGCATACCCTTATCATGCGCTACTTCCTTGTGATGTTTGTTGCTTTGTGGATTGTCTATAGTTGGTTGAGAGGGTAAGGCAATGGTATTACTGTCAGACACCACGTATTGTTAGGTTTTAGCCCTCATCACCAACCTCTTCTCCCAATTCTGGGCGAAGAGGCGAATGCACTAGCAACCCAAGGCTCTCTAACTCTCAAAGGTAATCAGAAATGGATAGTACTTGCGCCAATCGACTTCGCTCTATCGCCTCCTACCTTTATGTAGCCTGTGGGGTTCTGTTGCTGGCACTGTGGGGCGGTAAGCCCTCGTATACACGGGCGCAACCTCCCTCTGCAACCGATATGGTGGTCTATGATGGGGGCTTGAAGGGGGGCTGGCAAGACTGGTCTTGGGCAGACCGTAACCTCACAGAAGGAACTACCCCTTATCAGGGGAAGCCTACTGCGCGTATGATTCCCAATGAGTTTCGTGCGCTCTACTTCCATACCCCTACCCTCTCCCTCAAGGACTACACCGCGATTTCGTTTGCTGTTGCGGGAGGAAATCCCGGTGGGCAGAAACTTATTCTCTGCTTTGTAGATACCCAAGATAAGTTTGGGAAAAAAGTGGACATTGCGGAGTATCTGCCCAGTAAGCGTATCCCCACAGGAAAGTTTGCTACGGCGGTAGTTCCTGTAAAGGCGTTCGATTTTGACCGTATTAACGGCATCTGTTTTCAGGACGCGACTGGCAAGCCTCAACCCCCTGTCTACTTTGGCGACATCCGCTTTGTACGCCGCAAGCAGAAGCCGCAAACCATTGAGGTCTCGCTAGAGGTCGATACGAGCAAAGAACTCGGCGAGATAAGCCCCTACATCTACGGATTGGCACACCACACCGCAGAACACTTCTCTGAACTGAAAACTCCGCTCACTCGGTGGGGAGGAAATAACTCTACCCGCTACAACTGGGAACTTGGCAACGCTTGGAACTCTGCCCGTGACTGGTACTTCCGCAATGGAAACTACGGCGCGACTGCCCCCGAATACCGCCGCCCGTCTAGTGTGGTGGATAAGTCTTTTGGAGAGGCGAAGGCGGGAGGGGCAGATATGCTTCTTACGATACCAACCATGGGGTGGGTAGCGCGAAACGACAATCAGGGAGCAGAGTCGAAAGGGGTTCCGCAGGGGGGTGGGGACGCGGTAGCATCGGGTTCTAGTGCGATACCGGGCTATGACCCAACCGCTAACCGCCAACGGGTCTCTGTGCGCTCTTTGCCACGTAAAGGTAAACCCTTTAATGACCCACCGGACTTGAACGACGATGTGGTGTATCAGGACGAGTGGGTGTACCATCTTACACACAAGTTTGGGAGAGCCAATGCAGGGGGGATTCGCTTCTATGCTATGGACAACGAACCGGACTTGTGGGACTCTACGCATACCGATATGCACCCCGTCCGTATGGGCTACCAAGAGACCCTAGAGCAGTTTCTTACCTACTCCAACGCCGTAAAGGATGTGGACGGCTCTGCACAGATAACCGGACCGGTCTCTTGGGGGTGGACGGGCTACTTCTACTCTTCCAAAGACAGGGGTAAAGACAACTTCGCAACCCACGCAGACCGCAAAGCGCACGGCGATATGCCCTTCTTGGCGTGGTTCCTACAAGAGACAGCCAAACAGGATAGAGCGAAGGGGCGGCGTTCTCTGGACTACCTCGATATTCACTACTACCCACAGGGGGCAGGGGTTTATGAGGGACGCACTGACTCGGATACCAACGCGCTTAGGCTAAGAAGCACCCGTGCTCTGTGGGATGAAACCTATAACGACGAGTCTTGGATAGGTACGAGCGTGCAACTTATTCCTCGTATGCGCCAGTGGATTCAGAAGTACTATCCCGGAACGAAACTCGCTATCAACGAGTGGAACTGGGGGGCAGAGGCGCACATCAATGGGGGTATTGCGGTTGCGGAAGTTTTGGGAGTGTTGGCAAAAGAGCGTGTGGATATGGCGTGCTACTGGACGGCTCCGCCTGTGGGTTCGCCTGCTTTCCTTGCCTACAAGATGTACCGCAATGCGGATGGCAAAGGGCACGGCTTTGGTGATATTGCCCTCCTTTCTGCTTCTAGTGATAGTGACCGCATCTCCTGCTTTGCCAGCAAGGACAGCAAGACGGGGCATATTGCCCTTATGCTTATCAATAAAACGCCCACCGATACGGGCAAAATAACGCTTCGTATTAAGTCGAAAGAGCCGCTAGGTACGGCACTGGTCTACCGATATAGTGAAGACGAACCGAAAATAGTACAGAGCCTTCCCGCTAAAGAGATACAGGATGGAAAGGTACAAATTACTTTACCGCCCTACTCCATTACGCTTTTACGTTGTAAGTAGTGGTCAGTTAAGTTAGAGTTTGCTTTTTCCACCCCTCCCTGTCCTGCGGACATCCCTCCCCGACACGGAGAGGGACGGTGTTAAAAGCAGTCTTGTGAGATATTACCAAAATACCAACCTTTAGGCTTACAGACCAGTAGAGAGATTTTTTGTTATGCGCCGCCCCGTTGTTGTAGATAGTACCAAAGAGTATACGCTTCGCCGCGACATACGAACCGACTGGCTCGTTATCGTGTTGTTGGCTCTCTTGTTGGTGGCTTTTGGCATCTACGTGGGTATTGGTATCTTCGTTCCTAACAAAGCCGACCTAGCCCCTATCCTCTCTATCTCGCTCTTTCTGGTTCTTGCTATCCCCATTGCGATATGGCACTACCCTCAGATGGGGGTCTACCTGATTATCTTCTGTGCGTGTGTGTTCGTACAGTCTCCCAAAGAGGCAGAACCCGACCCCCTTACTCTTGTCCCCGTTTTCTGGAACGTAAGTACCATTGGTTATAACTACCTAAACACGCAAGCGCTCGGCTCTATTCAGTTTAATATGGGAGAGGCGATTATCGTCGTTACGATGGGTTCTTGGGGTATTCAGCAGATAATGCGGCGCAAACTCCATATCCATAAAGGGCTGTTTTTTCCTTGGCTTACCGCCTATATGGTCATCGCCTTCTTAGGTGGTGTTAATGGTATGTCTAGTGGAGGCGACCACACCTTTGTTTTGTGGGAGTTACGCGCACAGGTCTACTTCTATCTTGCTTACCTGATGGGTACCAACCTCTTTGAAGACCGTGAAGCGATGATGAAGGTACTCTGGGCAATGACGATTGGGATTGCTCTCAAGAGCATTATTGGGACACGTAACTTTATCATCAACCCTAACGTTACCGCCGACGAGGGGGTACTGCGCCACGAAGACAGCCTACTCATGAATATGGTGGTGTTGGGCGCGTTACTAATGGGTATTGGGGGCATGGATGCGCGTTTGCGGCGTACTATGCTACTCTTTGTGCCTACCTGTGTTACCACCGTTTTGGCGAACGGGCGACGTGCGAGTATCGCCGCGCTACTCCTTGCCATGCCGATAACAATGGTGATGTGCGCGACGATGATGCAGGAGAAGCGCAAGAAGCTCATGACGATTATGGGGGTGCTTGGTTTTGTAATGGCAATCTATACGCCGATAGCGTGGAACGGAAAGGGGGTATGGGCGTTACCAGCACGTGCCATTCGGTCTCAGTTCGACCCCAGTGACCGCGACGCGAGTTCCGACTACTACCGCCTTGCCGAGAACGCGAACCTAAAATATACCCGCGACCTAAACCCTTGGATTGGCTATGGCTATGGTAAAGAGTACATCACTATATACGAACAGTATGGGCGTACCGACGTGTTTGCGCGTATTTTGCCGCATAACGGGGTTTTGTGGATTTGGATGCGCTTGGGACACCCCGGCTTCTTCTGCTTCTGGATGTTTTTTGCTTCGGTAATGGTGTGGGGTCCTAATATGCTGAAAAAGGTAAAAGACCCCAAACTTCAGATTATAGGGATTTATGGGATTGGTGCGTTTTTGATGCTGGTTATGTATGGAAAGTACGACCTCGCCTTTGCGAACTACCGCGCCATGATACTGGTAGGAATGTTATTAGGGCTCTGCGCTTCTGTACCGCGTATAGACGAACTACAGGAGAAAGCACGGCTTGATGAGATAGAGGCGAATACTTTCCGAACGCCCGTGGCTACCCCCGAAGAGATAAGCCGCCATGAGGAGGGAGCAGAGGAGTGGCGCAAGCGTACTCAGTGGTAACTCCCCTACCCTCTCCAAAAACAGAAGCCCCCTCTCTGCACATTGAAAGCAGAGAGGGGGCTTTTAGGTTTGGGAGTTAGTGATGGAGTAGCCCATGCCCCCAATCTTCTCCGTTACCGCCATCTCGGAAGTGGTTGTCTCCGGGGTGCCAGCCGCCATCATGGTTGTGGTCGATGATGTTGGCTACGGTTGCGGTGAAGGTGTTGGTAGCGGTGTCGTAAGCCCCCTCCACCATTACGCTTGGCGTGGTAGCAAGCGCGGTAAAGAAGTCGCTTTGAGTGAGAGTGCTTCCGCTATCGGAGTGGTACACCGTTGAGGCGTTGGTAACTACGTTGACGGTGGTTTTGGGAGGGAGCATTCCACAGGCTTTTTGTGTGGAGAGTGTAAAGGTTCCTGCGGTTGCGTCGATGTTCGTTACCGCTCCTGCAACACGAGGAGCATGGACAGCGTTGGGGTCTTCGACTTCTAGTTGGGTAGCGACTAAGGTTTGGGTTGCCGCGTCGTAGGTTCCCCAAGCCTCTACCCTGCCGCCATTAGCAAGAGCGAGTTTGCCAAAGAGGGCTGTGGAAGCCGACGTGGTGACAGTCACCGAAGTTCCATCGGGGCGTGTGAGGGTGAAGGTAAGCACGGGAGCAGTCCCCGTTAAGTTGCTTACTGCTCCATGATAGGGGGCAGAGTTGTGACGGGCGGGGTCGTGCAAGCCGTCTTCGCCTCCCTCTTTGAGGGCGGGTAGCACCTTGCTGTTTTTAACGATAAAGTGGGCAAGGTCGAAGTCGATGACGAGATTGGCGGTGCTTGCGTCTATGGCTTTGGGGTGTTCAAAGTTAAGTGAGAGCACGGGTTTGCCAGAGGCATCGGTGGGGATGGAGGAGTCTACCGGAAGTGGGTTTCCTACCGCTACTCCGTTTTGGAAGAGTTGCATGGTAGAGCCTACCGTGACCTTAATGGCGGTATAGGTTCCTGCGGGGATTGTGGTGCTTCCCAAGAACGAAAACCGCGCACCTGCCGCATCGCGGAGGGTTTTGAGGTCGATTTGATGCCCTGCGGTGTCGTCGAAGAGGGGGATGGTGGCACCGGACTGCGACACCAAATCGACGTGGTAGATAGTCGCCCATACGTGAGCGAAGTCTTCTCGAAAACTATCGGTTATCAGAACAGCGACTCGACTACCGCCAGAAGGGGCAACGGAGTTCGCTCCACTGCATCCTACCAACGCGAGCACACCGGCTACACTACAAAACGCGAATGTTCTTCTCATTTTTCTTCTCCTCAATGTTTAGACTGGAGGGGGGAGTTTTTCGGGTGAAGGTATCCTTCTCCCATGTTGTTATCGCAAACAGTACGAGTATCTCAGACAAAAGTGAAATTTAGATGAAAAAACAGATATTTTTGGACTACTCTTCGTTCTTACTCTTTTTAGACGCTTTGTATGGGCAGTAGCAACAGACAGCCCCTCGCTCTCCTTGTTATAAATGAGAACCGAGGGGCTGTTTCCACCTCTCCCTGTCCTGCGGACATCCCTCCCCGACACGGGAGAGGGACGGTGTTGAAGGCAGTTTTGCGAGGTATTTTTCAACTACTATTCTTTAGGCTTATAGGCTATTAAAGACTACTGCCCTTGTCCGAGTGTAAAGCCGGGTTCTCCGTCGAAGTTACAGAGGTTTTCGCACTTGATAAAATCCAAACCTGCGGCAGTTACTCGTTGTAGCAGGGCGAGTATGTCGCTGTGCTGTACTGCTTTGTCCTCGGTAGTTCTCATAAATCTGCACCGCCAGTGGTCGGTGCAGAAGGTCTCTGGTAGCCCGTTGGGGTACACCTTCACTCCGCGGTTGGTAATCATAGAGAGTTTTAGTTCGGGGGTGCTGGTTGATGAGAGCAGATTACCTAGTGTTTCGGGAACGCCTTCTCGCCAGTGCAAGAACACGTCTACTCCTACCATCTCCTTTTTTGCCCTAGGTTGGCGTTCTACTTGGAAGGTGGGTAGGGCGTTGGTTGGGTTGTCGTAGGAGACGGGTTGGAAGTGTTTGGGCTGTTGCCCTAGCCGTGCGATAACCGCGGCGGCAAACTCACGAGTACCTACCTTCTGGCTACTTGTCTCTGGGGTGAAAACGTCCTCCGTGTGTATCCCTTCCTCTATGGTACAGAGCCATGCGTTATGAACACGAGTCGCGACCTCTGCTTGCCCGATATGCACTAGCATCATCACGGCAGAGAGTAGTAGCCCCGACGGGTTGGCGATGTTCTTTCCCGCGATGGTGGGCGCAGAGCCGTGTATCGCCTCGAACATGGCTCCGTGTTCGCCGATGTTTGCGGAACCCGCTAATCCGATGGAACCGGCAATCTGCGCGGCTACGTCTGATAGGATGTCGCCGTAGAGGTTGGGGGTGACGATGACATCGAAGATCTCCGGCGTGTCGGCGAGGCGGGCGGCACCGATGTCTACGATCCAGTGTTCCTTGGCGATGTCCGGATACTCCGCGCCGAT
>OMJJ01000280.1 GCA_900299305.1 bacterium | reverse complement strand
TTACGGTATAGTCAGCGGATTAGCCCTCATCCTGTCCTTCGGACATCCTTGCCCCCAAGTTTGGGGGAAGGAGGATACTATTACAAGGTTTGCTTGTTATTCAGAAAGGTATGCCTGTGCTAAAATGTGATTCGCTTACTATACAAGGCATTCGCCTCTTCGCCCAAACTTGGGAGAAGAGGTTAATGATGAGGGCTAAAACCTAACAATACGCAACATCTCGGAGTGGTGAGATTGAGCAGTACCCCCTAGTACTCCCAATCGAAATGAGGAGTAGGCAAACGTAACACTTTGTCTAGTTGCGTTAGTAGTTCGGGAGAACCACTGATGCTATCCGTCACGGCAAGCCCCGTAGCAGGGCGTACCCCAAGCCACAGTCTTGAGAAGGCGTTTACTGTAGCCGTAAGCACGGGAAGACTTGCGTCGGTTCCGCGTACCGCAGAAGACTCCTCCCCAAGTGTTACGATATACTCTCCGCTCGTACCCCGCCATGTTTCTTCGGTATCCAGTAGTTTCTCGATAGGGTCGGTAAGTTGGAGTTGGAAGCGAATGCTCTTTCCTTCCAGATGCGTCTTAGCAAGACAGCCGGGAATATCGTTCATACGTGCCTGCCAGTAAGCCCCTGACCATACCCCTATTTCAAACTCCGACTTCCTAGTCATTTGGCGGTGCTTGAAGGGCTGTTTTAAGAGGTCTTGGAGTTGGATACCAGATGGTTCCCGCAGATTAATCACACGTACTTGGTCGCCCAATGTTTTTAGCAGTGCCATCAGTTCCAAAAACTGCGCATAGTTCTGATATGCCATCCAATTCACGTGGTAAGGTCCATGCTCACCTTTTGCTCTACACCAGAAATAGTGGGTCAACTCCCCATTTTACCCATCAAAATAGCCTAGCCCGAAATTGTCACTCCCCATCTTAACCGCGCCTTTGGTCAGTTGGCTAGGTGTTAGGTTACACGCACCATGCCCCTTTAGGCGTGAGAGGCACGCGGTGTGCATCGCCTCCCAATCGCCCGCGGTAACACGTCGTGGGATACGCGCTTTTACTGGCAGTATCAGCTGGTTGGGGTCGAAACTGACCATCGTTTCCGCCCCCCCTGTCCCGAAGCCAAGTTGGTTATAGTAGCCCTGCTCGAACATACTCAGCCCAGAGACCAGTGCGCCCTCTGCACAGTCTGCCGCAACGGCTTTGGCGGTAAGCCTACCCGCGATTCCCTGCTTACGTGCGATTCGGCTTACCGTTACCCCCGTAACAGCACAGAGAGTAAGGTCTTCTTCGAGGTAGCGTATCGTACCCGGTGCCGTAATGACGAGTGCTTCCGCCTCTCCATGTACTTCGGCAACGTAACCTTTGCCCGCCTCTACAAAGCAGTCCATCGCCTCCTCTTTGCCTTTTTCCAGCCACCCAGTCTCCATCCAAATACGATGTACTGCCTCTTTGTCGCGTTCCATATCTATTGTTCTAAAAAGCATTGGTTCTCCCTGTTCTAGTCTCGTACTAACCTCCCTGTAGATGACGAGGTTAGTACGAAAAAGCGTTACGTTATATTACGAAGCGTCCCTCCATTCAGAGAAGAGGGCTATCGCTTCCTCTAAAGTCTTTGCACCCAAGTCGCCTTCGCCGCGCCGACGCACACTGACGGTTCCATTTTCGACATCTCTGTCACCCATAATGAGCATTACAGGAACTTTCTGCATCTCTGCATCGCGAATCCGTTTGCCCATCTTCTCGTTGCGTCCATCTACTGCCGAGCGGAATCCTGCGACGCGCAGACGCTCTTGCACCTCTTTGGCGTAGGTGTGGTGTCGGTCTGCAATGGGTACGAGCGAGATTTGCTGGGGAGCAAGCCAGAATGGAAATGCCCCTGCATAGTGTTCTACCAGTAGCCCAATCATTCTGTCTAGCGAGCCAAAAGGCGCACGGTGTATCATAATGGGGCGGTGGCGTTGTCCGTCCTCTCCCACGTACTCCAGTTCAAACCGCTCTGGTAGGTTGTAGTCTACCTGTACCGTCCCCATCTGCCACTCACGGCGAAGCGCATCGCGTACCATGAGGTCGAGTTTGGGTCCGTAGAAGGCGGCATCCCCTTCGCTTACCTCGTACTCCATCCCCAACGACTCTACGGAGTTGATGATAGCACGTTGCGCGGACTCCCAGTTCTCATCGCTCCCGATATACTTGTCGTCTTTGGGGTCGCGGATACCCACACGAACGCGGTAGTCCGTTAAGCCCAGTTTTTTGAGGGTGTGTAGCATGAGGTCAATAACATATCGAAACTCGTCCTCTAGTTGCTCAGGAGTTACGAAAAGATGAGAGTCATCTTGCGTAAAACCGCGTACCCGTAGCATCCCCGTCAGCTCTCCCGTCTGCTCATAACGGTAGACCGTACCAAACTCGGCATATCGAACCGGTAGGTCACGGTAGGAGCGGAGTTCACTGGCGTATATCATAATGTGGTGCGGACAGTTCATGGGCTTTAACACATAGGTCTCGTCCTCACTGCCCTCCATGAGCGGGAATATCTTCGTGTTGTAGTTTTTCAGGTGCCCGCTCTTCATATAGAGGCGTTTGTTCCCGATATGGGGGGTCACTACAGGAAGATAACCGCGTCGTAGTTGCTCCGTCTTCATAAAATCGACAAGAGTATCGCGTAGCATCGCGCCTTTGGGTAGCCAGAGCGGCAGCCCTGCACCTACCTCATGCGAGAACATAAACAGCCCCAGTTCGCGCCCTAGGACACGGTGGTCACGCTTCTTTGCCTCCTCTAGCCGGTGCAGGTAGTCGTCGAGGTCGGCTTGAGACTCCCATGCGGTTCCGTATACCCGCGTGAGCATTTTATTTTTTTCACTCCCACGCCAGTACGCCCCTGCGGTGTGGAGAAGCTTGAAGTATTTGAGGTCGCCCGTACTAGGGACGTGAGGACCTCGGCAGAGGTCTGCCCAATCACCTTGCTGGTAGAACGAAATCGCCTCGTCGCTGGCGATGTCGTCTATCAGTTCGACTTTGTAGCTCTGTCCAAGATTAGCAAGGTGCTGTTTTGCCTCTTCGCGAGACATCTCGCTTCGCTCTATAGCGAGGTTTTGCTTTGCGAACTCGTGCATTTTGGCTTCGATGCGCTCGAAATCACCCTCCCCTAGCGATTCGGGCAGGTCGAAATCGTAGTAAAAGCCGTCTTCAATGGGAGGACCGATAGCGTATTTTACGCCGGGATAGAGTGCGCCGACGGCTTGGGCGAGTAGGTGTGCCGTGCTGTGCCGTACTTTGTAGAGCGCGTCGTTGGCTCCTTCGTTCATGGTAATTACTCCTTATAGAAAAGTGGGTATAACAAACAAAAAACCGCTCCCCGTTACGATTGGGTGCGGCGTTGGTTGCGTTAAGATGAGGAGGCAAGAGAACTTTAGGCTTGGCAAAAACTCCGAGAACGCAGACGCAACGCAACGCCGCCGGTAGTGCTAACCGACGCTCGCGAAGCCTCCGTTGTTCTGTTTTGGGGTGAGTTTAAGCCGACCATCAAGATATGCCTCTGGCACTACCCCTAATAGGGGCAGATATATTGTGAGTATGATACCACTTGAGCGCGTTTTGTGCAAGTAGGTATTTGCCTATCGGCAAGGCAAGTAGAAAGTTTTTGGCTCTGAATGTAGGCAAATGGAGTTACCGCGTGGTATCTTAGATTCAACTTAGTTTTTTGCCTCTAAGACAGGATAACGGTGCTATAACACCATGCGCTATGTACGCCTCCCTGAAACCAATCTAAATGTCTCCGTCATCTCTTTGGGGGTAGCGGCGCACGGCACACAGGTCAACGAACCCGACTCGTTCTCTCTATTTGATACCTACCTAGAGCAAGGTGGTAACTTCTTCGATACTGCCCACATCTACGCCGCTTGGGTAGAGGGCGGTTGGGGAGAGCCGGAGCGCTTACTCGGTAGGTGGGTAAAACAGCGGAACAATCGCGACAAAGTAGTTATCGCGACTAAAGGGGGACACCCACACCTCAACTCTATGCACCAGTCGCGCCTATCTCGTGCGGAAATCCTTCAAGACCTCGACGAAAGCCTTGAACGGCTACAGATGGAGAGCGTAGATGTCTACTGGCTACACCGTGACGATGTGAACCGCCCCATTGCAGACATCGCCGAAACCCTACAAATCGCAATTTCTTCTAAAAAAATTCGATTCTTTGGAGTCTCTAACTGGTCTTTCTTCCGTATAAGAGAACTGAAGGCAAACCTTGCCGCGCAAAACCTGACCGGGTTTGTAGGTAGCCAGATAGGTTGGAGCCTTGCACAACGGAACCCCAATGTAGGCGGAGACCCTACCGTGCAGTTTATGGATTCCGAAACGCTCTCATATCATCGGGAAAGCGGGATTTTTGTTGCCGCCTACTCCTCCCAAGCCAATGGGTTCTTTGCGGGGGCGTATGGACGTGAAATTCCCAACCCTACGCCCAAAAGTGGACGCTCTGTGGTACATTCGTACTACCGCGAATCGAACTTTCAGAGGCTAGACCGTGCCAAACAACTCGGTGAGAAGTACGGGGTGAGTGCAAACAGCATTGCCCTTGCCTATATCACCAGTCAGTCTTTTCCAGCCAGTGCGATTGTAAGTTGCCCTACCTCTGAGTACCTCTCTGCTACACTCTCCGCAGGAGACACCCAACTCACTCCAGAGGAGTGTGACTGGTTGCTACAAGGCTAGATTTGCAACGCACACCTTGACAATGCGCCAAAACCGACGCATAATTGAGTTTAGATTGTACCGCCCTAGTAATAGGACGGACTGCCCTATTGAGGAGATTTTCCAAACATGAAACGTCGTTCCAACACCACTACTGCTATCTTAGTTGTCGCGTTGCTAGGCGGTGTCGCCTTTGTAAGCAACGCCTTTAACCCTCCCCCTGCCCCCCCCGAAAAGCCCGCAGAACCCGAAGCCGCAAAACAGGGAGGAGAGTTAGAAAAGAAGCGGATGCCGGGTATGACCGAAGACCCCAACAAGAAGACAGCAGACGCAAAAACAGATGATGGTAAACCGAAACCTCCTCCCGTAGAAATCCAGAAAAAAATGGCTGAACAGATGAATGCGGCGATGAAGATGCAACGTGAGATGCAGGCTAATATGCCCAAGCCCAAAGACGACCCCAGTGCCATGAACATCTCCTCTGACTACTATGGTGGGCAAAAAGATGGCACAGAAGGCACCAAAGAGCTAGATGCACGTATGGAGAAGCAGAAGGCAGTCATCGCTGAGAACCGCAAAAAAATGGCTAAAATGCCCAAACCCTCCAAAGAGACCCTAGATGCAATGAGGCAGATGATGGGTAAAGGCGGCGGTATGGACTAGCCGCTTATCTAATCTACGCCTCAAAAATAGAATGAGACCGCTTCTCTTACAAGAGAGCGGTCTCATTTGCTACTGTTGTTTGGGTTTACTTCTGCTTCAATGCCCACAGTACCCCGTTCGCAAAAAACCTCTGCCAGTTGCTGTCTTCTAGGGTACTGGGGTTATGCCCTAACGAGATATAGAAGATACGCCCCGCCCCCTCTTCCCTTGTCCACGCGATAGGCACAACTCCCCCCTCTGAGTAACTGTGCGTCTGTGCTAATAGGTGTACGTTTTCTGCTTCGTAGTCCGAGAAAAGGTAGAGTTCATCCCAAACAGCAAACTCCTCTAAGCCCTGCGTAATGGGATGCGCCTTATCCACAATCTCCGCATGAATACTGAGTTGCGCGGGGTGAGTTCGGAATCTGCCACCGATAAAGCGAACAAAGTTGGAGTCGTCGGTAAACGAGTCGGTGGCGTTATGAATCCCTACCAGTGCTTTACCCTGCGCTACAAAGTCGCGAATAGAGTCAACATCTGCGCCACGTCTCTCATTGCCTGTTGTATAGAGAACCAGCAAATCGTACTGGCTTAGGCTTTCGGCAGTCAGTGCCGAGTAGTCGCCGGTAAACGCCTCGCCACCATCAGGATGCCACACACCGTTAAATGTAACCTCTAACCCAAGCGGTTCCAACACGGCTTGAATAGGGGCTTGGGTGGGTTCCATACGATGAAATGAGTGAGGGCAACCGCCCACAAACAAGGCTTTCAGTGCCATACAAAATCTCCTTAGTTAAAAATCGTGTCTATCAGTTCCCAGTTGAGAGGTAGAACCGTTCACCAAGCCTCCACAGTTGAAGCGTAGCCAACAGAAACACAATCCCCATAGTGGGCGCAGTGTAGTGCCACATCTGAGGTTGTAGCAGGTTATGCTTCTCAAAAACAAGCCCCAACGGAAGGTAGTTGATACAGGCGATAGGAACCAAAAACGTAAACATCCGTTTTAGCCAAGGGCGGTAGATAGTAAGCGGGTACTGCCCCGTCTCTACCCCTCCGTAGGTAAAGATATTCAGCAGTTCCAACGACTCCACCGTCCAGAAGGCGACCACCGCTTGTATCACCAGTAGCCCTGTAAAAAGACACGCTCCGCAGAGGATAGTATAGCCTACCAGAAGTACTTTGGCGAGTGTCCAGTGGATAGCGAGATGCGGTATCGCCCATGCGAGAACGATAGCACCTTGTAGCAACCGCCCTACCCGCATCACCTGCACCTCCCGACAAGCGACTTGGAACGCGGTAGAGCAAGGGCGTAGCAGGAGGCGGTCAAAATCCCCCGCCTTGATAAGTACGCTGAAGGTATCGAAGCCCCGTGCAAAGCCCTCTGCAAGCGCGTAAGCAATGCTGATAACGCCGTAGAAGAGCGCGACCTCTGTAATCAACCAACCGCGCAGGTTTCCAAAACGGGCAAACAACGCCCATACCCCCATGAACTCAATCGCGGTCAGCCCCAGATTTCCCGCTGTTAGCAGGAGAAACGAGGCGCGGTACTGCATCTGTCCCCGCATGGACATACCCACCATACGCCGATACAGAAACCAGTAGTAGTTTAGAGAGGCGGTAGAAAACACGGACGGCTCCTTATCAAATGCCTAGCAGGTGTTTGGTATGTTTCCATGTGTTACCCAACTCCAAACCCACTCTTTGTGCATCTCTATTACAGATAGGCGTTCCTCCACGGCTTGCACAGGAGGAGAAACCGATTGGTTGGGTATGTAGTCACGCTGAATGGCGCGAGTGAGAGGCACAGTAATTTTTTGCTGGTGGGGGGAGATTGGCTCATGCTTCCTGTCTACGACGAAGCCACAAAAATTTCCTCCCAAACCACTTGACAAATCACACAATACACTAACTTGTGAATGATGGTCTAACGCCAATAATGCTTACGCGCTATCGAAAGAATACGTTCTCACACCATAGTCGGGGCAAGTTCAGCATTTAGCCCTAGCCCGCCAGCGCATTGCGCCATTTACAAGAACTAATACTCGGTAACCTCAACCCTCCGCCACTTGAGTTGGTCATCTGTGATATCATAATCAAACTCAATAAAATATAATGTAGGCGTTTCACATGGTGCGCGGAGTGTATAATAGGCGTGAAGTACTAATCTCTCGCTCGATGCATCCCAGATTACACCTGTTGGTATTAGAGTGTCACACATTAACAAAGGAATCCAAGAATCCCCTTTTCGTAAAACAGCAACAACTCCTTTGTCACGCTTTTGCTGAGGCTCATTGTTAACGTCTGGGTAGAGTATCTTAGAAGAATCTGTAATCTCTATGACGGAGACATCCAATTTGTTATTGGGAGATGTGACTTGAAAAAGCATTTTGCCATCAGGTGAGTGCTTTTGCGCTGGCAAGCGCATTTGCTTTGATGCCATCTTCAGACTTCCTTGTCCATCTCCTTGTGCAGTTGAATTGTATTTGCATAAATCTAACAAGAAAGCGGTTCGCATACTACAAAAATCAACATCCTCTGACACATCTATCTTTGCTGTTTTGTCCAGCCAATAGACTAGACGATTAGCTACTATGTACAGGCAAACATTTCTGTTCGTAGACCGAGCCAGTTGTAGCATATTGTCGGTTTGTTTTTCCAACTCAGAAAAGTGATTGCGATAGTATGTGTTGGCATCTTTGAGGCTAGGATTATTAGCCTCATTTGTCGTATCCGGATTCCTATGACGATTCAGGCATTCTCGTAATTTGGAGTATGCAATATCTGCATCAGCCTTGGTAATGCCTAGGTCATCAGGCGCTTGTATCAAGCGAATAAAGCAACCAAGAAATTCTTCGGTTGAAGCAGTAACATAGCTGTACGCATGCCCGGAGTAGGTTCCTTTATAGAAAACCATTTCGTTAAAATTATTACACCAATCTAGCAACAGACCTCTGAATTTGTCAACAATTTTCGAGTTGGAAGGCGACATAATTCGGTCATTATCTTCCTTTCGCCACATAGCGTACTGGTTATATATAGCATCATCTTTTTGATAGTTGGCACCCCGTGGGTGACTCAATTCGTAAATTTCCAATCCTGCGGCTAATGCCTCCTCCTTTGAATCTAGGTTCCAAGTGGTTTTGGTATCATTCATATCGGGAGATTGTTGAGGCGGTGTCATCTCGTTCGTAGATTCTGTTGGCGGGGAGGGTGGAGTTTGAGGATCTGGATTCAGTTGCGGTAAACTGATACCATACATACGTGCGAAATAGACGACATCGTTTGGGTGGTCTTTGGCAATAGCAAGGCATATAGCATATACATCCTGCTTATTGGAGGTGAGCGTTATGCGTAACAGCGCAAGGGGCAGCGGCGACATCAGAAAATAGAGGAATGCCCAGCATAACATGGCGATGCTCCCCACGCCAGCGCGTATCAGTCGGGGAGGCATCGCTTTGGAGATTGATGGTTGTACTTTGGAAAAGCCATCCCTGTACACACTCCATGCCACCGCCAGAGTATAACGCTACCCCATAACCAATATGTCCATTGTTCTCGCGTATCAATCTCAAAATTACCTGCCTGACTGCCGTACATCAACCCAAGACAATTGGAGATTACAGCGGCTATGCCAGCACGCAAAGATACAAAGAAGGCTGAGGTTATCCCGCCCCATGCGATGACAAGCAGGGCAAAACGACGTTGTGAGTGGCGTAAAAGCCAGCAAACCCCGCTCAGGCAGAAACTTGAGCCAAACAAAGATAAGAAAAAGGCGATGACAACAAGAGTACGGTTGTCAGTGCGCCCGAGTGTGTAGATATCGGGCTGGTGTCGTATAATACCAACAAAATATCCTAACATCAAAGCAATAGCAATACCGGAGGCTAACGAAGCAATTTCCTTTTGCCACTCAAGTGGCAGATAGGGGATTATGGTGGCATCTGACAGTTCCGCATCCAAACCCACTCCATTTTCGGGATATTTAGCCGCTGAATTCGTTTCCATACGGATATCACCAGGTTTCGAACTAATGCGATGTCTTAATCGCGGCAAAAGTGATGCTATTCGCTCTCTCCATAGCTGAATACGCACTTCTTGGCGAAACTTCTCCTCTGTGTATATTTTATCTTGTTCTTCAGGAGTCAAGTTGTTCAATGGATTTGTGTCCTCTCATTCTTTTGGGATCAAATGCTCACATCCCAATCTGCAAACGCGAGATATGAGGTAAACGGGAAACGACATCCAAAAGAGCCATGTTCCGCCCTCCCAGTGGTGTTGCTCCGTGTCACGCAACAGCCCCGATTTCTTGAAAAGCGAACCTAATGTAGAACCATCCGCCACCGATATCTGCTTAGCCGCCGATTGATTCGCTAATACCGCTATCCAAGCCCCCATGCCAATGCCCTCAATATTGACTTCAAGGCTATCGAATTCGCTAATCGGTGTCGCTACCATCGCCATCTACCCCCTTCACTCTAACTCAAAATCTCTTTTACTACACGCCCGTGAATGTCCGTCAGGCGGTAGTCGCGCCCCTGATAGCGGTAGGTTAGCCGCTCATGGTCAATTCCCATGAGGTGAAGCATGGTGGCATTCATGTCGTGGATATGTACGGGGTCTTTGGTGATGTTGTAGCAGAAGTCGTCGGTCTCGCCAAGCACCATTCCCGGCTTCACCCCCGCCCCCGCCATCCAGCGCGTAAAGCATCGCCCATGGTGGTCGCGTCCGTAGTTGTCTTTGGTAAGTGTACCTTGTGTGTAGGCGGTTCTTCCGAACTCTCCTCCCCAAATTACAAGGGTTTCGTCCAGTAGTCCCCGTTGTTTGAGGTCTTTTACCAGTGCTGCAGAGGGTTGGTCTACGTCGTAGCACTGCCCTTTTATCTGCTTGGGCAAATCGCCATGTTGGTCCCAACCACGATGGAACAGCTGAACAAAACGCACTCCACGCTCTAGTAATCTCCTTGCAAGTACACAGTTTGCGGCGTAGGTTCCCGGCTTTTTCGCTTCGGGTCCATACATCTCTAGGGTGGCAGGGGGTTCCTTCGACAAATCCATAAGGTCGGGAACGGAGGTCTGCATACGGTACGCCATCTCGTACTGCGCGATGCGGGTA
>OMJJ01000279.1 GCA_900299305.1 bacterium | reverse complement strand
CAGGAACCCTCAAAGACTCTGTTGCCGTTAGCCTTCGCTTTCTGTATGGAATGCCCTTCGTTCTGGCTTTGGTCTATCTGTTTTTGGAGGCAGTGGCACACAATCAGGTTTTTAGGGGGCTATCTCCCTCCCTTATTTTCTCTTCTTATGTTCAGTGTGTTATTCTCCTAGCGCATGGATTTGTTACCAACGCCCTTATGGGGCTAATGAACTTTCCGGGACGCAATAACGCCTTGCTTCTGCCCTACTTCCTGCAAGTAGTGGTGTTGGTTCCCCTTTGGTTTCTGCATCGCTATCTTAATACCCTCCAAGCCATGTATCTGTACAACATCGCTACCGTGATTGCGGTAGGGTACGCGCTTGTGGTGCTCAAGCGAAAGCATGGGGTGGTATATCACTGGAAACTGCCCGAAAACTGGGTTACGCAGTATGTTCATTATGGGCTGAAGTCGTGCCTCTCGAACTTAGCGCAACAACTCAACTATAGGCTGGATGCGCTGATTGTTAATGCACTACTCTCTAATGCCGCAACGGGTCTCTACTCCAACGCGGTCTCAATGGCAGAACTGGTTCTCTTTATACCAAGTTCTATTGCCGCAGTGCTACAGCCCAAGATCGCGGGGGCAACCGAGAAAGAGAGAGCAACCCTACCGGGGTTGATGATGGGAACCGCGTTTTCCTTGAGTGCGGTGGGCTTGGTAGGTTCGTTGATTGTGATGCCTTGGTTTATCCCGTGGTTTTATGGTAAGCCCTATGCGGGGGCGGTGGCTCCATCACTGTGGCTATTACCGGGCATGATGGGGCTTGCCGTTACCAAAGTGCTTACTGCCCTTATGTCGGGATTGGGAAAACCGCAGGTGAGTGCTTATGCCACTCTTAGCGGGCTATGTGCTACCATTGTACTAGACTACGCACTGATTCCACGCTTTGGCATTGTAGGAGCGGCATGGGCATCCTCAATTGCCTACTGGTGGTCTGCGCTCACGGTGCTCATTCTGTATCGGGTTCATACCAAAGATTCTATTACTTCTCTTATAGTTGCTTCTGTGAGAGAACCCCATCGGTGGGTGCAAGGCAAACTCGCGGCAAGGCGGGTTTCGGCAAGCCCCTCACAGTCTTAAATAGCGTTCGGTTTCACTGAGGAGATGTTATGAGTAAGTGCCTCAAGGTACTCTTTTTATCCTACTATTTTCCCCCTGCTCCTTTCATTGGGTGTGTCCGTACTTGGAGCATTGCAAAGGGGCTATCGCGACTTGGCTACGAGGTAACGGTGGTTACGCCCCAACCCGATACGTGGCTAAATGCCGATAACCCGCCGAAAGTAGTGGAAGACTGTAAAAAGGAGGGTATAAAACTCCTCTATACAAAGCACTATCTTCCGCAACTCATCCCCGGCTCTGTAAAAAGCCGCCGCGATTTTATTGGGAAGGTGTGGAGCAAAGTCTGCCGTGAAATCGCCAAAAAACAGCACAAAGACCCTTACATCGGTTGGTATCGCGCCGTAGAGGAGGCTTGCGCCCACATCAAGCCCGAAGAAGTAGACGTGATACTGGCTACAGGTAGCCCCTTCTTTTCCTATGACCTCGCCAAAAAACTATCGGTACGCCTTAAAAAGCCGTATGTGCTAGACTACCGAGACCCTTGGACAACCGACCCGCACAATGTCGTGTACCAAGAGGAGTTTGAGATGGAGAAAGATGTTATCTCTACTACCTCTGCCGTGATGATAGTATCGCCTTCGTGGGCAGAAGATAAAGACAAGCAACATAACTTGGGGAACCGCCTTCATGTGGTAATGAATGGCTTCGACCCCGAAACGCTTCCTAAAATTCAGCCTACCGATTTTGGGCATTTTGCGATTGTGTACGCAGGAACGTTCTACCTGCCTAAGCGTATTATTACCCCCATTACTGCGGCGATGCAGAAACTGAAAGAGCGCAAATGCCCTCATCCCGTCTTTCTGCACTACTACGGTAGCTCTCCCGAACACGTTTTGGAAGAGGCAGAGCGGTTTGGCGTGAGTGACCAGATTGTGATACATGGGCGCGTTTCGCGTACCGAAGTCTACTCGGCTTATAGAGGGGCGGGCACTGTTGCTGTTATCTCTACAGTAGATGCAGTAGGATCGGTGGCGGATAAGGGTATTCTGACGGGTAAAATGTATGAACTGATTGGCTTGCAGGTTCCCTTCTTGCTTGTGGCTCCCCAAGAGAGCGATATTGCGATAGTTGCGAAGAATACAGGGCTAGGCACTCGTTTTTCTGGCAACGAAATTGATAAGATTGCCGACCATCTTATGGAGGCAATGAACGGTTGGAAGCCAGAAATTAAGAACACGGAAGAGTACTCTTGGGTCAACCTAACGCAGAAGGTTGCGAACATTTTACAAGATGCAGTAGATACCTATAAACCCAACTAACATGAGTACCGAAACTCTCTCCCAACCTATAGCACACCCTCAAAGCCGTAACCCCATAACACGGTTGTTTCGCTACTACTGGGGCGCGAACCTTGTAGAGAGAGTGCGTATCGTCTTCTGTTTTCAGCTTGCGCTCATTTTTACGGGCTTTCTTGTTTGGTTGGGAGACCGTACTCAACTTGTTATCTATGCCTATTTGGGTGTTTATGTACTAGGGCTGTTTATCTGTGCCTACAAAGATAGAACCTTCTGGAATCGTGTAAAATACGTCCATATTTTTGCTTTATGGCTCACTATCTTTCATGTTTGGGGCTTTTTGGTACTAGATGACCAGATGAAGTTCGCTTACGAATCGGTGCGGAGTTATCTACGCGGAGTTTGGACATTGTATGCAACCGCAACTATGCTTGCAGGCAAAAAGGAACTCCGCATCTACTCGAACTTGTTGCAGTGGGGGGTAATCCTGAACGCGATAGTTTCGTTGTTGGGATATCGCTTTCCACTCTACTACGCAGTGCTGGTGTTTAATGTAAAATCGCTACAGAATAGCGAGAACGCTGGTCGTTTTGCCGGTATCTTTGGAAACCCCAACGATGCCGCTTTTGTATTTGTTACCTGCATCTTCTTTTCGGTTTGGGCAAACAAACGCCTCGCTTTTGCCGGAAGAGTTGCCGCGGTGATTGCTCTTTACCTTACCTACTCTCGTACTTCGCTCTACTTGATGATACTCGCTCTTGTTGTGATGACTATTCGGCGCATGGTGTTGCAGTGGAAGGCAAAAGACTATCAGCGGGTTGCACTTACTATTTTGAAAACCGCCATTGTTGTAGGAACCATTGCCGCCCTCTTTATTGTGAACTGGGAACTTATTTCGCGTGACAAGAAGTTCCAGCGTTTCCAAAACGTAACCGATAAACAAGCGGGCTATCGGGGGCGCTTGAGTGTGCTTTCCGACTCGATAGAGCTTGCAATGCGCCAAAACTGGTATGGAAAAGGGCTGTTTACCTTTGAACACGATGTAGCCGAACTGAAGCCGGGTCACTATATTGGGGCGCACAATATCTATGTGTTAGTGTTTGGAGAGGTGGGCTGGCCCTGGCTTATTGTCTATGTGGCGCTTCTAGTCTATATGACTCGTATGGCGTGGCTACGACCCAAAGAGGGGGAGGATAAGTTCCGCTTTGTACTCTACTGCCTGTTTATCTGGTTTGTAGGAGGTTCGTGGCACAACCTCTTTGGGGCGATGCACGGTGTTATGATGTATGCCTATATGTTCTACTTGCCAACGCTGTTTGCAGAACCTCGTAAACCTCGAATCGCGCCGCCGCCTGAAGCAAGGGGAGAGGCGGCTCTTGTAACAGAGTAAAAGGAAGAAAACGATGTGTGGATTAACCGGACTATGGGAATTTGACAATACGTCTCGTGATACGCTCTTAAACGTTATCGAAAGCATGACTGCCTCTCTTTTTCATAGAGGACCCGATGACGGCGGCTACTATCTGGAACCCGATTGCGCTTTGGCACTCGGGTTTCGCCGTCTTGCTATTGTAGACCTTAGCCCCGAAGGGCATCAGCCTATGTCGTCTGTATCGGGGCGGTACGAGATGGTGTTTAATGGCGAAGTCTATAATCACAACGACCTTCGTAAAGAGATGCGAGAGCGGGGCTACTCTTTTCGTGGGCACTCGGATACCGAAGTGATGTTGGCTTGTATTGAGGAGTGGGGGCTGGAAGCCGCTCTGCGTAAGTTTTGGGGAATGTTTGGTATCGCCCTTTGGGACAGACAAGAGCGCACCCTTACCCTTGTACGAGACCGTTTTGGGGTGAAGCCGATGTACTGGGGACGCTTTGGAAGCACCCTTGTTTTTGGTTCAGAGCTGAAAGCCCTTCGCGCCCACCCGCGCTTTCCCGAAGAGGTAGATAGAGATGTACTTGCGCTCTACGTGCGTCACGGCTATATTCCACACCCGTACTCTATCTATAAGGGGGTACAGCAACTGCCTCCGGGGGCATACATCACCTTTTGCGAAAAGAACTGGCGCACGGCAAGCCCCGTTACCTACTGGTCTGCTCATGACGAAGCGGCGAAAAGCCTTCAATCTCCTTTTAAGGGAACGGATGCAGAGGCACTGGGGCAACTGGATGCTCTGCTACGGGCGGCGGTGGGTATTCGTATGGTAGCAGACGTTCCGGTAGGGGCGTTCTTGTCGGGGGGAATAGATTCGCCGCTTATTGTTGCGCTGATGCAGGCACAGAGCCGTACCCCCGTGCGTACCTTTACCATTGGGTTTGAGGATAAGGGCTTGGGGATGGCTGGCTTTAATGAAGCGGTAGTGGCAAAACAGGTAGCAGAGCACTTGGGAACCGACCACACCGAACTCTACCTAACCCACAAAGAGGCGATGGCAGTAATTCCTAAAATGCCGCAGATATACGACGAGCCTTTCGCAGACGATTCGCAGATACCGACCTATCTGGTATCGCAATTAGCACGCAAAGAGGTGACGGTAAGCCTTTCGGGAGATGGGGGGGACGAGTTTTTTGGGGGGTATACCCAGTACCGAACAGCAACTAGCCTTTGGGAATCGCTGATGCGTATTCCTGCCCCCTTGCGTGGAGGAACTCAACTTGCGATGCAGAGCACGGCTCCGCTTTTAACCGCATTACCCACCTCTAAACTGCGACGGGTAGGTAACTCGTTCCAAACCCGTGCTCGTTACCTTAAAGCGGGCAACCCCGATAGTTTTTACAAGTCGTATCGCACACAGTGGGAAGATTCGGAGCGGGTGGTGGTGTTTGCAGAGGAGTTGCCGTATGTACTTTCTCAGCCCGAAACGTGGGTGAATACTCCTGACTTGGTACACAGAATGATGTATGCCGATAGCGTTCACTATATGCCGGATAGCGTTCTTACCAAACTGGATAGGGCGAGTATGGCGGTGAGTTTGGAGGGCAGAAACCCACTGCTCGACCACAGAGTGTATGAGTTTGCATGGACACTGCCGCTCTCTATGAAGATACGAGAAGGACAAGGTAAATGGATACTGCGCCAACTGCTCTATAAATATGTACCACAGTCCCTTATAGACCGCCCCAAACGCGGATTCGGGGTTCCGGTAGGTGACTGGTTGAGGGAAGGGTTGCGGGATTGGGCAGAGGAACTCCTTTCGGAAGAGAGCCTCCGTACCGATGAGTTCTTTAACCCTGCGCCCATCCGAAAACGTTGGGAAGAGCATTGTAGTCATAAAAACAACTGGGGTACGTCGCTTTGGACGATACTGATGTTTCAAGCATGGCGACAGGCTTCAAAATAGTTACACATAAGGAAACACAAACAGATGAACACGCAACGTTGGTTACAGAAGAGTCGCGTTCTTAGCGAAAAGCATATCTTACTGGTTGGCATGGGAGTATTGGGTACTCTGCTCTGTTTTGCAGTACCCCGTCAACGTACTTCTGCATTGGGACAGAAGGGAGACGATTTGGGACCCGTCTCGGTACGGACCTATGGGGCAAAAGGGGACGGTACTACCGACGACACGGGGGCTTTCCAGAGGGCAATTAACGCTTCGGAAGACCTGTTTGTTCCTAAAGGGAACTATGTTATCACCAAGAGTTTGGAACTGCGCGACAATCAGAAAATCACTCTCTCTCCTTCCGCAAATCTCAAATGGCGTTCGGATAAAACAGGGCAGTCCCTCTTTTATATTCATAACGTAGAGAATGTGGTGGTTGAGGGCGGGGTGATAGATGGAGAGCATGACAAAAACCCTACGGGTACTCTAGGGGGCATTTGGATTGGTGGTAACTCTCGTCGCATCACGATTAAAGACACTTGGATAAAAAATATGCCTAGCAACAACGAAAAGGGCTACTATCTGGGGGATGGTATCTATATCGGCTCGGCGACGGGTGAAACCAAATTCCCGCATAATATCCTGATTACTGGGGTTTGCCTCGAAAACAATACTCGTAACCAGATGTCTATTACGGGGGCAAGGCAGGTTCGCGTTACCGGTTGTACCCTCTTGAATGGACGTAACAGCGGAATCGACCTAGAACCCAACTCTCTGAATGGTGATGTGGAAGATATAAGTATTGTAGGGAACACCTTCGACCAGACGAAGAACGGGGTGGATGTTACCAAAGCGGCTCATGCGGTAACTATTTCAGGAAATACCATGCGTTGCTTGCTTACTTTTGCTGCAGATACGGCTGGGGTTCGCATGGGACCCACCGCGCATGATGTGGTGGTAACGGGAAACTCTATCTACGGCGCAGAACACGGTGTAAAGATGAACGGGAAAAACGCCGTTACAACAGGCAACCGAATCTATACCTCTGCACGTGGGCTGTGGGTAGAGGGGTACGGTCATGTGGTAACGGGTAATCTGGTGGAGGGCGCGACGGAAGTGGGGCTGTACGTGGATGGTGAGGGCGTGAATGTCTCTAATAATACGCTCTATAACTGCATTACCGAAGAACACGCCAACCCCAAGTATCGTAGCGTTGTTTTTGTGCGTAACCACCCGAACGGAGTGCTTTCGGGGAATATGGTGCGAGAAGACCGACCCAACCCGCCGGCAGTACGGGCGATTACGCTTCCTACAGGTAGAGATTTCGAGTCTACTTGGAAAGTCTCCAACAACCATGCCGCAAACGTAAAAGAGTAGAGGAGGGGAGATTGATGAATCTACGCGATATTTGGAAGAGTAGAGGGCTAATGCTAGGCTGTTTCGCCCTTCTTACTCCTATGATGGCTACGGCACAGAAACCTAGCGGCGATACCGTATCGGTAAAGGACTTTGGAGCGAAGGGGGATGGTGCTACCGATGACTCCAACGCTTTCCAGAAGGCAATAGAGACCGCCTCCGATGTCTTTGTTCCGAAAGGAACCTATATTATTACCAAAGGTATCGAACTTCAAAGCAACCAGAAAGTTACCCTCTCTCCTGCCGCCGTTCTGAAGTGGCGTTCCAAGTTGAAAGCGAAGGGGCTGTTTTATATTACGGATAAAGAGAACGTGGTGGTAGAAGGGGGAACAATTGATGGAGAGCATGATGCAAACCCTACTGGTACTCTAAACGGCATCTGGATTCGAGGAACATCGCATCGAGTAACGATTAAGGACATCTTTATCAAAGAGATTCCTAGCGATATAGAACGGGGTTATCATGCTGGGGATGGAATCTATTTTGGAAAGTCGAAAGAGGGAAAGTTTCCGCATGATGTACTGGTGACAGGGTGTTATTTCGAGAACAATATCCGTAACCAGATATCGATTACGGGGGGACAACACATTCGTATTGTGGGATGCTCCTTTGCAAACGGGCGTAACAGTGGAGTGGACCTAGAGCCGAACACTTTGAACGGCGACATCGAAGATATAACGATTGTGGGCAACAGTTTTAATAACACCAAAAACGGGGTAGATATTACCAAAGCGGCTCATGCGGTGGTGGTTTCGGGGAACACAATACGTTGCCCTATCAATCCTGCACCAGGTACTTGCGGGGTGCGTATGGGACCCGCCGCGTTTGACGTTACGGTTTGCGGCAACTCGATATATGGGGCGCAAGCAGGAGTGAAGATGAACGGTAGAAACGCCGTTGTTACAGGCAACCGTATCTATAGTTCTACTCGTGGGCTATGGGTAGAGGGTTGGGGACACGTGGTAACGGGTAATCTGGTAGAGGGTGCGGTGGAGGTTGGCTTGATGGTTGATGCAGAGGGCGCAAACGTATCGAACAACACTCTCTATAACTGTGTGACAAAAGATAGCCCCGACAACAAATTCCGAGCTTCGCTTTTTGTAAAGACTCACCTGAATGGGATACTTTCGGGGAATTTGATACGGGATGACCGCCCTAATCCTCCACCCATGACCCCGATTGTGCTTCCTACCGATGCTCAGTTTACTTCTACGTGGAAGGTCTCGAATAACCACTTTGCGAAGGGAAAAGAGTAGTAACAGCAAAGTGTGAAAGGAGGGTATTACCATGATTACCAAACTACTTCTATGTACAGACGGGTCGCAACAGGCATTGAACGCAACCCAGCTTACAGCAAACCTTGCCAAACGGCTAGGTGCAGAGGTGCTTGTGGTTCATGTGATTGACATTTTGGCGATAAGTGCCTATACCGGTCCACAGGCAGATGTCGCTCCGCCTGTGGGTATGCTTCTTGAACATGAGCAGGAGGTACAAAAAGAGGTTCTACAACATACGACGGAGGTTTTGGAGACGCAAGGAGTCTCTTATACGGTCTTTCCCGAAATAGGAAATCCGATTGAGAGTATCGTGGATTTGGCACAGACCAAGAAGGTGGGTACTATTGTGCTGGGAGGGCGTGGGCTAAATGAGTGGGAGGCACTTCTTTTGGGGAGTATCTCGCAGGGTGTGGTACACCATGCTCACTGTCCCGTTCTGGTGGTTCGCGGTAATCCCCAAGAGTTACAACGTATTGTTGCCGCAACTGACGGTTCTGAGCAAGCCTGCCGTGCGTTAGAGGTAGGTGCAGAGGTTGCCAAAGCCTTTTCAACGTCCCTAACCGTTTTGAACGCCGTTGAGCCGCTGTCGCCGCAACTTTTTGTGCCTGCACAAGATGTGGTTTCGGGAGAACATGAGGCACACGTGCTAGAGGCAATTGAGGCACAAGTGGCTCCTATCTTGCAGGGGGCTGGTGTAGACCACACCATACAGCAGGAGGCAGGGCACCCTGCGGACGCAATCCTTGCCTATACCGAGCGCGAAAACACAGATTTGGTTGTGCTTGGTGGGCGGGGGCTAGGGGGCTTCCGTCGCTTGCTATTGGGTAGTGTGAGCGATAATGTTCTGCGCCATGCCACCTGTTCCGCGCTGATAGTGCGTTAAGCGATAAAGCAAAAAGAAACACCCCTCCTCTCATTCTTAGAGGAGGGGTGTTTTGCTGTGTTGCGTGGCTAATCGCTGGTAATGGGAGCCATGCCTTTTACATAGGGCAGAGTGTACTGGTAGAAACCGATACACATCTCGTCGGTGGTCGCCTCTCCCCATGTTACGCGCTTTGGGGGGTGGGAAGGCTGGCGCGGGTTGTCCTCGGAGTTATCGAACTCAGCGTTTAGTACAAAGCGCGTCCCTTTGGGGAGTACGAGGGGCTTTTTGTAGACGT
>OMJJ01000278.1 GCA_900299305.1 bacterium | reverse complement strand
ACAGGGAAGAGAATTGCGGCGAGTATCGCGATAATAGCGATAACAACGAGCAACTCTATTAGGGTGAAACCACTTTTTGTACTTCGATTGCGGTACATTTTTCTCGTCTCCTTGAAAAGTAGAAACATTTCTTAAAAAGGGTGCCTAAAAGGTTTTTCTATAGGACAGTAGAAATTATGTCGAACGAGTTTTAAGGATTCGTTAGCAGGATGTGAAAATTTGATTAAAGGTTAGAGGGGGCTATTTTCTGACAAAATTGACGCACTTTTGACGTTACTCTGCTACGATAGGTGCAGGATTACCCGTAGTCCTTCACGAACAGAACTTACAACGTTACTAGAAGAGGAGAGAGATGGAGCGTACCCCTAAACTGCGTATCGAGATGTTCGGCGGATTTCGTTGTAGTATTGATGGAGAATCTCCGATAGAGGTTCCGCCCGGCTATATCACGCGCCTACTGCTCTACTTGGCGGCGCACCCAAACCAAGAGATTGCTAGAGAGACCCTCTGCGACCTGTTTTGGGAGGGGGTTGACCCCGCTTCGGAGGCAATTTTTCGGACGAGGGGCTTGACTCTCTTCCAGAGGTCGGCGGGGGTCAATGTGGCTCCTGACAGCATCCGAGTAATGCGGTCATGGCTCACAGAGGCATCCAAGAGAGCCGACAGCCCGGTTGCTGTCGTTTGACCGAAAGAGCAGATAAGGTAGTCCGTATAGGTATCTAGGAGGTCGTTGTTCATACCTCTAGTTTACCACAAGACAAGACTTACAATCTGTTATTACAAACAGACCGCGTAACATCAGTTATTAATTCTTTTGATACAATGCAAGTAGGTTTAGTTCATTTTGCCTTATAAAAAGTATGAGAAGGATTTCATAGTGCGAGAGACGAAACAGATAGAAGTCTGTTTTTCCCTCTATAAAAAACACAAGAGAGGATGGGAGGTTCGTTATGAGATTACGAATAGGGCTTTTAATGGGAGTAGTTGGGCTTGGGCTACTGAGTTCAATGGCATTGGCGAAACCCGCGAAATACCGGAAACCAATACGCATTGTGGTGTGGGACGAACGCCAACCCGCCCAAAAGCAGATATACCCCAACTTTTTGGGAAACCATATCGCCGAGTATTTCCGCCAACTGGTACGCGACAAGAACGAGCGCGAACCGGAGTTCACCGTGAAATCGGTGGGACTAGATGACCCTGAGCAGGGACTTTCTCAAGAGACGCTGGACGAGTGCGATGTGCTGATTTGGTGGGGACACCAGCGGCATAACGACCTCAAAATAGAACGCGCAAAAGAGATAGCACGGCGCGTAAAAGAGGGGAAACTTTCGTTGTTTGCCCTGCACTCGGCGCACTGGTCTCTGCCCTTTATGGAGACCATGAACGAACGCTCTATTCAGGACGCGCTAAAAGCACTTACTCCCGCAGAGCGCAAAGGGGTTCACGTCGAGCCGATTGCGCCAGAGCATCGGCAACCTAGCCCTACCGAACCGATGACTCCTATCGTCGAAAAGGTACAAAACGCTGATGGAACGCTGACTCTACGTATTAAACTGCCGCTCTGTGTCTTTCCTTTTGTGCGCGGAGACGGTAAGCCAAGCCATGTTCGCACCCTTCTACCCAACCACCCCATTGCGAAGGGGATACCAGAGACCTTCGATATTCCGCATACCGAAATGTACGGCGAACCGTTTCATGTGCCTACCCCCGACGCAACCGTCTTTGAGGAGAAGTGGGACGCGGGAGAGACCTTTCATAGCGGAAGTGTGTGGAAGGTTGGCAAAGGAAAAGTAGTCTATTTCCGTCCCGGTCACGAGACGTTTGACGTGTACAAACAGCCCCTCGTTCTCAAAATCGTAGAGAATACAGTGCGGTGGCTCGGAAGCAAATCGGACAAGTAAACCACAACACACCCTAGAAAGTGAAAGCATAGCATGAGCAATCTTCAACGCCTACAGCAGAGCCTGAAAGCGCAGTCTATTCCTGCCCTTATGGTAAGCAACCTTGCCAATGTGCAGTGGCTTACGGGCTTTACGGGTTCGTTCGGGGTGGTACTGGTAACATCCGATAGCGGGCTGATGATAACCGATAGCCGCTACACCGTACAAGCACAAGAGCAGGTAACAGACCTCCCCTCCATTACCTACGGTAGTCCTCTTAGTTTTGTGGAGTTTTTACAAAAACAGGTGGGCGAACTGGGTATCTCTACCCTGCATATCGACGAGAACCAGGTGACGGTAGGGAGTTATAATCAGTGGAAAAAGACGCTAAAAGGCACCACTTTTGTACCCGACGAAGACCCCATTCACAAACTACGTAAGGTGAAATCGGCGGCGGAGATTGCTCTGGTTCAGGAGGCTTGCCAACTCGCAGATGCTTGCCTTGAGTACCTGCTTACTCAAATTAAGGTGGGCGTAACGGAGAACGAACTGCTTTACGAGATAGAGCAGTTCTTCCGAAAGCACGGCTCTACTATCTCGTTTCCTCCCATTGTGGTTAGCGGAGAACGGAGTGCGCGTCCCCATGGGGTTCCTAGCGACAAGCCCCTAGAGAGCGGCGATTTCGTTACGTTTGACTTGGGTTGTAAAATCAAAGGCTACTGTAGCGACATCACCCGAACGATTGTGGTAGGCAGAGCGACGGAACGCCACAAAGAGGTCTACGATCAAGTATTGAAGGCGGAGACCACTTGTATCGACGCATTAAAACCGGGTGTAAACGGGCGCGATGTAGACAAACTAGCGCGTCAGATTTTAGACGAGAAGGAGTTGGCACAGTACTTCGGGCATGGGCTGGGGCATGGCTTGGGAACCCTCGTCCATGACTCCGGCAGACTCTCTTCTACCATAGACGAACCTATTGAGGTAGGGCAGATCTGGACGGTAGAGCCGGGTGTCTATATCGAAGGGTTCGGGGGGGTGCGTATTGAGGACGATGTGGTTATCACCGAGACCGGCAACACCATCCTAACTCACTTCCCCAAAGAGTTATTGGAACTATAGCTGTGACTAAGCAGGATGCGAACCTTGAGGGAATAGCGTAACATTTCGCTTGCTTATTGACAAGATACTCATTACTCCTATACCCTTCTCATACAACATGGAGCGGTGTGAGAAGGGTATATAGATTTAGTATCCAGCGATGCACTCCCTTGCATCAGCACTTGGCGAGGCTGTGCTGTAACCGCAAACTAACCCCGAACGCCCTCAGAAAGTCCCTATTCAGAGCAGAGACGAGTTCGATATACGCAAACTGTTTCGCAACACCTAAAACGCAAAGATAACCCCTTCTTTCCTCTCCAAAGCGCGACTTATCGCACGAAATCCCTGTCAAATACTGTATAATGGAGACACCAAAAGAGAGGCACGTCTGGCTTTCGCCTCCCCTCTCGTCTATTAACCCCAAAAAGGAGTGAGCCATCCCCATGACGATAGCGAACACAGAGTATGCCGCTCTGCCCGATGCTCGCGGTAGGTTTGGCGTATACGGGGGACGCTTTGTGCCAGAGACCCTTATCCCCGCTCTGGACGAGCTGACCCAAGCATACGCCGCCGCTCAAAAAGACCCCGCTTTTCAGCAAGAACTCGACGCGCACCTGCAAGACTATGTGGGACGCGCCACCCCACTCTACTTTGCCGAACGCCTCTCCGAAGAGTACGGCGCGAAAATCTACCTCAAGCGCGAAGACCTGTGCCATACGGGGGCGCACAAAATCAATAACGCGCTAGGACAAATCCTGCTCGCAAAGCGAATGGGAAAGCCCCGCATTATCGCCGAAACCGGTGCAGGGCAACACGGAGTCGCAACCGCTACCGTCTGCGCTCGCTTTGGCATTGAGTGCGAGGTCTATATGGGCGAAGAGGACACCCACCGCCAAGCCCTAAACGTCGCACGAATGAAGCTACTCGGCGCGAAAGTGATTCCTGTTACCAGCGGAACCGCGACCCTCAAAGATGCTACCAACGAAGCCATTCGAGACTGGGTAACGAATGTCCGCAATACCCACTACATCATCGGATCTGTGGTAGGTCCTCACCCTTACCCCATGATTGTACGCGACTTCCAGTCTGTTATTGGGCGCGAAGCAAGGGCGCAGATACTCCAAAAAGAGAACAGACTCCCCGATGCCGTTATCGCGTGTGTGGGCGGCGGCTCCAATGCAATGGGTATCTTCCACCCCTTCCTACACGACACTACCGTCAACTTAATTGGGGTAGAGGCGGCAGGTGAGGGGCTAGACAGTGGCAAGCACTGTGCCCCCCTAACCGCAGGGGCAATGGGGGTACTGCACGGCTCTGCCAGTTACTTGATGCAGGATACCGACGGGCAGGTGGCTATCACCCACTCTATTTCGGCGGGGCTAGACTATCCCGGTGTAGGTCCCGAACACGCATGGATGAAAGATGCCGGACGCGCCAAGTACGTCTCGGTAACGGACAGCGAAGCACTAGAGGGCTTGCAGAAACTAGCGCACCGCGAAGGCATTATCTGTGCCCTAGAGACCGCACACGCGGTAGCCTATCTCGAAAAAATGCGCCCCCAACTCACCCCAAACACCATCCTTATTATCAACTGTTCCGGACGTGGAGACAAAGATATGAGCACCGTCGTCCGTTCTCTGGAGTTAGCCTAGTGAGCCGTCTTTCCGAACACTTCAACACCCTCCGCGCCCGTAACGAAAAGGCACTCGTCTGCTTTGTTACCGCCGGCGACCCCTCCGCAGAAGCGACTGTCGCACTCGTCGAAACCCTTGCCAAAGCAGGGGCGGACTGTGTAGAACTCGGTATCCCCTTCAGCGACCCTCTCGCAGACGGTCCGAGTATCCAAGCCTCCTCGCAACGCGCCCTAGAGAACGGCATGACCGTACCTAAAGTGATGGAGATATTGCGGCAGATACGCGAGCGCGTTCCAGACCTCCCCATCATCCCCATGACCTACTACAACCCCATTCGACACTATGGGCTGGCACAGTACGCACACCTCGCCAAAGAGGCAGGGGCAGATGGGCATATCGTTACCGACCTCACCCCCGAAGAGGCAGAAGAGTGGAAGCAAATCTCTACTCAAGAGGGACTAGATACCATCTTTCTGCTTGCGCCTACCAGTACCCAAGAGCGTATCGAAATCGTAACGGCTCTCTCTACCGGTTTCGTCTACTGCGTCTCCCGAACAGGGGTGACTGGGGTACGAGACGATGTTCCCACCGAACTCAAGGACGTGGTAAGCAACATCAAAGCACAGACCGATAAGCCGGTATGTGTTGGGTTTGGCATATCGCGCCCCGAACACGTCGAGCGCATTGCCGCCTTCGCCGATGGAGTCGTGGTAGGAACGTCGCTGGTAAACCTTATCCATAAAGAGCGAGACAACCCCGAACTCTTGGAGATTGTCTACCAGTATGTTGCCTCCCTCAAAGCGGCAACCAAGTAAGCGTACTCGCCCTCATTCTGTCCTTGCAGGACATCTTTCTCCCAATTCTAGGAGAAAGAGAAAGTAGTAAGGTGTTCTCGTTACAAGCAAGGTACGTCTGTACATAAAGGTAACTACCTCACTATACTGTGCATTCGCCTCTTCGCCCAAACTTGGGAGAAGAGGTTGGTGATGAGGGCTACCACCTTACGCACTGCGCCAATCTAACAATCTGTCCTGTAGCAAAGCAATCCAAAAACCACCAAAGACTTATCAGAAGGAAACCTGTTTTGGAGACAAGTAATAACGTATCTACCGAGTTACAAGCCCTCGTCAGCCGCCTCAAGCGCGGCACAAGCGGCATTGTTCCCGCCAATGGGCTAGAAGAGAAACTCGCGAAGGCAGAGAAGATGGGCAAGCCCCTTAATATCAAACTAGGGCTAGACCCCACCGCCCCCGACATCCATCTCGGCTTTGCGGTGGTACTCCGCAAGTTACGCCAGTTTCAGGACGCAGGGCATCAGGTCATTATTATCATCGGAGACTATACCGCCCTCATTGGTGACCCCTCCGGACGCTCTGCAACCCGCCCCATGCTCACCGCCGAAGAAATTAACGCCAATGCGAGAACGTATGTAGACCAACTCTCCGTAATACTAGACAGAGAGAAGACGCTCGTGCGCTTTAATGGGGAGTGGCTAGGGAAACTCGACTTCGCCGAGACCGTAAAACTCGCCTCCCGCATGACGGTAGCACAAGTCCTACAACGTGAGGACTTCGCAAACCGCTACGCCACCCATCAACCCATTAGCCTCCACGAACTCCTCTACCCGCTTGCACAGGCTTACGACTCGGTGGCAATAGAGGCGGATATTGAGATGGGAGGGCAAGACCAGACCTTCAATATCCTTGCGGGGCGCGAACTGCAAAAGGAGATGGGACAAGACCAGCAGATAGGTCTCTTTATGCCGATACTCGTAGGTTTGGACGGCGTGAAGAAGATGAGCAAATCTATTGGGAACTACGTCGGTATTCGAGAAACCCCCGACTCCATGTTCGGCAAACTCATGTCTATCTCCGATACCATGATGCGCGACTACTATATTCTCTGCACCGACGTACCCGAAGAGGAGATTGCCGCTCTACTGAAACAAGCTGAAACGGGAGAGACTAATCCCAAAGACGTAAAGCGTAGGCTTGCCCGCGAAATCATCACTATCTATCACGGAGCAGATGCCGCAGTACAGGCAGATAACGAGTGGAACCGTGTTCACTCCGCCCGTGAGATACCTACCGATATGCCCGAATTCTCGCTAACCCAAGCCGGGCTAACCGAAGAGAAGATATGGATATGCCGCCTACTCGCAGAGGCGAAAATTGCAAAAGGAACCGGAGATGCCCGCCGCCTCATAGAGCAAGGCGGAGTAAGCCTGAACGGTGAAAAAGTTACCAACGTAAAGGCAGACTACTCTCAAGAGGCTCTTATCGGTGTGGTTCTCAAAGTAGGAGCAAAGCGGTATCTGCGCCTTGCAAAATAGAGGTTAAGCCCTCATGGCAGTACGACCACAGCACAAACCGAGTAGGCACAACACCCTCAAGCAACAGCCTAGTTTGGGGGGCAATCGCTTTGTCACGCTGACGATGGTCGCTGCCATACTCTTGGGGTCTATTCTATTTTTGTCCAATCGGAATCGTAGGCGGGAAGGCAGTCCGAGTAACTCTATAAGGCGTGGCGAATCTCCCTTAAAAGGCGGCGGTGAGGTGCAACGAGCGAACATCAAGGAGATGGGACCTCAGCCCACCCCCCGCTACATCGCCAATATGGCTACCACAGTAGGAGAGTATGTGGTCTCGGTGCGCCAAGTTATCGGCACGATGAGCAACCAGAACCTCCTGTCGGAAGTAGATATTCCCCTCGACCAAGTGATACTGAGCCTACAAGTGATGGCACTTACAGAGAGGGCAGAAAAAGCACTCAAAGGCTTTGGCGAGAGTATTACTGCCGTAGACAGTCAGGGAAAATCCCTCACTACTCAAGAGAACAAAGCCCCTGTTCCTTTTCCTAAAGGATTGGGGCAACTGTTTCGCCTCTCTGCACCCGACAAAAAGGCGGATACGCTTCGCACGGTAAGCGGCGAAGTGGTTCTCAAGACGAAATCGGGGACGAGTAAAAAACTACCCTTCCAAATAAAAAACGTTTTCCTTCCGCTCCAAAGGCACTGCTACGGCACTGCCGCGCTAGGCTACCTCTCGGACGAACAGACAAAACACTTTACCAAACCCCAAAACAGTACCGAAGCCGCGTCCCTAACCAGCCCTTACGCTGTTCTTGTTAAAAACCCGTTTCCGCCCTACGCCCCCGAACCTGACCCCATAAACCAGCCTACCCGCCTCATTCTCTCCCAATCCTACCCCAATGAGTTCACCCTCCACCTGCCCAAAGAGGCGAAAGGAGAGTCGAAAGAAGTGGTGAACTGTATCCTGAGTATCAAAGAGGCGAAGAATGGAGTTATCGAAGGAACCTTCTCTCTTACAAAGCAGGGGGGCAAGGAGCAGATGGAGAGTCCGTTTAGGGTTTGGGATGGAGAACCGGGGCTGTTTCTTCTCCCCACCTTTCCGCACCATCAAGGAAAGCCGCTTGCGTTGCGCCTTCATCTCTTCTCACACTTCTATCAGGATGTGCCGCCAATTTCGGATTTTATACCCAATGCCCCCTTTACGCTGCCTACGGGGCAAAGAGGCGCACTGGTCTCTGGGCAGACCCTTGTAGAAGACGCGCCCCTTCCTGGGGGGCGTTTGCGACTGACTATCACCCCGCAAAACCCTTCGGGGAAGGCACAAGGAGTTACTCTTCTTTTCGGAGAGAGCGGGAAGTGGCAACTAGGAAACTTTCCGCCAGGGATATATCAGGTTCAACTCACGTTTTTAGAAATACGGCGTAGAGTATCAAACAACCAAACCCCTGAAGAGTATATACGCTACCGTTATGGGCTAAAACAACTCAAAATAGAGAACCAGACCCAAGACGGGATAGAGATACGCCCCGGCGGAGTGATACACCTCAAACCGTTCCGCATTGTAGAGGGTGGAGACCCTAACGGAAAACCTGCCTTAGAGATTCCCCCTGCTCTGGTACTCTCACCGCGCACTATGCGCCCGTTCCGCGCCGATTCCTCGATTACTCCTTCTCGGTAAGCGCGAACTCTATTCTCTCTTTAATCGTTGGGTGGGTTCCAAACCACAAATGCAAAATACGTGGAGGGTCGGGGTCGATAAAATCCCGCTCTGCAAATCCCACCTGTAGTCGTGCCGCCGCTTCGTTTAGGTGCGTAACCCTCAGCGCAAAAGCGTCGGCGCGATGCTCCAAGTAGCGCGAAGTGAGATTGATAACAGGATACTGTATAAGAAGAAACAGGCTTATCGTGAGAAGTATACTCGGTAAGCCCGCGAGGTCGGTGGTGTGCGTTACGAAACCAAGACGGTACAGCCTTTTGGTTTGTAAGGGCAGTACTTTTGCCAAGAACCACAGAAAAAACCCTGCCCCAAACACACTACACACAAAAAATATCCAGATATGCCCCTCTACATAGTGTCCCATCTCATGCCCTACCATTGCCAGCATCTCATCTTTGGGCAGTTCCTTTAAGCCCGTGTCGTTTAGCACAATGCGCCGGCTCATTCCCAAACCTATCACATAAGCATTTACATGAGCCGTTCGCTTGCTGGTATCCTCCACAAACACCCGTGTCTCTGGGATTCCCGCTCTACTTGCAAGTGCCAAAATATCCTGCCTTAGAGGAGATTCGGGGAGCGGAGTGTAGTGGTTGTAGAGGGGGGAGATAACGACAGGCTGAATAACAAACTGAAAGAGGAGAAGGGGAGTCAGTAGCCCCCAAGCCCACTGCCACCAGTGACGCGGAGAGCGCACAAAAAGCCAGTAACCGCCCCAAACGAGGGGAATTAGAGGTAGTTCTAGCAGCAAGCCCATCAGAATATCGGCAAAGTAGCCGCCCAAACTCTGCCTACCAAAACCGTAGTGCGCCTCTACTGCCCTGTTCGCCAACCCAAACGGCAAACTCCACAGCCTTACAATCACAAGAAAAACCACGCTATAGAGTGCAAGCACACGAAACGTGGGAGTACTCTCTTCTTGGGGTAGGGGGCGTTTTAGAAGGCGGTAGAGCGTAGTACGCAGTCGGGTGCTTACTCCAAGCCGTATAAACAGCCACAGTCCCCCAATGCTCCACGCTATCCCCGTAAGGTTGATAACACGATGTAGCCGCTGATAAGCGATAGCACGGGCAGGGATATGGGGAGTAAAGGGGTCGATACGTAGAGGAGGCACAGGAGCCTGTGCAAAAACAAAGCAGGGTAGCAGTATCAGAAAAAGACAGACAAGCACTCTTACCCATTGCCTTTTCATGGCTACTGCTACCCCCTACTCACTTGTTGTTAGGCGTTTATGGCGTTTAGTGCCGCCTCGTAGTCCGGTTCGTGCGTCACTTCCGAAACATACTCTACATGGCTAAGAACACCTTCAGGATTGACGACAAAGATGGCTCTGGTGAGGATACGGGCAAGCGCACCCTCTGCGATGAGAACGCCATACGCCTTCCCAAAGTTGGTATCGCGGTGGTCGGAAGCGGTCTCTAGTTTGTCGATACCCTCTGCCCCGCAAAAGCGTCCTTGCGCGAAGGGAAGGTCGGTACTTACGGTTAGCACTGCAACGCTATCGGGAAGTTGGGCGGCTTTCTCGTTGAACTTCTTGGTCTGAAGTGCACAGACAGAGGTATCAAGAGAGGGGACTACCGAGAGAATCAGGGTTTTCCCCGCGTAGGTTGCCAAGTTAATGTCCGCCAAAGAGCGGCTTTGAAGCGTAAAATCGGGGGCTTTCTCTCCCGCTTGAAGCGTATTGCCTTCCAGAGAGAGGGGGTTGCCTTTGAAGGTGACGGTGTTTCCTGCCATAGAGGTTCTATCTCCTAGTTATTTTGGGTTATGAGTACCGTAGAAAAGAGGGGGCGGATGCAGTGGTGCATCTGCCCCCTTCTATTGGATTGATACCGCAAACGTTATGCGGACTGTGCAGAGGTCTTTGCGTCGTACTCCTCTTGCCACTTCTCCATCTCTTCCGCAAAAATATCGCGGTTACGCGGATCGAACACCCAGATACGCGCTACTTTGAGGTCGCTGTTTGCGTTTACAAGGGCATCCAGCATCATGCGGGCAGTTTTACGGGCGGTCTCTTCGCGCTGTTCGTCTGTTATCCAGTTCGGTTGTGCGATAAGGTTATCCGTAAGGTCGGGGATAAGAGCAGAAGTAACCTCTTCTGCGGAGAGTTTGGCTATCGCAGTACGTAGGGCTTGGGTAAGCAGTTCGGTATTGGTACGCTTCTGTTCATCGAAGATAACAGCAAGAGCCGTGTGCTTCCAACGATAACGCGCCCCAGAACCGATGAAAGCGTCGCCGGGTCGAAGGGGTGCCACCTCTTCTGCCTCGTACTGAGCGCGGTTTGCGCCCCAGTCTCGTGCGATTTTTGCGGATCCAAAGTTCATCTTGAGGTCGGGGGCAACAGGAACAATAAAGCCCTGAGAGAGCGAAGCCCAAGGAAACTTACGTTTAGAAACCCATAACTCTATGCTCAACCCTTTGGTGCGTACCTTATAGTAAGGTGGAAACAGCACACGCCAGCAAAGCCACAACACTACACCGATAATGGGAACTTGTAACAGGTGGAACAGAACTGCCTGAAAGATATAGTGCGTATAGATGCCTTCAGAGAGACCAGGAACAGGAACTCTATCGTTATAGACCGTTCCAGTACACCCTGAGAGGGCAAACAGGCTGGATACCAGTAACGCGGATAAGAGTATCCGTCGTGCAGAGATGCGCTTCAATCGTTGCCTCCTAAAACGTCGAACCCAAAACGGCGTTCGAGCAGAAATCTACAGGTACAGGGGAAGCCCACTGAACCCTAACTATTAGGATTATAGCATATCTTCCCTAGAATCTACGTGCCAAATAGTCTATCCCCAAAATCTCCCAAGCCGGGCAGGATATATTTTTGTGCGTTTAAGCATCTATCCAGCGCACCTACCACGATATGCACATCAGGGAAATGCTCTGTAAGGTACTCCACACCCTCCGGTGAGGCAACGGCACATACCAGAATAATCTCCTCCACTCCTTCGGTCATAAGGCGCACAATGGCTTGTTCTGCTGAGCCTCCTGTGGCAAGCATGGGGTCGAGGATGATGGCGGTAGCACTTACCATTTCGGGCAGTTTACAGTAGTAGGATTCGGCTATGGCGGTGGTTTCGTTGCGTTGCAACCCCAAAAAGCCTATCTTTGCGCTAGGGAGTAGTTCGGTTGCAGCAGAGAGCATTCCCAAACCCGCCCGTAAAATCGGCACGAGGACAATCGGCTTCGATATCCGTGCGCCAGTGGTCTCTTCCATGGGGGTACGCATCGGAAAGGAGGCAAGGGGGAGATAGCGGGTTGCCTCTATCAGTAGTATCCGAGAGAGGGTATGAGTAAGGGAGAAGTACGCTTCGTGAGGAGTGTTTTCGTCGCGTAGTTGAGTAAGAATATGCAAGACGAGAGCGTGCTCTGTAACAGTTAGCGACATAGATGAAACCTCCTAATCAATGCGGGTTATTCTCCTTTGGGGAGTAGAGCGGCGCGTTCGGGGGTAGGTGGCAGAGTAGGCTTGCCATTCTCGGTCATTAGCTTCGCAATTTCGCGCATTACCACTTCCCCTATCTCTTCGCGAGAGGTCTCTTTTGAAAAGGTAAGCGGAGTCCCCATGATAACCGTAAGCCGAGCGCGTTTCAGCATTTTTGCCCCCCGCGGAAACATCTCGTAAGTACCTATGAGGGCAACGGGAACAATGGGGGCTTGGCTCTTATGGTAGAGTAGCCCTAGCCCTGGCTCTGCGGGGTTTAGTAGCCCATCGTAGGTACGGGTTCCCTCTGGAAATATACCAACCGTCTCGCCCTTGCCTAGTACCTCTAAGCACTGCCGCAACATCGCAACATCGGCTTTATGGCGATGTACGGGTATCGACCCCATGCAGGTTAGTACATAAGCGACAAAACGGTTCTTCCATATCTCATGGCGTGCCACTCCTATCATCAAACGGTGTCCCCATATCGCAGACCAGCCTACCAGTGGGTCGAGATAACTGGCATGGTTCGCCGCAAAAATAAGTGCGCCCGTTTTGGGGATGTTCTCTGTACCAAGTACCCGCATACGCCCATACGTTCCAAAGAAAATGCGCGTGATAATCCCTAGCGCAAAATGCCCTATTCGGTGGTCTAAACGTGTGGGAATGGGAGAGGTTTTGGGAGGGGTTTTGTTCATTATGCGCCATACCCCTTATCTGTACACATATCGACTATCTTCTGTACAACCTGCTCAATAGTCAATCCATCGGTCATAAGGTAGTGCGCGTCGTCGGCAATTTTGAGGGGAGAAGCGGCACGTTGCGAGTCGCGTTCATCCCGCTCTATCTGTTCGGCAAGCACCATCTCAAAGCGCATCTCGATTCCTTTTGCCTGTAACTCCTGAAAACGCCGTTGCGCCCGCTCTTCGGCACTGGCAGTAAGAAATATCTTCACCTCTGCCTGGGGGAACACCACTGTCCCGATGTCTCGCCCCTCTAGCACCACCCCATGCTCACTTTGGCGGCTAATGCTACGTTGTAGCTCTACCATCGCGCTACGCACCTCCGGTATCGCCGAGATGCGAGAGGTCATTTGAGACACTTCGGGGGTACGAATCTCCTGTGTTACATCACGCCCCCCAACACAGACCTTCTGATTTCCCATACTATCCAAAGGAGAGAGGAAGATAGCCGAGCCATGCGCGAGGTCGCTCACGGTCTCTATCGCTTCGGGGTCGATACTCTGTTCTAGTACTTGTAGCGCAATAGAGCGGTACATCGCCCCCGTATCTATGTAGGTAAACCCTAGTGCTTTGGCAACACGCCGCGCTACGGTGCTTTTCCCTGCCCCTGCCGGACCATCTATGGCAACGGTAAACGCCATCCTCTCTCCTCTATTCCTTTTGGCTTATGGGCGCAGATTGACGCTAAAGTAGAACGCCGCACTGCCTGCGGTTGCACTGTAGGTAGATAGCCCTAGAGTACGCCCTACCCCATTGGTAACACCCAAATCGAGGCTGGCTTTGCCGCGAAACACCGAGGGGTTATAGCGAAGCCCCAAGCCCCATAGCTCTTTCTTGATGGTGTCTCCGCTGGTAGTATTGAAGCCGTTCTGCCCGATAATCGGAATCTGCACATCGCCGATAATGGCGATATTCGGCTCGAACTGGAACTGAACTCCCCCGCCGAGTGTGGCGAGTAGCGCAGAACCAAAAGTCGCTTTGGGAGTAAAGTAGAGCATGATGTTGTTGCCAAACTTCTTGCCAAGCATCGCCTCTCCGCCGATTGCAGCTCGGTTGTCGGGGCGGCTGGTGGGTATAAGCAGGCTTCCCTGTACCCCAAACAGCATATCTCTTTTCTGGTTCCACATCCAACGCACTCCCGCCTCGTATTCGCGCCCCCCTGCCAGAAGTGGAACCGCCCCAGGGGTAATAAGTTGTCGGCTTGCGCCCCCTGCTCGAAACATCAGTGCCATAGTACTACTAAAACCGTACTCCAGTCCTAGCGTAGAGTAGGTGTTGTTTTCGGCGGTTCCGAAGGGGCGCACGTCTGCGCTAAAGTGAATATGCCCCTTATGCGGCATATAGGGCGTGTCGATATTGATGAGGTAGGTCGGATGCGAGGCAACCGCTTTGCTGTCGTCCTCTTCCTCTAGTTTTTGCGCCTTTGCCAATGTGGGCGCAAACAGTACCAACGCTCCCAAACCCAAAACCGATAGTAAACGTAGTTTGTAAGCCATAAAACCTACTCTCCTTCCCTTTCTTTTGTAACGAATTCGTAACACCCTATTTTGCGTTAGCGTAACGTAACCGGAGCGTGTAACTCCGCAGAGCGGTACGCCGCAAAAGCCACCTCTGCCGCCCGTAAGCCATCCACTCCGGTAATGGGAACAGGTGTTTCTTCTCGTACCGCCTTTGCAAACGCGGCTACTAAACCGTCGTCCATATTGCCGCCCCAGTTATGCCAGCTCACGCTGTTGGTCTTATCGGAGTAGAGGACGAGGTTCTGGGCGAACATATCCATCGAGAGCGTACCGCGTTCGGTTATCACCTCTAGCGTCACATCGCCCCATGTAGGAAACGATTTCGGGCGTGACCAAGAGGCATCTAGCGTACCAAAAACACCTTTTACAAACCCCAAACTCAGGAAGCCCACATCGTCGAAATCGTGATGACCAATGTGGTTACTCACTTCGGCATAGACCTCTTTTACCTCGTCATCTAGCATCCAGCGCATGAGGTCGGTAACGTGTACCGTGTGATCCATCGTCGCACCGCCCCCCGATTCGGCTTTATTGACGAACCAGCCTCCCGGATTGCGCCCTCGGTTCGTGCCGCGAATGGCGAGTATCTCCCCGGCGCTACCACTCTCTAGGGTGGCTTTTAGGCGTTGCATAATGGGTGAGTAGCGGCACGGAAAGGCGGTCATAAGTTGTACCCCTGCCTTCTCACAGGCCGCAATCATCGCCTCGCCGTCCTCCATGGTGGTGGCAAGGGGTTTTTCGCAAAGAATATGCTTTCCGGCTTGCGCCGCCATCTCGCATAGGGCGCGGTGGCGCACGTTTTCCGAGCATATTACTACCGCCTCCAGCCCCGGTTCGGAGAGCAGTGCCTCATAACTCTCGAAAGCACGTGTTCCAAAGGCTTTTGCCATCTGTTTGGTGCGCTCTGGGTCGTGGTCAGCAATCCCAACCAGTTCCGTATCGTTGCGGGTTATCATGCTGTGGGCATAACTCCCTGCGTGCATATGCGCGAAGGACATAATGCCTATCTTTACTTTACGGGTCGCCATCTGTCTCTAAACCCTCTCGTTTGTGTCAAAATAGAAAATGCGGTTATACCCAACAGATTCGACACCGCCCCGTGCCATTCCTTCCTTGGTGTAGGGAGTATGAGAGCAAAAGGGATAAGTGAAATAGGAGAACTATGCGGATACTACTAACCAACGACGACGGAATTCATGCTCCCGGAATCCTCGCACTAAAAACGGTACTAGAGGGTTTGGGAGAGGTGAGAGTGGTTGCCCCCGAAAGACAGCGCAGTGCCTCTGGTCATGGAATGACCCTCCATAAACCGTTACGTATCACCCCTACACGCTTGGCAGATGGCTCGGAGGGGTTTGCTACTAGCGGAACGCCCACCGACTGCGTGATATTGGGGCTAGATGTCGTTTGGGAGGGGGAGTGTGATTTGGTGGTGTCTGGCATTAACTTGGGTTCTAATCTAGGGTGGGATGTTACCTATAGCGGCACCGTTTCGGCGGCATTTGAAGCTGCTATTCTCAACCTACCAGCACTCGCTGTTTCACTTGCTCTAGACCGCCATGTAGAAGGGTATAAACCCGATTTTGGTACGGCGGCGCAGTTTACTCTCTCTATGGCACAAAAACTTCTCGCCGACCCACTTCCCCCGCACACATTTCTAAATATCAATGTACCCGCTATACCCGAAAACGAAATCTTGGGGGTAGCGATAACCCACCAGGGACGGCGCGAGTATGTAGATAGAGTAGCAACACGCCAAGACCCCGCAGGTCGCCCCTACTACTGGCAGTATGGCAACCTACGGGAGTACGACCCCGATGCGGGTTCCGACGTTCATGCGGTGCTAAACCGTCGGATTTCAGTCACTCCCATTCAGCTCGACCTCACCGCCTATAATCTTATGGAACAACTGAGGGACTGGAACCTCTAAGAGAATACTGCCCCATCTAGGGAGCGAAAGCGAGGCGAAATGTCTCTTTCTGGAATGTTTTGGTATGTAAGTTGGATAGGCTTTTTAACAGCGGTGGCAACAGGGCTGGGGGCGTTGCCGTTTATCTTCTTGAAGAGGCTATCGGAGCGGTGGCACGGTTTTATGTCGGCTATTGCGGGGGGCATGATGATCTCTGCCTCTGTTTTTAGCCTTGCAGAAAAGGCTTTGGATAGAGGCACGGTTTGGCAGGTCATTGTAGGAATGTTATCAGGGGCTACGTTCTATTCGTTTACTTCGCGCTGGCTAGAGCGTAAAGAGTACTCTATCGGCAAACTCAGTGTAGAGGATTCGCGGAAAGCCGTTCTGCTTATTGGGGTTATGTTTGTGCATAGTATGCCCGAAGGGGTGGCGGTAGGAGTAGGTTACGCTACGGGGGAGTTCCGTTTTGGCTTGCTTCTTGCCCTTGCTATTGCGATACACAACATTCCGGAGGGGATAGCGGTCTCTCTTCCCTTACGCACAAAAGGGGTCTCTGTTCTTGCCTGCTTCTTCTACTCTATTTTAACCAGTCTGCCCCAACCGCTTTTGGCAGGTCCCTCTTTCCTACTGGTATCCACGATGCAGCCGTTGCTACCGATAGGATTGGGGTTTGCGGGTGGCGCAATGATATTTATTGTTATATCCGACCTGTTACCAGATAGCCTTGAAAGGTGCTCTTCTGTTCAGAGTGCATGGGGTGTTCTACTGGGCTTACTCCTGATGCTGGCGATAACAACGGGGCTAAAATAAGCCAATGAAAGGCAGAGAAGCGTGAAAACCGTCCAACGGGTAGGTATTGTCGTGCATCCTTCGCGGATGGAGGCAGTGACGTTAGCCGTCGAAGTACAGACATGGCTAGAGGCATGGGGCATCGAAGTTTTGTTTGATAAGCCCTCCGCAGAACGCTTAAACCTGCCTGTTTTCGACTGTGCGGGGCAGGTAGCGAACTGTGTGGATTTTCTTGTGACCCTGGGAGGCGATGGAACCATTCTAACGGCGGCGCGTATGGCGGCTCCTTACAACACCCCAATACTAGGGGTACACATGGGCAGATTTGGGTTTATTGCGGAGATAGACCCCTCCCACATCACCCAAGCACTCGAAAAGGTACTGAACGGTGAAGCGATGCTAGAGGAACGCCTTATGATTCAGGCGGAGATAGTGCGTGATGGAGAGGTTATCTGTCATCGGTTTGGGCTAAACGAAGTGATGGTAAAAAGCGGTATGTCGCACCTCATGGCACTCGCCACCAGTTTGGGCGGTGCGCCGTTTGCACGCTTTCCTTCGGATGGAATCGTGATAGCGACCCCAACAGGTTCTACGGCTTACGCACTCTCCGCTGGAGGACCCCTTGTTATGCCGACGGTAGAGGCTCTGCTCATGGTTCCTATCTGCCCTCACACACTAAATGCCCGCCCTATCCTCCTACCCAAAGAGGAGCGTATTGAGATTGAGGTGGAGTCGGAAGGGCATGATATGTTTTTTGCGGTAGACGGTATCGACTCGGTTCCCCTCCTTAGCCGCGATGTGGTACGTATTCAAAGTTCGGAGTACGTTACACACCTCCTGACATTCCAAAAAGGCGCGTTTTACAAAAAGGTACGGGCGCGGTATCTGTATGGGGAACGCCTGAACGAGTAGACGGCAATTTAACCCAAACTTAACGGCACGATAACCCTACGTTAAACTTCCACTAGGTAGACTCTTTGCGAAATCAGTTCTCTTTAAGGAGTTGCTAACGCAATGAAAAGACGTTCCGCCTTTACGCTCATAGAGTTGCTTGTAGTTATTGCTATTATCGCAATACTTGCCGCGATTCTGTTCCCCGTGTTCGCGCAAGCCCGCGAAAAAGCCCGCAGTAGTTCGTGCCTCTCCAACGCAAAGCAGTTGGGTCTCGCGCTGAATATGTACAGCCAGGACTACGATGGTACACTGATGCAGACCACCTACGAAATTCCCACGTACAAAGTTCACTGGTCTTACGTGGTACAACCCTACATCAAGAATCTTCAGATTTTTGTCTGCCCCTCCGACACCAACCCTGTTACGCCAAACATTCCCTGCGCCGCTGGAGGTGTTCCTGGTGTGAGTTGCGACGGGCAAGCCCCCCTCTTCTCCTACATCAATAACTACAATGCGATCCCTGCCCACGACTGGCTTCCTGCAAGCGAAGCGGCTTTCGATAAACCCGCGAACCTTATCGTATTAGCAGAGCGACGTAACACCCTGAAAAGCGGAGCCGTTATTGGAAAGTGGAAGGGCGTAAGCGGCTTTGTAGCGACCAGCAATGCTCATGGAACGGGTAAAGGTAGTGGGCAGATTTGCCCAGGAGACACCTACCGCTTCACAACCCGCGAAGAGGCAGAGGCAGGTCTCTTGAAGGCGAATGACAAGACTCCTGAAGTTATCCGCGTTCAATGGGACAGGCATACTCTGGGCGCAAACTACAACTTCTTCGATGGTCATGCCAAATGGCAACGCTTCGAGCAGACCCTCGACCCCCTAAACTACCTCTGGGGCGATAGATGGTATCCCACTCCGTTCCAGAACTCTCCACTGGGCGCACCTTGTAACTAACGGGACACCTAGATTTCGAGTATACTTACTAAAAGGCTAGAGGCGATAGTCAAAAACGCCTCTAGCCCTCTTACTTTAAGGAGTACCTCTTTTATGTTACGATATGCACTCAAAAGAGCGGTAGCCTCTGCCGTGTTGGGCAGTGTTTTGATAGTGTCCTCGCTTTCGGTGTTTGCTTCTCCCTCACAAAAAGCGAAGAAGGTCACTCAAACGTTTGCGTTTTTTGGGTGCAACCGTATCGACCAGAAAGACTGGGAAGCAACCCGTAAAGAGAACCCTAGTTCCGCCAACATCCCACAACTACGCCAAAACCTTACCGACATAGCACACCTAGCCCCCAACACCGTTTTCTTTGGCGGCGACCTCGTGATAGGGTATGCCGATGACAATGGAGAGAACCTACGTTCACAGATGACGGGGTGGTTCGACCTTGTAAAAACGCTACCCCGTGCGCCAAAAACGCAGTATGTCGTGTTTGCTGGGAACCACGAGGTGAACCGTAAAATCGGGGAACAACGCCTACCCAACCCCAAAATGGACGCGGTGTGGACAGATTTACTGCTCCCAACGGGCTACTTGCCCTTCAAAAGAGAGTACCCTACCCCACACAACTCACCCAAAGACAACCTTGTATCCGACCAAAAGGCACTTACTTTCTCCTTTAATCGGGGGGCAGTGCATTTTGTGGTGCTAAACACCGATACCCGTGTTACCACCAAAGACCCCAAAACCGGCGAGACCAAAATCGCGATGATTCCCACCCAATGGCTCAAACAAGACCTCGATGCCGCAGAGAAGAACCACAAAATCAAGTGCGTTGTTGTTATGGGACACCGCAACCTAGTCGCTCCTGCAAACGCAAAAGGGGAAGCACCTATCGACCCCGAATGTACCAATCCCACCATTGAGGTATTCAAATCTCACCCCAAAGTAAGGGTGTATGTGTGCGCCCATGTTCACGCTTTCGACATAACCGAGATAGGCACTTCAGGGGTGAAGCAGACGATATTTGGAAATGGGGGTAGCAAACTCGAAAAGGAGTGGAACCCAACACGGGGGCGTACTTTTGGGTTCGGGTACTTCAAGGTCTACTCTGATGGAAGTTTGGGGGTAGTACCCTATCTGCGCCCAGAGCCTAAAAACTACACAGAGATGAGTTCAGAGCAGGTTGTCCCAGCGACCCCAGAGGCGGAAATTATTTTGCCTGTGCGATAGCAATTTGAGATAAAACTGGTAATTTTGATGGTGAAATTTTCATTATCAACGCTGCTACATCTGCCATAATGATAGGGATGGGAAATTTGGTATCATAAAACCCCTACTTTTTGGCGTATGGCACTCGTTGAGGTCTCTTTAATGCGTTTGAAGTCGCTCCTACTCCTGTGGTTGCTCATCATGCTTCCTGCCCTGTCTTATGGCTATGGTAGGGAGGGTGAGTCGTCGCCCCGCAATGCTACCTATCATATTGATACCCGTGAGCAGTACCACATCGTAGAGGTTCTCGAATCTGATGTCCGTGCAGAGAACGGCGAATCTATTGTGGGTAAACCCATTACGGTTAAGTTTGACTGCCCACTTGGTTATATCAATGCAAAGTCTGAAGAGAACCGCAGTTACCTCGACCAAGTAGTACACAGTATCACCATCAAGCTCAATGGTATGGTTATCCCCTACAAAGAGACTCCCACCCGACAAGATAACCTTTTTTGGTGTTTGGATACCGAGATGCTACGGGGCGGAGACCAAGTAGCAATCCGCTTCACTCCTACCTACGAAGGTGTAACCCTCCGCGTTGAACTCGACCTTACCCGCATTATTCGCAAGCCGACAGAAGGCAACGAGCGAGAGCCTTCCGAACCTGCTATCCGCCTCAGCGAAAACCTAAAAGCCCACTATCAGAAGGTAGAATCTAAAGGAAACCGTGTCGATTCAGCACGCCTGAAAGAGTTTCTTGCCCTCAATCATCTCTGGTGGACACCGGAAGAGCCTACTCGCTCCGGTATTGAGCGTTTTGCCCGTTTTTTTGCAACCTACGCCAAGTACGACCCGTATGTAAATAGCACCGACATCAACCAGATATTCGAGACGATAAACGCAGTAGGTAGAAGTTGTAACCCCCTCTCCGAAGCTTATGTCTTTGGTAGGCGCGTAGAAGGCGGCGTGGTACGCAAAATCGGCGGCAGAAACGCAGGTAGCAACGAAGGACACGCCATCGCGCAAGAGTACGACACAGAGTTGGGTACGTTTGTCACCATAGACCTCTCCTCTTTGGTCGTTCTCAGCACGGGCGGAAGCAAAGCCCCCTACTTAGAGCAGATAGGAAAAGCCATCTCGCCCACGTTTATTGCGTTTCAGGGTGATGTGAGAAACGGAGTGCGTGAGGGCATAACGTGCCTTGTAGACGACAATATACACCGCTCACAGACCTACCTCAACCGTTGCGGAAACTGGTTTGTATCCTGCAATGGAAGGTGGGTTGCCGACATCTTCCCAACCTCTAAACGCGGTGGAACCATAGAGCGCCTTAAAAAGAGCAACTCTTACTATGTCCGTTACGATAAAGCGGCACAGGAAAGGGTTGCCATGCACTAAAAAAGGAGAAAACACGAGTATGAACATAACGGCAGTTTTGCTAACGATGAGCCTTTTGGGAGTGGGAAACGCCCCTCAAAAAAGCACCTCCCTTCCCTCTTAAAAGGTAGACAACACAGTTCGGGCGATAATGGCAAAACAGCACATACCCGGTGTCTCTCTGGCAGTAGTGCGTGATGGAAAAGTGACCTTTACCAAAGGCTATGGGTTTGCAAACCTCGAATCCATGCGCCGTGCCTCCCCCGAATCGGTCTTCCAACTCGCCTCCGTTACAAAACAGTTTACTGCTACCGCCGTGATGATGCTGGTGGAAGAGGGCAAAATCCGGCTAGAAGAGCCGATACGCACCTACCTCACCGACCTACCCGAAGCGTGGGGAAAAGTAACGGTTCGTAACCTCCTAAACCATACTTCCGGTATTAAAAGCTATACCGACCTACCGGGCTTCTTCGATAACGGCAACCAACGCCGCGACTATACCCCCAACCAGATTATCGACCTCGTGCGAAATCTACCCCCCGACTTTGAACCCGGTACCCAGTGGCACTACAACAACACGGGCTACTACCTACTTGGTATGCTTATTGAGCAGGTGACGGGGCAGAAGTACGACCAGTTCCTCACCCAACGCATCTTCAAACCTCTAGGCATGGCACACACCCGCCTCAATAACCGCTACGACCTTGTACCAGAGCGGGTTATCGGCTATAGTTGGAGCGGCAAAGCGTGGGTGAATGCCGAGTTTGTCAGCCCAACTCAGCCCTTCTCTGCTGGCGCACTCCTCTCTACGGTGCTGGATATGGCTAAGTGGGATGCCGCCCTCTACACCACCAAACTGCTAAAAGCGGAGACCCTACAACAGATGTGGACACCCACAATCCTTAAAAGCGGCGAAAAACAGGACTACGGTTTCGGTTGGATAGTTAGTAAGGTGAACAAGCATCGAATGGTAGTACATGGCGGGGGGATAGACGGCTTTAACACCTATATTAGCCGCTACCCCGAAGACAGATTGACGGTTATCGTGCTTACCAACACAGATGAGGGACACGCCGAAAAGATAGCCTTGGAGGTTTCCGCTCTCTACGAACCTGCTCTCAAGGTTTTGCCAACCCCTCACAAACCGATTGCAGATGATAACCCCAAACGCACCGAACTCCTAAAAGGCATAATGCTAGAAGCCGCGCAAGGCAGAGCAAACGCCGACCTCTTTACACCTACTGCCGCCCAAATCCTTATTCCGCGTATTCAGGCATTAAAACAGGCGTTTGCGGAGGTTGGTGCAATGCAGTCGTTTGTGCTAGTGGAAAAGCGGCAGGAGAAAGAGACGACGGTGTTACGTTATCTTGTGAAGTACGCCCATCTGACGATAAGCACTATCTATGCTCTAAACTCCGAAGGTAAAATAGAGGGTATCCGTTTCCAGAATGAAGAGTAGCATGAGTTTTCATTTCGACCCCGATGACCGTCCTAAAATTGGTCAACGCTATCACGCCCTCAAACAAGGCGACAACCTTACTCAAGAAGAACTGGACAGCCTTGTAGCGGAGTGGGAACCGCGTATTTGTCCCAACGCAAAAGAGCGTAGCGAAAACTTCGCGCTGGTTCGTCCTGATGGAAGTACAACGGGAGTAGTGGGACCTCGGTGGGTTTTTCATGTCTTTGGGCTACGGCACAGAGCCACCGAAATCGCGCTAAAAACAGAGCGGGGACTTATCCTCCTCCAACGCCGCTCTCCTACGGTTCAGGACTGGCAAAACGCGCCCGATATGGCGGTAGCAGGACACATCCCCCAAAACCCCGATGGCTCTGACATGACCTTTTTGGAAGGGGCATGGAAGGAGATGGAGGAGGAGATAGGGCTTTGCCGTGAGGACTCGGAGACTCTTCTGGTAGAAGAGGAGTTGCTTCCGGTAGGGCTACCCTATGTCAGTTTGGACATGGCGATAGAGCGTACCCCGCCCTTCCTAAACACCGAAGTACGGCAAATCTATGCGGCAACCCTTACGGCGCAGGGGCTTTCCCGCCTCTGCTTTCCCGATAACGAGGTCTCTGGTCTGCTGATGGTGACATGGGAGACCGCATGGAGCCTTCTTGCAGAAACGAACATCGCAAGTGGGATGCGCTACTCTCTACCCCGTTATCTCGACTGGTTGGCACAAACAGGGCAGAGGGCTTAAAGCGACAACAGGGTATACTATACTCACAACTTCGCGCCTATGCAGGAGTGTAAGGAGTGGCTACCATGAGCAATACCGCAGTTTTTCCTCCTAGAGAAGATGGCTTTGCACGCAAACGCTGGAGCGTTTCGGAGTGTCGTTTTCTAACCGAGAACGGTCTGCTTACCGCGGGGACTTACGAACTACTAGAGGGGGAGGTAATCGCAAAGGTGGGGCAAGGACGTTACCATATCTTTGTGGTCGCCCGTATCATCACGATTCTTACCGCCCTCTTTGGGGATACCGTACAGTCTCAGGCACAAATCGGAATAGGCGAGATAGATGCCTATAACGACCCAGAGCCAGACGTTGCTGTCTTGCGGAAGCCGCTACACGCCTATTTAGAGAGAGACCCTCACCCTGCTACCGACGTACTTTTGGTGGTGGAAGTGGCAAACACCACGCTACAGGGCGACCTAACTACCAAAGCAAACCTCTATGCACGTTGCGAGGTTCCAGAGTACTGGGTGGTAGCCATCCCCCGTCGAGATGTTACCGTATTTCGCCAACCCACTCCTAACGGGTACACCGATATTCGTACCTACTCCGCGCAGGAGACGCTCACTACATTGGCGTTGCCCGACGCACCTATCCCTATCCACACGTTTTTACCGTAACGGAATACCCCCTTTTCAGAAAGGTCGCTAATGTCTGAATACGCACAGAGGAGGAGACCACTCCTCCCCTCCGAAACTCCCCAGAGCCTTCTTGCTCTTGCCCAAGCTGGTTATGCTCCCTCTACTCGCCCCCTTGCAAACGCTCATATCCATATCCCACCCAACTTTTCGGCTTTTGAGACGGTACAGCAAGCCGTTCAACTCATGGAGGCGCAAGGCATAGGGGTGGCGGGTACAAGCAACTACTACGACTTCTCGGTGTACCAAGAGTTTTCGGAACACGCCTACACTGCCAAAGTTTTCCCTCTTTTCGGGTTGGAAATCATCACTTTTTCGGAAGAACTCGCAACAGCGGGGATAAAGGTCAACGACCCCGGCAACCCCGGTAAGTTCTATGTTTGCGGCAAAGGGATTACCCTTTTCGACCCTCTTACTCCTGAAGCAGAGGCTCTTCTTGCGGTGATACGGGGCAACGACTCCACTCGTATGGCGGCGATGACCGAAAAACTCGCGGAGGTGTTCCGCACTGCGGGATTGGATACGGGATAGATGCAGAGGCGATTAAACAGAGAGTAGTACGGCGGCATGGTTGCCCCCTAGAGACGGTCTATCTACAGGAGCGGCATATCGCACAAGCCTTTCAGGAGGTGCTTTTCGAGAAGGTAGCGGAATCGGAGCGGATAGCCCTCCTCGAACGGGCGTTTGGAGCCAAGACCAAAGTAGCGGTGACTTCGGCAGTTGGTATTCAAAACGAGATACGCTCTCAACTAATGAAAGCAGGTAGACCTGCCTATGTAGAAGAGACCTTCGTCGATTTCGACCACGCTTATCGCCTCATACTAGCACTGGGCGGTATTCCATGCTACCCCACCCTTATCGACGGCGCAAACCCGATTTGCGGCTTTGAAGCGACCCCCGAAAGCCTGATAGCAGGAATCAAGAGCCGGAACCTAGTCTGTGCCGAACTTATCCCCATAAGAAACTCCCCCGAAGTCCTAAGCAGATACGTGAAAGCGATGCGCTCTGCGGGGCTGTTTGTAACGGCAGGAACCGAGCATAACACCCTCGACCTCATTCCCATTGCACCGACCTGTGTGAACTCCGTACCCATTCCGGAAGATATTCAAGAGATATTTTGGGAAGGGGCTTGTGTGTTGGCGGCGCACCAGTATCTTACCTCTGTGGGGCTACCGGGCTTTGTAGATGCTAAAGGCAACCTGAATCCTGCGTACCAAACCGCAGAGGAGCGTATTGAAGCGTTTCGGCGTATAGGTGCGGCGGTGATTGCAAAATACCAAGAAAAGAGGTAAAACTTATTAAACTCTACGCAAAGAGTAGCGTATTCGAGTGTCTAAACAGAGCAGTGTAAGTGGGTTCAATAAAAAAAGAAGAGCCATAATAGGTTCTCAACACACGTAAGCACAAGAAGGCTTACCCTACTAAACCTATAACTAGGTTTTTTCAAGAAAGGCAGTGATGTATGGAGCAACGTAGCAAGCGACGTAAATACGTCGGAATAGGGGGGGACGATGTACCCTCGCTTGGGGTTCTTGAAGGTGAGATTTTGCGTATTTTGTGGGAAGCAGAGGGGGGACAGTCCTCTGTACAGGTCTACGACGCAATGTATCAAGAGCGCAAACTAAGCGGTGTTGAGATGCAGTCGCCCTCGACGGTGGCAGTTACCCTCAGCCGAATGGTGGAAAAAGGACTGCTGGGCATTGAAAAGAGAGCGGGAAGTGCAAAAGGCTTCTATGTTCCCCTCAAAAAGCGGGCAGATGTGGTGGTTATTGTCCTCGACGACGTGAGTATTCGCCTTACCGGTCAGTCTATCAAAGCGGTACTGCAAGACGTAATCAGTGGTAAAGCGGGTTCCGAAGAGACCGCAAAAATCCAAGATGTGGTAGATGCGCTACGCTCTCTCGCAAAGTAACATTTGCGAGGGTTGCATGGCAAGAGGAGGTGCTAAGACGTGCCTCCTCCTTTTTTGTTACATATTTTGTCACGCTTTGATTTCTTAGCGCGTATACTAGAATTAGTAGAAACGATTGAACTTTTACTCGCGCCCCCACCTCAATGAAACGCGGAGGGAAACTAGAATGCAACCTAAATTTACAAACCCATTAAAATGGCTTTCGGGGCTTACCGCCCTTACCAGCCTTTGCGCTCTCTCCTTAGTACCTGCACACGCTCAAAACGACGACTTTGGCGGATTCTCGGTCAATGAAGACGAAAACACGGCGTTAGAACGTCCAGAGCCGCGCAATAACAACGCATCCGCCAAGAGTAGCGAAGCCCCCATTCGCCTTGCACGTATCTGCTACGTGGAAGGGAATGTGCGTTGGCGCACCTCCGCGGATAACGACTGGTCTTTTGCGAGCAACAACCTGCCCGTTCGGCAAGGCGCACAGATTTGGATAGAGCGAAAAGGGCGAGCCGAACTCCAGTTTGACGACGGCAGTATGCTACGACTTGGAAGCAACGCACTTGTCACCCTACAACTGCTCTATAGCGACTCGGAGGGAACTTTCACCGAAATCAAGCTACAAGAGGGGCTTGCCTCTTTACGGTTGCGCCACAAACTCGCCGTCTATCAAATAGATACTCCCTTCGCCTCTGTAAAAGCAAAGGGACCCACCAAAGTTCGGGTAGGGGCAGGTAGGTCGGTGGAGTTTGCTGTGCGAGAGGGAGAAGCCACTGTAGAGGGCGGACAAGGAAGCGTAACGCTCAAGCGCGGAGACTATCTGCGCCTTGCGAGTTCGATGTCCGAGTACGAAGTCCTCTCTATTCCCGGACGCGACAGTTGGGATAGTTGGAACACAGACCGCGACAGGCTGATGGAGGAGGGAGTCTCTAAGCAGTATGTTCCCGCGAACGTCAGTTATATGTCGTATGAGTTAGACCAGAGCGGTGATTGGCGCGACGACTCGACGTATGGTCATGTATGGTGTCCTCGTGTAGCAAGCAACTGGCGACCCTATAGCGATGGTCAATGGGTATGGGTGGAGCCGTTTGGATGGACATGGGTAGGCAATGAGTCTTGGGGTTGGACACCTTATCACTACGGTACTTGGATACGCCGTCCGTTTGGTTGGGTATGGGTTCCCGGTGCACGTTATCAGGCGTGGTGTCCTGCGCCCGTTCACTTCTGCTCTTATGGCGAGAGCGTGGTATGGGTTCCTATTGCCCCCTCCGAGATTGTCTACACAGAGCCGTCGCCGTACTGCCGCCGAATGCACGACTACTTCTCGATTACGTTGGCAGTCAACTATGAGTCGGGGCGAGAGCACTGCTATGCACGTCCCTACAACACAACCTACGTAAACCAGAACACCTACGTAACAAACTACGTTACGAATAACTACATCACGAACAACTATGGCTCAGATGTGCGTACCTCTCCTCGTGCGGGGCTGTACGCTTCGGACAGACTAAACTATCGCCCCTATAATATGCGTGAAGGCGCAGTCATGACCGGGCAACGCGACTTCGGGGTGCGTACCGTTCACTCTATTGTATCGGCTCAATCACTGGAAAGCAACCAGTTGCGAACAATAGGAATGTTGCGCGGATCTCAGAATATCGTAAACGGACCGGCTCATATTTTGCCTACACGCACCGCCGTCACCTCTGCCAAAACGGTAGAGACCACCCTTCAACCGCGAATGGGAGTGGCAGAGCGTCCTGTTTTCCGCGCCGCCCTGCCTACCTCTGTAGAGCGGAACCTGCCTGCCGCGACCAGAGAGCGACTACAAGCCGATAACCGTACTTCTGCCAATTCGGGGACTACCACCACGCGCCCCACCGAGAGGACATCTCAACGAGAGACCTCCTCTGCCCGTGAAGGGAGTGATAGTACCGCAGACATCATTCGCCACGCACGTGCCTCTGTAGGATTGCCTTCTGCTCCGAAACGAGAGGAGACTCGTACCGAAACACCGCGCAAGGAAGAGCCTGTAAAGAAGACAGAGGTACCAGCACCTGCACCACGTAGAGAGGAACCGGTACGCCGTGAGTCTCCTGCACCCGCTCCGCGCCGAGAAGAGCCGGTACGCCGCGAGTCTCCTGCACCTGCACCCCGTCGGGAAGAGCCGGCACCGCGTAAAGAGACTCCCGCTCCTGCGCCAGCACCACGCAGAGAGGAACCGGCTCCCCGCAGAGAGTCCCCTGCACCTGCTCCTGCACCGGCACCCCCTCGCTATGACCCGCCGCGTAGGAACATCCCGCTTCCTTCGCCTCCGCCACAGCGCAGAGAAGAGCCAGCACCACGCAGAGAATCTCCCGCCCCGGCTCCGCGCCAAGACCCTGCGCCCCGCCGAGAGCGAGACCGCGAACGAGGACGCGGCTAACCCGCCCCTCCTACTCCAAAACAGAACGCCCTTCCCCAAAACGGGGAGGGCGTTTTTATAACTGTGATAAGTGGTTGATGAGTACGCGCTAGGGTGCAGAGTAGACGCATCGCCCTGCTACAAAGGTCTTTTGAACATCTCCGTTGGGGTTGAGGAGTACCAAGTCGGCATCGTATCCGGGAGAAATCAGTCCCTTCGTGCCTCCCAAGCCAAGCGCGACTGCCGCGTTTCGGCTCGTCATGGCAGAGCGTTGGGCAAGGTTAAAGACCTCTGCGTTTTGGAAAGCGACCTCTAGGGTAAGTAGGCTTCCCGCAAGGGTTCCATCGGGGAGCCGGGCGGTTCCGTCTTTTACGTTGATGGGCAGGCCGCCGAGATGGAAGATGTAGCCTTCTGGCATAGAGGTTCCGGGAATACCGTCCGAAATCAGGATTACCTTGTCCGCGCCTTTTGCTTGGATAAGAGCGCGGCAGGATGCGGGGTGTACGTGGTGGTTATCCCATATCAGTTCGGCGGTCAGTTCGGGGTGTGCCATGGTCGCGCCTACCACTCCCGGCTCTCGGCTATCGAGGGGGCGCATGGCGTTGTAGCAGTGCGTTACATGACGCGCCCCCGCGTCTATGGCGGCGCAGATTTGTGTGTAAGTAGCGTTGGTATGACCGATAGAGGCGATAATGTTCTGTTGCGCCATCCAACGAATGAGGGGTAGTGCGCCGTCCATTTCGGGGGCGAGCGTTACTACCTTAACGGCGTGTAGGTTCTCTCCCGTTTCGCGAACCAACTCCTCAATACTGGGGGGGCGTATGAACTGTGCGGGTTGCGCCCCCTTCTTTACGGGGTTGATGTAGGGACCTTCGAGGTGACAACCTAGTACTTGCGCTCCCTCCTGCCCGTTATCGGGGGAGTGCATGGCTTGGGCAGCAACGGCGAGGGCTTGCGCCTGTTCTGACCATGGGGCGGTTATAGTAGTAGAGAGAAACCCCGTAGCCCCGTGCTTTGCAAGGTGATGCGCGACTACCTGTAACGATTCCGCAGTACCTTCCATCAAGTACCGCCCTGCGCCCCCGTGAATGTGAATGTCGATGAAGCCGGGAACGAGTAGCGCGTCCTGTGCCTCTATGTCGTTGGGTTCCGGTTTGGTATCGGGTGTCCATGGGGTGAGTTCGGTAATACGTCCATCCTCAATAGTGACAACCGTGCCGTGCCGTGCTCCCCTTGCGTCGGCGAGTTGTTTTGTGAGGATACGAAAACGGGAAGGGGTCATCTGGATAGTTTCTCCTAAGCGGTGCGGCTACGCGCATTCAGGCTAGTAATCAGTTCGCTGGCTTGCTCTTGAGAGAGCGCGTTCAGACTCTCTACTTCAAAATAGGTCTGTACGAGGTCGTTCTCGTCTAGCTTTTGGCGTTGGCATAGGGAACGAATCGCTTTGATTTGGGATTCGGTAACGCCTCCTGCGGTAACTAATACGGGACGTGCAGGGGCATCTGCTGTTCTTGCGGGGGTGGGCGCGGGACGGGTAGCAGGGGGTGCGTTTTGGGGACGCTGGAAGCGTTTGTTGTTGTAGACGGGGTAGCCCTTCTCCGGTGCGCCGTCGTGAACGTCTGCGTCTCCCAACTCCTCGAAGGCGGTAACACCCACATTGACGGCATCGCGTAGGGCGCGGGCTTTGGCGCGGGTCTCTGCCATCCGCATCAGGCACGACTGCATAGCAGGAGAGACGTTACGGGGGGACGCATCGCCTAAGCCCGTAAAGGTACACTCACGCCCCTCTTTTTCTATAACGATGGTTGCCATGCTAATGGCGATATGCTCGTTGTCGGGTGAGGGGATTTGCAAGAGTTCGGTACGAATGGACTTTAGCCCCTGCTGGTGCGCGAGGTCGAGTAGCCCCGCGTAGAGTACAAAACTGCGCCCCTGCCGCTCTACAATAAACTCTTTTCGCATAGTAGAAACCTCCACGTGTTCTTGGCACTCACCCCCTCTAAATCTCCCCCTTAACAAGTGGGAGACTTGCAATGCACTCTTTACTGCTCAGTTTTCAGAGTAAGCAAACTTATCAGCAAACAGCGCATTCGCCTTGCCCCGTGCCGGAGTAAGGTTGGAAAGGGGTTAAAACCTGACTACTTCTTCACTCAAATCAGTGTCTCTATATCGGCAGGATGTGCCTTATTGTGTGGGCTTTTCCTTACTGAATAGTTCATCTACTGTTGCAATAAGGTCTTCACTCCCTATAGATAGGTATAACTCTCTCACTTGTTGAAGGTACTGTTGTTTCTCGTCCTCAGTCTCTACAACATATGCTAGGCGGTGATATATAATCCCCATAGAAATAGGGCTATGAGAATTTCTATAAATCAGGGAACTTTCGATATACCTTTCGCGAGCAGTTGATTTGTCAGCGCGTCGTAATGCAACATCTCCTAAGCCACGGTTACAGTTGCCAATACCGATTAGGTCATGAATTCTGTAATATATGGGAAGAGCTTGGTTATATAGTTCTTCGGCTTCTAAATGGCGTGCTTGGCTGAGAGCATAGTCGCCTAAGAGCATTGAACAGTTCGCACGACCTTGCATATCTCCTATCTGATTAAAAAGTGCCTGAGCGGATGGAAGGTGTATTTCTACTTCCTCATGCTTCCCACTATACAGCGCAATTCGTGATAGGTCAAAGAGAGATGTTGCCTTCCCCTTAACATCTCCTGTTTGTTCGTACAAAGGTATAGCCTTTTTTAACGCCTCTTCTGCTTGCGGGAATTGATTCAGAGTAATGTAGGTACTACCTATTGATTCAAGGCAGTTAGCTTCACCTTGCTGGTCTTTAATAAGGCGATATAGGGGCAACGCCTCATTATATCTTTCTAGTGCTCTCTCATAATTGCTAAAACGCGAGTCAATCTCTCCAAGAGTAAAAAAGCAACGAACTATTCCTTGAGCAGATTGGTTTTGTTTATATATCTCATGTGCTCTCTCAAGATAATCTTTTACGCTCTCAAAATTACTTTCTTGTAGAGCAATTTGGGCTAAATAAAATAGACTGTCGGCTTCACCTAATTTATTTTGGGGAGTTAATTCCTTATACATTGTATACGCCTTCTCAAATGAGAATCTGGCTTGTCCATAATCACTTTGTATAAAATATTGTATCCCATCATTTAAGAACATACGGGGTTTGCTTGGGTTGGGAGGAGGTATGCACTGCCTCTTCGCGGCAGAGGTCTTCCAGAGCGAGTGCATCGGCACACTCTCCAAGTAGCCGCGTTCCCTTACTCAGTAGGTCAGGATTTTGGCGCAGGTTCTCATTTTCCAAGAGAACGGCAAGGGTTTTTAGGGATGCCTGCCACTCTTTTCCCTCTCGCATCTCCACCTCAATCTCGTTTAGGAAGCGGGTAACAGAGCGTACCGAGGCACGTATCAGAGCCGCTTTCGCCCTTTCGGTGAGTTCTTCGTGTGAAGGTATAGGGTTCGCTTCTAAGCGTTTCTGTTTGAGATGTGCTATCAGGTCTGCAAGACTGGAAAACTCCTGCTCTACCGCTTGAAAGCCGTGTAGAGTGACGGCACGTCCTACTGCCTCCGCCTTTACCTCCACACATTCGTTGCGGGTATAGGGAGAGCGTAGCATAAACGTCTTGGAATCTTGAGTGTAGACGGCATAGCCATCTGTATAGTCTACGGCACAGAGTTTAAGCATCTTCTATACCTCTCAGCTCTATCTCTCTACCCTGTTGCTTCATCGTCTCTAGTTCCTTACAGATGTCGTCGTAAACAAGCCAGTCGGGTAGACGGTCTTTTATCTCCTGAATAAACTCTGCTTGCATATCAGGAGAGCGGCGGTAGTACTGTCTGGTAGTATCGTCGTACAAATCCAAGTTCGCCTCTTTAATACGGTTCTCCTCTATATACGAGGTAGCCACACTGCCCGTTCCATTCGTAAAAATGGCTTCGATGTACTCTTTGGGGTTATCAGAACAGAGGCACTCCGCCCACTGCTTTTCGGTTCCGGTTAGGGCTACTTTGCGGTGCTTCGAGAGGGCGAGATACTCCTTTGTTGCGTGGCAAGCCCCGCTACTGCGTAGCTCCGCTTCGTCTATGATAGGCGGGTCGGAGTGTACAAAGTGCTTGAGGCTATCACCGTAGAGATAAGCGACTTGGTACTCTGGGCGCAGGTCGTCTCTCCAAACGACACAGTACTCCCCGTAGGAGGTCGCCCCCGCATTTCCGATGTTGAGCGCACTATAGAGAAACGAATCCCCCTCCGCAAAATGGCAGTCAAAGGCAGTACGTTGGGCATAACTATCGCCGAATATCTCCCGCAACAACGCTTCACGGTCTGTACCCTCTGCTTCGCTTTTGCGTTGGGCGATGCGGTAGGCGTTATAGTACGCACCACCCTGCAACACAAGAAGCAGAGAGGTAGGCTTGGCATTGATGGAAAGCCTTCCTTTACGGCGAATGGTATCCAGAAACGGCTCTGCTCGTGGCTTCTCCTCTTCTAAGAAGCCGTGTTCGTAGCCGTTTTTCAGGCGTTGCCCATTTTCTGTACACACCGCAAAGAGATTCATTGCGCCCCTGCTATCCTACCACGATATTCACCAGTTTGCCCGGAACCGTTATCACCTTGCGTACCTGCTTGGTGGTCAGTTCTGCCTGTACCTTTTCGCAAGCCAATGCCAGTCGCTCTATCTCGGCGGTAGCGGTGTCGGGGGCGACCTCAATACGCTCTCTTAGTTTGCCGTTCACCTGTACCACGATAACTATGCTCTCTTCGGCGGCGGCGGCGGGGTCGAAGGTAGGATAAGCGCAGTTTCGTGTGTAGCCCTCTTTGCCTAGCAGTTCCCAAAACTCGTCCGAGAGGTGGGGGGTGATGGGGGCAAGCAGAAGGGTAAGCGTCTCTAGTATCTCCGAAATAAGCGTGACCTGTTCGGCAGTGGGCGTTTGGTGGCTCAGTTCGTTGCGGAACGCAGAGAGTTCATTTGTAAACTCCATGAGCGCGGCGACCCCCGTATTAAAGCGGAAGTTCTCGATGTCGTCGCCCACCTTACGAATGGTTTGGTGCAGTTTACGGCGCAGCTTGCGCTCGGTGTCTCCCGTTGCAACTGTGCCGCTACGCCAATCCGCAGAGTAGTGGGGGCGCAGTTCCGTCCACAGTCGCCATACACGATTAACGAAGCGGTACGCGCCCTCTATCCCCTTATCCGACCACTGTACGGTCTCTTCAAAGGGGGCGACGAACAGACTGTACAGGCGCAACGTATCCGCCCCCAACCGCTCCGAAATCTCGTCGGGAGTGACCACATTTCCCATGCTCTTGCTCATCTTTACCCATTTCCATACCCACTGGTCTTCGGGCAGAGAGGCTTTCTCTTCGGGTTTGAGTACCTTCCAGTCTTCGAGGGGTTCGTTGGTATCTACCTCTTCCCCGTCTCCGGCTTCGTCTTTGGTAACTCTGCGCCCGGCGGTATAGGCGAGTAGCATCCCCTGATTTCTCAAACGCTGAAACGGCTCGTCGAAAGGAACAAGACCCGCGTCGTGCATCACTTTCGTCCAGAAACGGGCATAGAGTAGGTGCATAACCGCGTGTTCTGCCCCGCCCACATAGAGGTCTACAGGAAGCCAGTAGTTTGCGAGTTCTGGGTCGAACGCCCGTTCAGAGTTATGCGGGTCGGCGAAGCGCAGGAAGTACCACGAGGAGCAGGCAAAGCCCCCCATGGTATCGGTTTCGCGTTTGGCAGGAGAGCCGCACTCTGGGCAGGTGGTGTTTACGAACTCCGGTATCCCTGCCAACGGCGATTCGCCCGTACCCGTCGGTTGATACTTCTCTACATCGGGAAGCAGAACGGGCAACTGGTCTTCGGGAACGGGTACTGCCCCGCAGTTTGGGCAGTGGATAATGGGGATAGGTGCGCCCCAGTAGCGTTGCCGTGAGATAAGCCAGTCTCGTAGGCGGAAGTTGACGACTCCTTTGCCCGTTCCTTGCTCCTCTATCCACTTGATTACTTTACGGACGGTCTCTTTGCTGTTGGGTTCTCCTGCAAAGGGACCCAACGCCATTGCGCCCCCCGCAGGGAGTGCCTCTTCCAAACTCTCGGCGGTCTGTTCGGGGGCGGACTGGTAGACCATGACGATGGGTAGGCTATACTTTTTGGCGAACTCGAAGTCGCGTTGGTCGTGAGCCGGAACCGCCATAATCGCGCCCGTGCCGTAGCCCATAAGCACGTAGTCTGCGATATAGATGGGTATAGGCTCTCCATTAACAGGGTTGTTGGCGTAAGCACCGGTAAACACGCCGGTTTTGGTACGGTCTGTGGCTTGGCGTTCGATTTCGGTAGAGCGTTGGGCGCGTTCGGTATACTCTTGAACGGCTACTGCGTTTTCGGGGGTGGTGATTTGTGCTACCAGCGGGTGCTCTGGAGCCATGACCATAAAAGTAGCCCCCCAAAGGGTATCGGGGCGGGTGGTGAAGACGCGCAGAGCCGCGTCATGCCCAATAACCGCAAAATCGACCTCTGCACCTTCGCTTCTGCCTATCCACTCGCGTTGTTGCGTTTTTATTCCTTCGGGCCACTGAATGGTATCTAAGCCCGAAATCAGGCGGTCTCCGTAGGCGGTAATGCGGAAGTACCACTGCGGTAGAGGACGCTTCTCTACTACCGAGTTGCACCGCCAACACCGACCCGCAACCACCTCCTCATTTGCCAAGCCCGTTTTACAAGAGGGACACCAGTTGATAGGCGTATCGGAGCGATATGCCAGCCCACGCTTGTGTAGCAGTAGGAAGAACCACTGCGTCCAGCGGTAGTAGTCGGGGTGGCTAGAGTTGATTTCGCGTGACCAGTCGTAAGACATTCCCACGATTTTGAACTGACGGCGATAGTTGGCGGCGTAGTCTGTTACCATTTCGCGGGGGTTGCGCCCTCGTTTAATGGCTTCGTTTTCGGCAGGTTGCCCAAACGCATCCCACCCCATAGGGCGCAGAACGTTGTACCCTTGCATCCCTTTCAGGCGGCATACCACATCTAGGGGGACGTAGTTTCGGCAGTGCCCCACACTAATACCCGCACCAGAAGGGTAGGGAAAGAAGTCTAGCCCGTAAAATTTGGGCTTGTTGGGGTCGTAGTCCACACGGAAGAGGTCTGCCTCCTCCCATCGCTGTTGCCATTTCGCTTCAATCGTGCGAAAATCGTATCGGTTTCCGCTTACGCTCTCGTCGCTCATTAGAAGTTCCTTCTATCTTCATTAGAATACGAAAGAGGAGTGCCTTCGCCCCTCTCCTTAGATACCGTTACGAAACGCCTCTCGTTCCAGTACGAAAAAATCCAACTCTTGTTCATAGGCGGTAACGCGCCCCTCTGGGCGCATCCCTAGCCGCTGTGTTACCGCAATCGAGCGGGCGTTTAGTGGGTTGACTACCGCAACAATGCGCGTTAGCCCTAGCGTTTCAAAGCCGTACTCAAGACAGGCACGACCCGCCTCACTTGCGTAGCCCTTACCCCAAGCCGGATAACTCAAGTGCCAACCGACCTCTATCTCCTCGTGACCGGGAAGAGGCTTTAGGATAACCGCGCCTACCGCCTCTCCCGTTATCTTCTCTACGATTGCCCATGAACCATACTTGTCGCCCTCTTCCCGATACCGTGCCTTCATTCGCGCCAAACGCTCTTTTTGCTCTTCGAGGTTCTGCGCGACACTCCCCAAGAATCGGTGTACTTGGGGGTCTTGGTAGATGCGAAGTAAGGTGGGAGCGTCCTCCTCCTCCCAATGCCGAATAGTGAGGCGTTCGGTTTCAAAGACGGTGGTCATGGTGGTTACTTTGCCAGTTCGTAGAACGCTTGTGCATAGATTTTTGCGGCGTTCAGGTAGGTCTCTATGGCGAAACGCTCATCAGGCTCGTGGGCAGGTCCGTCGGTGCTGTCGGGGAAACCTGCGCCGTAAGCAACCGCGTTTGGGGTGGCACGGGCATAAGTTCCGCCTCCCATTGTACCGGGTTGCGATTCCGTGTCACCAGTCGCCTCACGATAGACCCTGAGCAGGGTGTTTACCGGCTCTTTATCGAGGGGGACATAGAGCGGGGGCTGGTCGTGATACTCTGCCAATACCCAACCGTTCTCTTCCAACACGGGGCGGTTTGCCGCAATCAGTGCCTCTATATTCCACGTTACGGGGTAGCGGATATTGAAGGTGAGTTGCACCGTTCCCTTATCGGTATAGGTGAGAATACCCAGATTGGAGGTAAGCGCACCCGCAACAGCGTCAGAGTGAGCAATGCCCAACGCCGAGCCTGTGGTATCTACCGTTTTGGCAACAAAATCGAGCCATGCTTCGCTATCTGGTAAACCCAAGGTCTGTAGGGCGCGGGCAAGCCGTGCTACCGCATTGTCTCCCAAAGCGGGGGTACTTCCATGCGCGGACTTACCGTAGGCGCGTACCGTAATCCCCGTATCCGTCACCTCGAAGGTAACGTTCTTATCCCAAAACCGCTTTAGTAGCCGAATCGCGGTGAGTTGTGCCTCTTGGGAACCAGAGAGAGTTGCTTCCGCATAGTCGGGAACCATGTTCGGGCGACGACCCCCTCCTGCATGGTCGATACGCAGGTCGCCGGGCGCAGGCAGAGGCTTCTCAAAGACAAGGTTCGTAATGCCCTTCTCGGCGTAGATAAGCGGAAAGCCTGCATCTGGTGTAAAGGCGTATACCGGACGCTCCTCTTTCGCGACCTCCCAGTAGTGATGCACACACTGAAAACCACTCTCCTCATTACACCCAAACACGAGGCGCACCCTACGGCGTAGCGGCAATCCCGAATCCATCAGGGCTTTGGCGGCAAACAGTGCGGCGTAGGTGGGACCTTTATCGTCCGAAGAGCCACGCGCATAGATAAAACCGTCTTCCAGTGTTGCGCCGTAGGGTTCGTATCGCCAGCCGTCACCTTCGGGAACCACATCCAGATGCCCAAGCGCGGCTATCATCTCGTCGCCTTCTCCAAACTCCGCATGACCCGCGTAGCCATCTACATCTTTGGTACGAAAGCCTAGTTTCGCACAGAGGTCAAGGGTGTAGTCCAAAGAGCGGCGCACCTCTGCCCCAAAGGGAGCATTTACCCCTGCGGAGGGGGCTTCGAGGCTAGGAATCCGCAGAACGCCTTGCAAAGCCTCTATCATCTCGGTAGAGTGGCTCTCTATCCAATCGTAGATCTGTTGTATTTTGGGGTCGGAAGGGATATTCAGGTTCATTTTTTCTCCTTATGGTATGAGGCGAGATAGGTCTATTGTACCAGATTCCAACCTACAGCCCAACCCCCTAAGTGTGCGAAGACGGGAATACCGATTGACACCTACGGCATTAGCGGGTAAAATGCGTTATTATCAGCCACTTAATGTAATACCTATTCACAGGACTGACCTCTGAATATCTTGTTTTTAGAGAGTTCTGCCCTGAGAGGAAACCCCAATATGTACGATTTGCTCTCACGTATCAGCCGCCCTTCAGACCTTAAAAAACTCACACGTGATGAACTAAAACAGGTAGCCGCGGAACTACGTCAAGCGATTATTGATAACCTCTCCCAGACGGGAGGACACTTTGCTTCTGACCTTGGGGCAGTAGACCTCATCGTCGCCCTACACACCGTCTACGATATTCCCACCGATAAAGTGATCTGGGACACCGGACACCAGTGCTACGCGCACAAAATGCTTACCGGGCGGCTAGACCGTTTTGGTACTTTGCGCCAGTACGGGGGTATTAGCGGCTTTTTGCGCCGTGAGGAGAGCGAGTACGACCTGTTTGGAGCGGGACACGCGGGTACAAGTATCTCTGCCGCTTACGGATTTGCCGTAGCGCGAGACCTTGCGGGACGCACCAACGACGAACACGTCCTCTCTGTCATTGGAGATGCTGCCCTCACTGCGGGTCTTGCCCTTGAGGGGCTTCATAACGCGGGACACAGTGGGCGTAACTTTGTGGTTATCCTCAACGATAACGAGATGAGCATTGCGGAGAGTGTGGGGGCACTCGCGACCTATCTCGCCAAACTGCGCGTCTCGCCTATCTATCAAAACGTAGAGGCGCGTACCAAATCGTTGATAGACCGCGTTCCCGGTCTGCCCGGACACGCTATTAAGCAAGCCGCCGACTCGGTTCTCAAGCATAGCCTTACCCACTTCGTTCAACCCGACCATACCCAGTCTGGTGTGGTCTTTGAGGAGTTGGGATACGAGTATATCGGACCGGTAGACGGGCATAACCTTGACCTGCTAATAGACCTCTTTACCGCTATCAAACAGATGCAGGGTCCTGTTTTTGTTCACCTTCGCACCGTAAAAGGGAAGGGTTACGACCCCGCCGAAGAGAATGCCCGCAAGTGGCACGCCGTTACCCCTACCATGTTCCAAGACGACTCCTCTGCGGGTAGCAAGGGAGGAACCACTACATGGACAGGGGTATTTAGCAAAACGATTATCGAACTAGCAGATCGCGACCCCAAAGTGGTTGCGATAACCGCCGCTATGCCCGATGGAACCGGATTGAACAAGTTCAAAGAGGTACACCCAGACCGCTACTTCGATACCGCTATCGCCGAACAACACGCCGTCTGCTTTGCGGCAGGGCTGGCGGCAGACGGTATCAAGCCCATTACGGCTATCTATAGTACCTTTATGCAACGCGCCTACGATATTATTCTGCACGACGTTGCTATCCAAAACCTACCCGCTATCTTCTGCCTAGACAGGTCGGGAGTAGTAGGAGACGATGGCCCCACGCATCACGGCGTATTCGATATTGCCTACCTGCGCCACATCCCGAATATGGCGATTCTCGCCCCCAAAGACGGAGAAGAACTTGCCGCTATGCTTCGCTACTCGGTAGACGAGCACGTAGTAGGTGCTAATGCAAGCCCCATCTCCATTCGCTACCCGCGTGGTAACGCCCCCTCTATCGACTGGAAGCACACCGCCGACCCTATCGTATTTGGGAAATCCGAAACCCTACAGACAGGAAATGACATCGCCTTCCTTGCCTTTGGTAACATGGTCGTACCTGCCTTCCAAGCCGCTCAAACTCTGGCGGCAGAGGGGATTTCGGTAGAGGTGGTAAACCTGCGTTGGGCAAAACCGCTGGACGAAGCCAAAATTGTAGAGGTTGCCAAACGCACAGGCAAACTGCTGATTATGGAAGAGGGTGTACTGCCCGGCGGAGTAGGCTCTGGAGTGCTAGAGGTTCTTTCGGCGCATGGGCTATCTCAGGTTCAGACCAAACTGTTTGGTATCCCCGACAAGTTTATAGAGCATGGCGCGATTCCCATTCTACACCGCCTCTGCAACCTAACCCCGCTCGATTTTGCGATAGCGGCACGGGACATGCTAGGTATTCCGCAACCGGAACCGGAACTGCTAAACACCGCCTCCGAAAAGCACGAACCCATGACTGCGTAAGGTGGTGCGGTGAGCCAAAAATGAAAAACAATCCACTCCCCCGACTAGACACCGAGGCTTGTATCCGAGAGCAGATTCTGCCCCACTGCCGACTAAACCCCGGTGAAGTGTGGGTAGATGCCAAGTCGGGTCATAGAGTGGGTTGTATAGATGCTACCGATGCAAACGCGGTTACAAGCATGATGCAGGGTACTCAAGCCTCCTTAGCCATACACGACCCTCCCTACAATCTTGTTGCCTTCGATGTTCGTAACACAGACGAATATATTAACTGGTGTAGGCGGTGGCTAGCCAACACCCTCTCTGCCCTTGCGTGTGATAGCTCCCTCTATATTTGGCTAGGTGCAGACCAGCAAAACTCGTTTCAACCTCTCCCGGAATTCATGATATTGATGCGTGAATTTCCGTTCAAATCCCGCAGTTTCATCACTATGCGTAATCAGCGGGGATATGGCACACAAAAGAACTGGATGGCGATACGGCAAGAGTTGCTCTACTATACACGCGGCAACGCCTATTTCGACATTCAAGCCGAATATACCGATATTCCCAAAGTGCTACGGGGCTATTACAAGGAGATAGGCGATAAGAGACAAGAGAACCTTGAGCGTAGTAAGTCCGAGTTCATTAGGGCAGGGAATGTGTGGGTGGATATTCAACAGGTGTTTTATCGGATGGAAGAGAACGTCTCCGGCTGTTATGCACAAAAACCGTTGAAATGTATTGAGCGTATTATCGAAGCCAGTGCGCCACAAGGCTCGTGCGTACTAGACCTGTTCGCCCATTCAGGAACGACCCTTCTTGCTTGTGAGCGTTTGGGAAGAACCTGTTTTACAGCAGATATAGACCCTGTATTTTGCGAAATCGCCATTCGTAGGTTAGAGCATTTCAGAGATACGGGGCACTTGGGTTGGCAAAATGCCCATGCCTTCGAGAAAGAGTTACCGAATCTGAGTGCCTCCATTGCTGAAAATATCCCCCTACCTTTTCCTGAAATCGAAGAGGAGACTATTCAGGGGTCTCTGTTTTAGAGATGGAGATACTAAAAGCACAACTGGATGCTCTTATCAACGAACTTCCCGACGCGATAACCGTTAGGGAGAGAATAGAAGATGTCTTCTCGGTCTACCCCTTTAATGCGTTTGAATACACGATTTCTACCCTTTTGGGTCGAGGCGTTCTCACTTTAGAAGACTATTATGAGATACGAGATGACTATTTAGACCGTAATATGTTTCTATCTCTTTTTGAGATAAGTGCACCTAGAACTTTTGGAGAGTCTTGGGCGCAAACACACCTAAAAGGGCTAGTTCCAGACCTCCAAAAACCTTCTCGAAAACTAGATACCGCCTATTCTGGGCAGTATGACTTCTTTTTGGATAGCAAAATCAGAATCGAAGTAAAAGCCTCCAGAGCCGTTGACGCAAATAGTACGGAACCTCTCTATATAAAAGCACTCGCATCTGACTCAGAACGCCCCTTTGATATGAACTTCCAACAGATTAAGCCTACCTGTTGTGATGTTTTTGTGTGGATAGCAGTCTGGAGAGATGTGATTCGGTATTGGGTACTCTCTTCCAATGAGGTGGAGGCAAACAGATACTACTCCAAAGGACAGCATAGGGGCAATGTGGGAGAGGGGCAACTCCATGTACACCAAGATAATATCCGCGAGTTTGAAGGCTATAAGGTGGCTTCGGATGGGTTAGCAGAGGCAATTCGGGGGGCATATCAGAGGCAAATGAGCTAGTCATATACGAATTAATTCTGCAAAGCCTCTAATACAAGCCGCCGTACCCAACGGTTAGGGCGATAGTGCGCTAAAAAGAAAGCCTCGTCATGGTTGTAGTACTGGCTGAGAGCAGAGGCAACCCCTGCCGAACGCGACATCCCTGCATCACACTGCACCACGGTGAGATTTACTCCTAGCGCAATCTCCTGCCGTACAAAGGTCGCTATCATTTGAGCCATAAGGGTAGAGAACGGGGTTACATAGGGTGAGGCAATACTTAACTTAGCAAGACGCTCATCTACATCGGAGAAACTCAGTTGTAAAATTGCGCTACAAAACTTATTGGGCGCGACCACGGGGTGTTTGAGTTGAGGGTCAGTGATAGAGATAACGGCGAACTTCTCGGAGTGGGAACACCTTACAATGCTTGCACGGTCAAGCACTTGAATGGCAAGCACATCCCCTCGAAATACATCACGACAAATGGGCATGGGCTTTCCTTATCTCTCCCCATAGAGATATGTGTCTAAATTTGCTGCCCAGTCCTCCGGACCTTCAATACTCGCAGAAAGAGCCGTTTTTAAGAAAGAGGAAGGTTTACCTACTTCCTTTAAGGTACGCTGAGTTTCTGCTTTACAACCTTGTAGTGCCTCATTTCCTGTTGCATCCACAAAACGATACTCGTGGGTTATTTCTAAGTCCAAATCGGCTTCTTCTAAGTAGCCTACTTTTAATACGTCTCGAAGATGTTGGCGACGTAGCTCCTCTAAATGCTCTTCCAGAACTTGATTCACATAACGGCTAAGATTGCCCCTGCTCTCAGTGCGTATCCCTTCAACAATATGAGGGGCTAAAGTAAGAGTAACTCGCGTAAGAGGCATATCGCACCTCCCTATCATATCAAAAGTAGGTAGAGTATGCTACTATTTGGTAGATATGTCAACGCACGATTCGCACCGACTCCAGAATCTGCTTTGCTTTACCCGACACTTATAAGCAGAAGGTAGTTCCTCTAGGAGAGACCCATGCCGGAAGATGCAGAGAAAACAGAAGCCCCAACAGCCCGTAGGCGTAGCGACGCACGCAAAAAGGGGCAGGTCGCGAAATCGGTGGAACTCTCCTCCGTAGCGGTGCTGTTTGGGCTACTTATGGTGATGAACTCCTTTATGCACACTGCCGTAGAGGGGATAACTGCCTATTTCGACCACGTGGTGCGTCACCTAGACCCCGCCGAGTTCTCTCAACAGCGGTTCCAATCCGATAACCTCGTCGCGATAATGACCATTGGGCGCGTACTTGCCCCCATTCTCCTAACCGCCATGATAGTGGGTATCGTTGTGAATGTGGCACAGGTGGGACCCCTGTGGGCAGTCGAATCCATTAAGCCCAACTTCCAGAAACTCAACCCTCTCAACGGTCTCAAAAACTTCGTCTCTATGCGCTCCTTTGTCGAACTCTTCAAGAACTTCTACAAAATCGGTATCTGTGCCTGGATAGCCTACAACGCAGTACGCGACAGCTACCCGCAACTGATGGTGATATGGCGCATGGATTTGCGGCTTGCGGTGGGGCTTATTGGGGAACTAATATACGGCATGGCTCTCAAAATTGTGGGAACGATGCTGGTGCTTGCCGCCCTCGACTACGCCTTCCAACGCTACTCCCTAGAGAAGCAGCTCCGCATGACCAAGCAAGAGGTAAAAGAGGAGTTTAAGCATAACGAGTTCAACCCGCAGATAAAGGCAAAAATTCGGGCAAAACAGAGAGAGATTTCTCAGAAGCGCATGATGGACTCTGTTCCCTCTGCCGATGCCATTGTCACAAACCCTACCCACTACGCTGTCGCCATACGCTACTCCGCCGAAGAGATGGGTGCGCCGATTGTGGTGGCAAAGGGGATGGACTTGGTGGCGTTCCGTATTCGTGAAATTGCGGTAGATGCCGATGTCCCCATTATCGAAAATCCCCCCCTAGCCCGTGCGCTCTATCGGCAAGTAGAGATAGGCTACGAAATCCCCTCCGAACTCTATCAGGCAGTAGCAGAGGTACTCGCCTTTGTGTACGAGGTCAACCGACGGCGCAAAGAGCGGCTACGTATGGGCATCACTTGGGACTAAACCTCCTTACTCCTCCTCTTCCTTAACAACGGATTTTCCCACCTGCCACACCAGATAGGGTATACTTAATCCAAAATTACTAGAAACTCGACCCCGCATCCCGTACACCAGACCTAAGTGGGGTAGTCTCAAAGGAAACCACGAATGCGATACCCTATCGGATTTACGATGGCGCAAGCACGGCACCGTACCAAAATGGAGCGCACCGGCAACAAGCGTTACCCCACTGTGCTGATGCTAGAGCCTCTCTATACCTGTAACCTCGCCTGTTTGGGCTGTTCTGTAGAGCGTCACACTGGCAAACTCAAAGACCGTATGAGCCTCGAAACCTGCTTCAAAGCCGTAGAGGATAGCGGTGCGCCCATCATCAATATCTGCGGCGGAGAACCCACCCTCTACCCCGAACTCAAAGAACTAATTGAAGGGCTAATTGCACGAGGGAAGTACATTATTCTCTGTACCAACGCCATTAAGATGGAAGAGAAGATTTTTGGGGTCATTCCTCCTAGCCCAAACCTCTTCATTATGGTACACCTCGACGGTATGCGTGAAACCCACGACTTTGTGGTCAACCGCCAAGGAATCTTCGATAAAGCAGTAGAAGCGATTAAAAAAGGGCGTGAACTCGGCTACTACGTCTTTATCAACACCACCGTCTATAAAGAGACCTCCGTTACCGAAGTAGAAGAACTCTGCCAACTGGTAGACAACCTCAAAGCGAATGGGATTCTTATCTCTCCCGGCTACGAATACGAGAGTGTAGAAAAGGACATCTTCCTTACCAAAGAGCAGATACACGATAAGTTCCGCCAAATTCGCGACTTCTCGGCAAAGTACAAAGTCAATGCGACCCCCATGTTCCTAGAGTTTGCGGCAGGGCTACGCGAACTACCTTGCGCCCCCTGGTCTACCGTCAACTACACCCCTAAAGGCTGGAAAGCACCCTGCTATCTGGTAGAGGGCGAGGGCTACTACGAGAACTGGCAGGAGTTTTGGGAGAAGACCGACTGGGCATACTGGGAATCCCGCCAAGACCCGCGTTGCCAAAACTGCAAGATGCACAGCGGCTTCGAGCATAGTGCGGTCTCGGAGGCGATGAAGTCTATGAAGGGAACCCTTCAACTTGCTATGTGGTCGCTCTCGAAGTAGAGGTAGCGCGTGAAAAAGGCTCTGGTAACGGGGGGAACGGGCTTTGTCGGCTCTCATGTAGCGCGGCTACTGGTAGAGCGCGGAGTGGCTATTCGTGCGCTGGCACGTCCCAATAGCCGTAAAGATAACCTGCAAAACCTCGACCCGCGCCTGTGCGAAATCGTGGCGGGCGACCTGAACGACCCCGCCTCACTCCAACAGGCGATACAGGGGTGCGATGCGCTCTATCATGTGGCGGCGGACTACCGCCTCTGGTCGCCCGACCCGCAAGAACTGTACAAAACCAACATCGAGGGGACTCGCGCACTGCTACAAGCCGCCCTCTCTGCGGGAGTGCAGACCGTCGTCTATACCAGTACGGTAGGGGCGTTGGGTATCCCTAGCGACGGCACTGCGGGTACAGAAGAGACCCCCGTCTCCGAAGCCAAGATGATAGGACACTACAAGCGGTCAAAGTTTCTGGCAGAGCAGGAGGCACTCTCGTTTGTGGCAAAGGGGCTTCCTGTTGTCGTTACCAATCCGAGTACCCCTGTGGGTGAGCAGGACATCAAGCCCACTCCTACAGGTCAGATTATCGTGGACTTCCTAAACCGTAAAATGCCCGCCTACCTTGATACAGGGCTGAACCTTGTGGATGTGCGCGATGTTGCGGAGGGAACCCTACTGGCAGGTGAGCGCGGCAAACCCGGCGAGAAGTACATTCTGGGCAACCGCAACATGACCCTAAAAGAGATACTGGATACCCTTGCACAGATAACGGGTATTCCTGCCCCCAAAGTGCAGATACCCTATCCCGTGGCGTACCTTGCAGTGGGAGCAGAGAGTCTTTTCGTAACAAAAGTGCTACGTCGTACCCCCGCTCATCCCTTTGAAGGGGTGAAAATGGCAAAGTATCGTATGTTCTTCGATGCCTCTAAAGCCGTGCGGGAACTAGGCTTGCCCCAATCCCCCATAGAAGAGGCACTACAACGCGCCGTAGCGTGGTATCAGGCGAATGGCTATGTGCGACGGTAGTACGGATACGATAGCCTGTTGAGGTGATAGTGCAATGGCTACCTTAGAACAAGATGTCGACATTATTGAACACACTCTTTGCGAATGTGCCAAACGGTATGCAACTTCAGACAATATACGTACCCTTATGGCGTTCGACCCGATAAACGGGCAGTTTCTGCTCTTAGACGAAGGGTGGGAAGCCTCTCGCCGTATTCATCAAGTATGGATACATGAGGACGGGACAGAAGTGGGGGTAGCCAATCTGCTTGCAGAGGCAGGAGTTCCGCATAATCGCATTATCCTTGCTTTTAATGCCCCTGCACTCCGTCCCACAACAGACTTTGTAGTGGGATAAGAGGTACCCCGTCTTAGTCATAGGGAGTTCAGTATGCTATCAGGTGAGGAGGCGGCAAGGCGGGTTCAGGGGTTGGCGGTAAAGTATACAGGAATCGAAGAACTCGTAAAGCGTTATGACCACCTTGATAGAGTACTCCTTACGGCATCCACCGTTATACAAAATCTGGACGTTCTTACGGAACTAGAAAATCGCCGTAATGAGGTAGAGGCAGAACTTCGTCAACTAAGGGAGGCAAGGCAACAAGAACTACAGAGCATTATAAACGTTCCTACCCCTGCTAAAGTGCGTGTTCATACGAGTTTGAAGGCACACAAGGACACTCTTGCTATCAATGAGGGAGTAAGGCTTTTTACGAACCTTACGACGCACCCTGCAATAGAGGGTAGACAGGTTCGTATAGAGGCACAGTTTCCAAACAGAAGCGGGGTACTACGTTCACAATATGTAGGCTTCTCTACTATTCGTATGACACCCGGTGAAGATGCCTCTACTATCCTCCATGAGTTAGGGCATTGGCTGGAAGATATGGATAAGAGGATATTGAAACAGTCTCTCGCCTTCCTAAAACGACGTGCAGGCACGGAACCAACAGAGTGTTTGAGAGATTTAACGGGGAATCCGCACTATGGAGCGGATGAGAGGGCTTGGAAAGATAAGTTTCTTGACCCGTATATGGGCAAAGACTATCATGGTGAAGCAAGTGAAATCCTCTCAATGGGGATGGAGTATCTCTATCGCTACCCACAACTGTTCGCACAACACGACCCAGAGTATTTTGCGTTTGTGTACAACCGCTTGAGAGGGAGATAAGCCAATGGAGACCCTAATAAAGACAGGCGTAAGAGTGAGGTTTGAGTTTGGAATGGGAACCGTTATCGCTACCATAACGGATAGGATATGGAAGTGTGAGGGGGAGAGTGTTCCCAGCGAAGTCTTACGCATCTATGAGCGTTCCCTACAAGCCCGTGTAGAGGATGATACCGCTATTGTACAACCTGCCACTGCCGCCGCTAGGGATTTTGTTGCGGCAAGAAAAGCGGCAGAGCGTCATGGGGGAACCCTGCTCTCTATAGACGAACGCGAGGACACCTCTCCCCAATATACCCAAGAGGGTACAATGATTGTATACTGAGTAAGCAAACTATCCCCGGTCTTTCAAACCGGAAGGAGCAAAACGAGTGAAAACAAAACGTAAAGTCATTATGGCAAAAGAGGTTGGCTTCTGTTTTGGGGTCAAACGCGCTATCAATCTAACGCGGCAGGCACTGGCAGAACGCCAAGAGGTCTTTATTCTGGGCGACCTCGTACACAACAAGCGTGTTACGGACGAACTAGAGGGCAAAGGGCTTCGCAAAATCGAAGAGTACGAAGCAGAGAAGACCGGAACCATGGTCATTCGCGCTCACGGTCTGCCCAAAGCCAAAATTCAGGAGATACGCTCACGCGGTATCGACATTGTAGACGCGACCTGCCCCATTGTGCTACGCGCTCAAGAGGCGGCACAAACCTTAGAGCGAGACGGCTACCAAGTGGTGATTATCGGCGATAAAAACCACGCTGAGATAAAAGGGATTCTGGGCGCACTCGAACAGCCCGCACTCGTCATAGATACCATCGAGGAGCTACACGAGGCGAAACAAGACTACATTCTTATGCGAAAAGTAGGGGTGATTTTCCAAACCACCCACGCCCTCGAACTCTGTAACAAAATCGTGAACGAGATGCTGATGATGTGCAAAGAGATACGCATTATCAACACCATCTGCCGCCCCGTGCAAAACCGTCAAGATGACGCTATCGGACTCGCGCAGAAAGTACCCCTGATGATTGTGGTCGGCTCACGAACCAGTGCCAACACCGTAGAACTCGCCGCGCTCTGCAAGCACTACAACCCGAACACCATCCACGTTCAAAACGCAGACGAACTCCTTCCAGAGCAGTTTATTTCGGCGGAACTAGTAGGGATTGCGTCGGGGCTATCTACCCCCGAAGACTTGGTGGAGGCGGTAAAGGTAAAAGTACTGACCTACGACGCGGAAGATGCGCCCCTTTTGGCAACGGCTTAGGCGATAGTGGAAATCCAAAGCACTCCCGCTATCACTGTTCTCTTTGCACTTCCCGATGAGGCACGGGCTTTCTGTAAAACAGAGGTCTCGAAATCGGTACGGGTACATATCTCTGGTGTCGGGGCGAAGAAGACACAGAAAGCAGTGGAAACTCTCTTTCCCCACCCCTCTGAGCAAGCGTTACTGCTGATTGTGGGGTTTGCGGGTGGGCTATCCGGGAGCCTTCCTGTGGGTTCTCTTATCGTTGCCGAGAGTGTGGTTAATCCTCTCGCGCTCCATAAGGAGTTAAAATCGGACTCCCTGTTGCTGGCACAGGCAGAAGCCGTCCAACTTACAGGAGTGACAAAAGTACAGGGCAAACTGGTCACTGTGCCGAATGTTCTGACTACCGTAGCCGAAAAAAAGGTGTGCGCCCAGAACACAGGTGCAATCGCGGTAGATATGGAGACCTTTGCAGGGGTGCAGGCGGCACAAGCACGGGGCGTAAGATGCCTTGCCGTTCGCGTTATTACCGATGGAGTAGACGACACCCTACCCCTCGACTTTAATGCACTCTCTAACGCACAAGGCGAACCCGACAGAGGCAAAATCGTCGCGCATATCCTGCTACGCCCTTGGAAGATTCCCGCCCTGATACGGCTAGGAACCCGCTCTGCAAAGGCGGCGAACCACCTCGCGCAGTTCCTAGAAGTACTGATAACACGCCTTACAAATCAATGACGAAAAGGCTGAACTTAGCCGCCTAAACCCATGAGATTAGAACTGCGGGACAACAACTCTTCACAATTTAGCCCCTTACATACCTCTCTCTGGTTACTAGGGCTACTGCTCTTCACGTTTTGCCCTGCTTCTGCTCAAACTCCTCTAACCGTTGAGGAGGCTATTCAAGTCGCCCTCAAAAACGGGCAGAGCGCACGTGTCGCCCAAGCCAGTTACGACGTAGCAAAAGTAAAACTAGAGCGCGAAAAGCCTACCGGTACTCCCCTGCTCACCGGTATCATCGGCGAAACCCTGCAATCTTACCCCAAAATCCTACCTATTCCCGGTGAACCCTCTGCCCTTATTGTTCCTAGTTCCTCCACTCAAGCCACTCTACTTTTGGAACAAGTACTCTATCATCCTGGACTAAAGGAGGCGCGTACCCGCTACAACGCTCAGGTGGGAGGGGCGGACTGGGACTACCTCCACGACCTGCACGAAGTGGTGCGAACGGTACGAAAGGCGTTTGTGGATGTACAACGCGCCCAAGCAGGTACTCACATCGCGCAAGAGGGGCTGGCGGCGGCAGAGCGGTATCAGACGTTGGTAAAACGGCAGATAGAGGCGGGGTTGGCACGACCTGTAGATACCTTTACCGCCGATTCACAAATTGCCGAAGCAAAAGCAGGTTTACACCGTGCCGAAAACGAACTTACTTTGGCATGGCTGAACTTCAATCGCCTGCTTGCGCGTTCCGATGAGAGTGAGGTTTCGCTTGTTGCTTCACAAGAGCAGAGGGAAATCCCCGCCAAACCAGACACCTCCATTCAGAACGCACTTGCAAAACGCCCCGATATTAAGATGCTAGAGCGCAACATAGAGGCGGCAAAAACGGGAATAGTACTGGCGAAACTGCAAAGCAGTCCCACCCTTAGTCTACGGGGGCAGTTCTCACAGCAGACCCCAACGGCTCTGCTTCCTCAAAACTATATGGGCATCACCTTAGAGGTACGCTTTCCGCTCTCGGATGGAGGAAAGACCAGACAGGATACCCTAGAGGCAAAATCGCAGACCAAACGCCTAGAGGCTCTGATGGAAGAGGCGAAACAGGGTATCCGTATGGAGGTGCGGCAAGCGTGGCTCAAACTAGCAGAGGCAAACGAAGCGATACAGGTCGCAAATACCCAACGCAAAGAGGCGGATAACCTGCTTATGGTTGCAGAAAAGGCTTACGAAGTGAATCGCGGAACCGCCCTAGAGGTTAAAGAGGCACAACGCCGTTGGCGAGAGGCGATGGAGAAGCAGAACCTTGCGAACGCCGAAAGCCGACTTTCGTGGATAGAGTTCGACCACGCTTGCGGTGAGACCCTCGTCCCATTAAATCCAACGACCCTCAAAATGCAGCTACCCCCCACCAAAGCGAGGCGCAAATGAAGACACAACACTGGCTAGGGGGTATTGTGTTTATAGGAATGGTTATCGTAACAGCTTTTGTTATGAAGCCGAACGTAGGGAACACCAAACCAGAGCCAACTGCCCCCAAAGAGGTCGCCAAGCCCCAACAAGCCGCCGATACACCTCCAACCCTTCCCGCACTGGAACCCTTCAAGGATGGCGACACAGAGGCACACTTCACGGGAAGCGTGGTCTCCGACAGAAAAGCCACCCTCTCCGCAAGAATGCCTGCCCGTATTATGAATGTAAGCGCATCGGAAGGTACGCCGCTCACTTTAGGACAAGTCGTTATCCAACTCGATGATAGCGATATTCAAGGGCAGGTACGCACCTCCTTCGCCGCTGTTCAGACCGCCCTCACACAGATAACAAGAGCAACAGAGGGCAAAAAAGCGCAACTCCTAAAAGCAGATACCGACATCGCAACGGCGCGGTCTGGGCTAAAACAGGCAGAGATAAAACTCCAACAGGCAACCCTCGCAAAAGACGCACTGCAAGGCGACACTACCTCCGAGAAAAAACTTGCCGAGGAAGCGGTAAAGAAGGCAGAAATCGGGTACGACCAAGCGGTACGCACCCGAAAAAGCCTAGAGGCGTTGTCAGGAGTGGGAGGGGTCTCGCGTAACGACCTACAGAGCGCAGTCTCCGCAGAGAAAGCCGCCTACTCCGACTTACAGTCTGCCCAAACACAACGCAATCGCCTGAACAACGGAGTCACTCCCGAAACTACCTACCGCATCGCACTAGCAAACAAAGACATAGAGACCGCTCAAGCGGGGGTACACCAAGCAGAAGAGGGGGTACAACTTGCAGAGAAGGCGAAAGAGCGAATACGCGATGTAGCAGAGCAAGAGATAAATACTGCAAAAGCAGGCTTGGAGCAGGCGAAAGTAGGCTGGCAAGTGGCGCGGGAGAGTACCGACTCCATGCGCCTACACGCCCCCTTTGCAGGAGTAGCCACCGCTATCAACGCAAAACCCGGCGAGATGGCACAACCCGGAATGCCCCTGCTCACAGTGGTATCGTTAGAGGGTTTACGGGTAGATGCGCTGGTAACGGCGCGTCATCTTGCCCGACTAAAGGTAGGGCTACCCGCTACCGTGCAGGTAGATACCCTCCCCAATCGTAAATTCGAGGCGCGAGTCGCTCAAATCGCCTCTAGTGCCGAGTCGGACGGACGCACCTTTCGTGTTCAGTTCCGCTTCGCCTCTCCCGTCACCCTTTTGCCCGGACAGGTTGCCCATGTTCGGCTCTCTTTTGCCAAGCCCTAACGCCCCATGTGGTTCACACGACTCGCCATAAACCGCCCCATTCTTATCTGTATGGCACTCCTTGCCATAGGGGTACTTGGGCTACGCGCCTACTCACTTCTCCCCGCAGAACTCAACCCCCGCGCCGATATTCCTATACTGATGATAACCACTGTGTTTCCGGGAGCGAACTCGGTTAAAGTGGAATCGCAGGTCACGAAACCGCTAGAAGATGCGGTAGGAACTACTCCCGGCGTGAAAGAGGTCTCATCGTCCTCACAGGCAAACGTCTCGGTGGTCAGTGTGGAGTTTCAGGTGGGGCAGAACCTAGAAGTCGCGCTTTCCGATGTGAGGAGCCGTATCGACACGGTACGCTCTCAACTTCCCGAAGAGGCGAGTTACCCCATTGTTGCCAAACTAGACATCAATGCCCGCCCCATTCTCCAACTCGGCATTGGGAGTAAGTCCCTTAGCCTGCGTGAGTTGCGTGGCTTAGTAGACAACACCCTTCGCCCTCGCTTGGAGCGTGTGGGAGGGGTCGCGGCGGTACAAGTGGTTGGAGGTGTACCCCGTGAGATACAGGTGGAGGTAGATAGCCACAAACTCGCCCAACACGGTATCACTATCAACGATGTAGTAACCTCCCTCAAAGCGGCGGGGCGCGACGTACCCGGCGGTAGCGTACATAGGGCAGATACCGCGACCAGTGTGCGCGTTACGGGGGCGTTTACCTCCCTAGAGACTGTTCGCAATACGCAGATACTCGCCCCGCAACTGATGCAGGAGGCTTCTCTACGCCGAACCCAGATGCCGGAAGGCACACTGCCCACCCCGCCTATCACCGTAGCAGACGTGGCAGAGGTGGTAGACGGCAAGGCAGAGCGCACCGAAATCAATCGGGTAAACGGAGTAGAGGGAATCTCGCTGTTTGTCTCCCGTGCCTCCGATTCTAACACCGTTAAAGTGGTAGATGGGGTTATGGACGCTTTGAAGGAGTTGCGCCCCTCCCTCCCCGCAGACCTCTCGGTGGTTCCCCTCAATAACGATGCGGTTATGGTGCGTTCTGCCCTAGAGGATGTGAACGCAAGCCTTGTGCTGGGTTCGTTACTGGCGATGGGGGTGGTACTCCTCTTTCTACACAATCTACGCGGTACGCTTATCGTCTCTATCGCCATACCCTCCTGTATTATCGCCACATTTTTGGTGGTGTGGGCGGCGGGTTTTACCCTCAATCAGATAAGCCTTCTTGCGCTCTCGCTCTCCGTTGGTATTCTGGTAGATGACTCTATCGTTATCTTAGAGAGCATTACACGCCACTTAAAGCAGGGTAAAACTCCCAAAGAGGCGGCTCTTATTGGTAGGCAAGAGATAGGTTTCGCCGACCTAACCACAACGCTGGTGGATGTTGTGGTCTTTGTACCTATCGCTTTTATGGGGGGGATTATCGGGAGTTTCTTCCGTGAGTTCGGCTTGACGATTGCGACGGCTACCCTTCTTTCGCTGGTGGTCTCCTTTTCGGTAACTCCTATGCTGGCGGCGCGTTGGTACAAAACGGGCGAGGATGTGACCCCTAAGCGCGGCTTCTTCCTGCTGTTCGAGCATCTGTACCAGTGGCTAGAGGTGCGGTATCGAAAGGTAATCCTGTTCGCGCTTAGGCATAGAGCAGGGGTAGTGGTGTCTGGGGTGACGGTGCTGGTGGTTATCTTCTGGTGGTCGCTTCCCAAACTGGGTTCGGAGTTCATGCCCGGTATCGACCAGAGCCTCCTCTCTGTGAATGTTCAACTGCCGCCGGGCGCAAGCCTACAAGCCACGGAGAGTATTATCAAAAAAGCGGAGGCAAAACTAAAGCAGATACCCGAAATGACCGCGATTATCTCTAGTGTGGGCAAAATTGTGGGGGGCTTCGGCTCCATTCCACAGCAGGGTGAGGAGTTCGGGCAGATAACGGTACTCCTAAAAGACAAGCGTCACTTGGTAGATGGTATCTTGGGGGGCAAGGGAACACGCACTCGTAGCGACGAGAGTATCGCGGACTCACTACGTGGCGAAATGAACCAACTTGCTAAAGAGACGGGTAGCAAAGTCGCTATCTCGGCGGTGCGTTCTATACAGGGTTTGGCTTCTGGGGTACAGTTCCAACTTCGTGCCAACGACATCGAACCCCTGATGAAGTTTGCAGAGGAGGCGCGTAAGCAGGTCGCACAGATTCCCGGAGTGCTTGACCCCACCCTCTCGGTGAAGACAGGACAACCGGAGATTAACGCAGAGATAGACCGTGAACGTGCCGCGCAGTTGGGGGTTCCCGTCAACCTTGCGGGTTCTATTGTGCGCGATTCGCTGACAGGGAACACCGATACCGTCTATCAAGAGAAGAACCACGACTACCCTATTCGTATCCGCTTGGCTACCGAACAGCGCAACCATATCGCCGACATCCAGAACATTATGGTTGGTAGCGAGTCGGGAGGTACAGGTCAACCGATTGTATTAGGGGATATAGCAAAAATCTATCGAAAAACGGCTCCCGCGAACATCGAACGCCATAACGGGCAACGCTCGGTAGTTCTCTCTGCGGGTATCACCTCCGACGGGGCGTTGGGGGACGTGGCAAAAGGGTTCCGCAAAACCTTCGATTCCATTCCTCACGAGGGCATTACCTACTCCGAAGCGGGAGACGCAAAGACGATGGAGGAGAATATCCCTCACTTTGTGTTTGCGTTGGGCTTGGCGGTGATACTGGTCTATGTGGTAACGGCGAGCCTCTTCAACTCGTTGGGCACGCCCTTTGTGATTATGTTCACCCTGCCTATGGCACTTATCGGGGCGTTTGCGGCACTGGTTTTTACGCACGATTCGCTCTCGCTGGTCTCTGGTATCGGGATTATTATGCTGATGGGCTTGATGGGGCGTAACGCGATTCTGCTTTTGGACTATACGAATACACTGCGAGGGCGCGGCGCAAAACGTAACGACGCACTGGTAGAAGCGGGAGCAACTCGCCTCCGCCCTATTCTTATGACAACTACCTCGACGGTGGTAGGTATGTTACCTGTTGCCCTGAGAATAGGAGAGGCGGCAGAACTGCGTGCGCCTATGGCAATCGTGGTTATCGGAGGGCTATTGGTCTCTACCCTCCTCACGCTGATAATGATTCCGGTTATCTATAGCCTACTCGATGATGTGGCGAGAAGACTGTTCCGTAGGGATTAGAGAAACCCACCCCTTTCCTACCTCATTCGCATCCTTAGCCCATGTTCCCATACTCAATACATAGATAAGAGCAAGAGAGAGTACCAATAGAGGATACTCACTCCGCTGTTCTCACGGTATACAGTACAACAGAAAAGTGGATGCACGAAACTTGGTGTAAACGCTACAAAATCGTGCCAACAGGGAAGCAGAGTGGTGCGTCTTATGGGGTGAAGGTGCAAAATAGCCCTTACTATAGAGGAGAAACCACCATGTCGGAACACAAAAACAACGAGAACGAAGCCCCCCAAGACGGTCATATAGAGAATATGGGGATGCTCGATTTACGCTCTGCCAAAACCCCCGAAGACCTTTCGTACATCAAACGGATTATGAACGTAGGAACTATCCTGATACCAGAACACCTGTCAGGAGTTTTGGCAAAGGTTCCTATGAAGAACGTGGGGAGTACCGTTGCTGTACCAGACGGGCAGAATATCAAGATGCAGATAGGGCAGATACGCTTGGGAGGAGATGCTTTTGTAAACGGCGACCCCGATACCATACTCTTTATTGTGGGACAACTGTTTATTACCACTCCCGTCCCCTCGGTAGGGTATAAAGAGGTATGGGTACACGGGCAAGTGTTTGGGATACGCGGTAGCGAAAACACCTTCGGCGCGAAACTAGGACGTGCAGAGGGACAGGTACTCTACCTTCCTGCGGAGGCACGGGTGATTCAGGGGAGCGAAACGATTGATAACGAGTATCTGGAGATGCTTCCCAAGCCGTGTGCCCTCGTGGTGATGGGAGAGCTACACTTTGCAGAGGATGTAACCAAAGACCTTCTCAAGAGCAAAATTCTCGAAATCGTCCTTATGGGGGTTATCACTGCCCCCCAGGCGATACTCTCCTTAGTCAAAGTACTCACGGCGGAACGTATGGGAGAGATAATCTCAACCGAAGAGCGTGCGCGTCGAAAAGCACAAGAAGATGACAACGACGAGTCCGACGACTAACCGCTTCAATCGGCTCTATGCAGAGCATCACAAGGTACTCTATGCCTTCCTGTTGGGTCACACAAACAACAAAGAGAACGCCGCTGACCTGTTGCAAGAGACGTTCGTTAGGGTGTGGCAACACATTGGGGAGGTAGAGAGTATTCCTGTGGAGAGGCAACGGTTTTGGCTGTTGGCGATTGCGCGCAACCAACTACGCGACTTCGCACGGAGGCAAGCCACGCGCCAACGTACCGAGTTGGTGCTTCGAGAGCAGAGCGAACACCGTATAGCAGAAGGAAACCCTGCACTAGTGGTAGAAGCAAAGGCACAGAGAGAGCGGCTATCCACCGCCCTCTGCGCCTTACCAGAGAACTTGCGGGTAGTGCTAACCCTTCATCTTGTGGGTGAGCTTACCAGCGCAGAGGTAGGGGAGATGCTGAACCGCCCTGCCGGTACCGTGCGCTACCAACTCTCGCAAGCCCGCGCACTACTTACCAAAACCCTGAAATGTGAGGAGAGTATATGACCTCTTATCCCAATAACAGCGAAGAGTTTGCTTTAGATGCACTGCTTTCGGACTGGGTAGAGGATAACCAGCTCTCTCCTTCCCAAGCCGAAGCGATACGCCTTGCCGTCCTGCAAACCCCACTCACCCTAGAGCCACTCTCCTACGCTTGGTGGAGTTCTCTCTTCGAGAAGACCCGTCCACCGCAGTACGCCTACTCTCCTTCAACGAACTCTCTGGGTTTTCCAACCCGTTTTCTTGCTTTTTTGCCCGTTTCGGGTTATCATGGGAGGACGAATTGCAAGAAAGCGATGTGAACGATTATGTTCGTAGATGAAGTAGAGATAGAGATACAGGCGGGAAATGGCGGAAGTGGTGTT
>OMJJ01000277.1 GCA_900299305.1 bacterium | reverse complement strand
CTGCTCAACCTCGCCAACGCCTATGAGGGACTAAAAAAGGACACCGAAGCGATAGACACTTATCAAAAGGTGGTAAAACTCAATGACAAACTCCCCGACCCCTATTTTAATATGGGAAACCTCTATTTCTGCCAAAAGCAGTATCCACAGGCAATAACCGCCCTCAAGAAAGCCGCCGCCCTAAACGGGAAAGATGCTTCTGTACACCAGAACTTGGGTCATGCCCTAATGATGCAAGGAACCTACGGTGAGGCGGCAGAGGCTTACGCCAACGCCACCAAAAACGAACCCACCAATGCCAAACTCTTTCTCTATCTTGGAAACGCAAGCCTTCTTCAGATGCGGAAAGGCGACAACCCCTCCGTAGCGAAAACCAACTGTATGGCGGCATACTCCACTGCCGCTAAACTAGAGCCGAAATCGTTGGATGTGCGCCTCCGCTATGGAGAGGCACTGATGGATATGAGAGAGTATGATGATGCGATAGCACAGTTCCGCACCGCAACCACCATCGACCCCAACCGCTACGAAGGGCATTACAACCTTGCACAGTCTATTGCGGCAAAACTCAAGGCGGCGAAAACAGGAGGGGGCGCAGTAGACCCCGACGGTAAACTGGCGAAGGAGACCCTCGACGAGTTCCAGAAAGCGGTCTCGCTTGCCTCCAAAGCAGAGGAGATTCGCGACTCGCTACTGGGCTTGGGACTCTATCAGGGGTTCCGACAGCAGTACCCCGAATCCGAAAAGACTTTTGCCCGTCTTACCTCCGAATACCCACAGTATACCGATGGGTGGGTGAACCTAGGGTTTATTCGACTAAAACAGATGCCGCCTAACTACGACGGGGCAATTCAAGCGGGAGAGGCGGGTTTGAAGAAGGTGACTGAACCCGCAGGGCAAGCCAAAATCTACCGAATGTTAGGGTCGGTCTACATCGAACAGGCTACTCCCAATCTCAAGTTTGGAGACAAACTAGTACAGATTACCTTTATCGACAAAGCACAACTCGCCTTTAAGCAAGCCATAAACGTTAGTGCCAACGATAGCGAAGCACAGCATGGGCTAGGGCTTGCCGCTATCTGGGCAGGTAAGTGGGACGATGCTATCGACGCGCTACAGAAGGCTGTCACCATACGCCCGAAATACGCAGAGGCACACAACGACTTAGGGATTGCCTACACCTTTAAGTTTAATAGCAACCGAAACAACAAGGAGTTCCGCAAACTCGCCCTAGAGAGCCTAAAGAAAGCCGTTAAATACGACCCCGACAAAGACCAGTATAAAAAGAACCTAGATGAGTTGCAGAAGCAGTTCCAATAAAAAAAAGCCCAGCCCTCTCCTGTACACTTATAGAGAGGGCGGGGCTTTTTAGGTTTTAGCAGAGAGGCTACTCTACCTCTTGGTACTTTACATGAGAGTCTAGGAAGAGGCGGTTGCGTCCGCTGAGGTGCGGGGCGTACCCTTTCAGGTTCTCATCCACGTTTGCCGTTTTGGGGAAGTAGGGGTCGGTTAGGAGTTCCACTTCCGAGGTACTCTTGGGGTGCCCTACTTGCGGATTGTCTCCTGTTTGGAGGTCGTTTATCGCGCCCTCTGTGGTCTTACCCCAGAAGTTATCGAAAGGAACGGGGTTATCGGCACTATCGAAGCGGAACATCCAGTAGCGAGATACCGGCTCATTCTCGTTAGCCGTAAACGCCTGTTTCATCTGCGGCAAGTCCATGGTTCCGCTAGGGCAAGCCCAGAGGTCATCCATTTTGAGGTAGTGTCCCAACACAATCGCCGCCCAACCGCTACGTGGGTCTCTATCGGGGAAGTTCGTCCAGGGGCGGTATCCACCGGGCAGAGACTTCTTTAGGTCACGTCTATCCGGCATCTTCTCGCTGTTATCCTGAATGTACATTCCAAACGCAACCCCAATCTGATGCATATTAGAAGAGCAGGTAGTACGGCGTGCGTTTTCACGCGCCGAATTAAAGACGGGGAATAGAATTGCCGCCAGCACAGCGATAATCGCCATAACCACCAGCAGTTCGATAAGGGTAAAACCACGCTTGATAGATGCGTTAGACATACGTTGCTCCTTTGTTATATCGTCTCTTGTTTCATCGTGGGCTTGTTACGTTACGTTACAAGAATCGCCCAATCCTTCTTGTAGGCATACCACCTATTCGTCGTCTCCTACCCAAATTTTCGCGTTTTTGGCATGGATAACGGTGTGCTTCGAGTCTTTAGCCTTTCCTGTTATCTCAAATCCGGAGTTGGGTAAAACCTTATACGAGGTGAGTGAGTCGTTCTCGAAATACTTTAGGAACGCCCTTCTATCCTCTTCGGGAAGCCCTAACTCTTCTAAGGTGTTTAGGGTGAGTTTTTGGGGTGCATCTTCTACACTTCGTACTTGTATGGCTTTTACGATACCGTCCATTGCGCCTCTGGCAGACGTAACAGCCTGTATCTCTTGGTAGAACAGTTTGCCTTCGGTCTTTACTCCCACTACCGAAAGTATGGTGTTCATAGCGGGAACAAGGGTCGTCTCCTGGAGTGCGCCCACCATCGAGCCAATTTGTGACATAATGTCGTGCGCCGCCTCAATGTCTTTGGTCTCTAGGTCTTTTACCTCATCGGGGGTCATCTTCTCTGCCTTACCGAGTTCCGCTGAGGTACTTGCCAAAATCTTTTCGCCGGTTCTTAGCGTTACCGATTTCGCATCGTCCCGCCCCGAATTTTGTTCCACCTTCACGCGCCCACTGAGAGTGTCTACCTGCGCACCGTTGCTTGCCGCCGCTACCACGAATTCGGTTCCTTTTACCCGTATCTTCGCCCCTTTACAGGAGATTTCAAAGCGGGCATTACTGCCGTGCAGAGGTCTGACCTGAGCCCATATTCTGCCCTTTTTGAGGGCAAAAGAGCGAGCGGCTCCGTTGTGATAGCCCAGTTCGTTTACCGTGAGCGCACTGTTTTCACCGAGTTTAATACGAGTCCCGTTCATATCCAAAACGAGATTGGAACCTGCCCCTGTACTAATCGCTTTCAGCTCGTGTCCGTCCAAACGTTGTCCTACAGAAAGGGGCGTGTTGCCTCCTATTGTTACTGCCTCTGCGGTTCCTTCGAGTTTCACTACTTCGGCATAGCGGTAACGCTCCGGTAGTTGTACCGCGTAGACTATTGCCCAGATAACCAGTGCTACCGGAACCAGTTTCCACAGATGGCGTAGGCTTGCAAAACGTGCCTCCTTTACCTTCTCCGCTTTTTTCTTTTCGCGGAACTGCGCCTGCATCTGGTCGAGTGCGCCCTGTATCTCTATGTCGAGTACATCGTCTTTACGCTTGAAACTTCGCGTAACGGAAGAGGGTAGTTTTTTGAGGGTAGAGGTTATCATAAACATACCCGTCATGTTGGCGGGTTTGTCGGCACTGTCGCCCACATCTACAGGGCTAATGCCTTCTCGGAGGTCGTTAATGGCTTCGATACAGGCTTTGTACCGTTTGTCGGGGTTTTTGCGAAGCATTTTCGCAATGACCTCTTGTACCGCTTTGGGCTGTGTGTAGAGAGGGGCGGGAGTGGTGTTGGCAATCGCTTCGCGCAGTTCGTCGTCGTTATCTATATCGAAAGGGCGTTTTCCGCTGAGGGTCTGATAGATAAGTATGCCCATACTATAGACATCGGCACGCCAGTCACCGGAAGAGCCATCGAGTTGTTCGGGAGCGAGGTAGGGAGAGTTACGTTTGCGCCGCGCACGCCCTAAACCAAAGTTAAGGACGCGCACCGTAGAGTCGGCGCGGCATATCCAGATATTGTAGTGGTTTAGGTCGGAGTGAAATACCCCGCGGTCTGCGGCGTGGTCGAGTACATTCGCAACCTGTGTAAAGGTATCTATTACCCAATCGAGGTTCTTTGCACCCTCTTTGCGTAGTATATCGCGTAGGCTTCTGCCCTCGATATACTCGAAGAACACAAAGAACAAATCACCCTCTTGCCCATAACTGAGTACCTTCTGTACTCCGGGATGATTCTGTATGGACTTCTGCTTGGAGACCAGTGAGGAGAGGTGTTTTGTTACCCGTTGCCAGTTGCTAGAGGTTACGTTACCAGAGCGTTCAAAGCCGCGGTAGAGTGCCATCTCCCCCGTCTCGGTATGTCGAGCGAGGTAGTAGGTTCCCAGTGCATCTCGTCCCAATTCCTCTTTAATCTCATATCCTGCAATGAGCTTATCTTTCATACCCGCCATTATAAATCCTCCATTAAACACTACGAGGGCAAATACTACGCCTCTTAGTTCATTATACCAAACCATTATTCCTGCACACTCACCCACGATATTCGCACATACATTAAAAAAATCTTAGTTTTGCTTACGATTATCCAAACGAAACTATCCAAACAATATGGCTGTGCGCTTATAAGCACTACCATATAGATGGCTTGGGTTGAAAATATGTTCCCATTTTTTGTATTTACCAGGTAAAAATGATATAATGCCAAAAACCAACCTCCACTAAAGGAGTCCCTATGCCAAACCCATCGCCCACTCCTGCCACCCCTGCCCAACAGTGGCTTATCGCTCTCTACTTTAGTATTCTGTTTGTGGGTGTAGGGATGCACAGCCCGTCGGGGCTGTTCTCGTTACCTATTCAGTTCTATTTTAAGAATAGCCTCCATCTCTCCTCTCAAGCCGTCTCTCTCTTTGGTTTGGTTACTGCGATACCCCTCTATGTTAGTTTTGTGCTTGGGTTAGTGCGGGATGCGTGGCAACCTAAACGCATGGGAGATAGAGGGTATCTGCTGATAGGTGGGCTTGGCTTGACGCTGACCTACGTGGGAATGGCTTTATTCCCTCCTACATGGAACACTCTTCTTATTGGAACCCTTCTGCTTGCCCTATTCTACCTTGTTATCTCTACCGCAAGCGGGGCTTTGACCACCCTGGTAGGACAACAAAGGTTAATGACAGGGCGTTTAAGCGCACTCTCTAATTTTGTAGGTGCGGTACCTGTTATTATCAGTTTTTGGGTGGGTGGGAGCCTTTCGGAAACCTGGTCGCTCCGCAACATTTTTTTTCTCATGGCAGTTATCTCCTGTACCTTGTGGCTACAAGCCTTATGGAAATCTCGTACTGTTTTTGTTCCTAACGAGGTAGAAGAGAGGACTTCAGAGGAGCCTAAGCCTCGTATTGAACTCGGCTTACTCCTAAAGCACCCTGTTGCCCTGCTTGCCGCCCTTATCTGGATTATGTGGAACTTTGCACCGGGGGCGAACACCGCGACCATGTACTACCTTACCAACACCATAAAACTCACCGATGCCCAATACGGGCAGTATCAGGCGGTGTTTACCATTGCGTTCTGCCCACTCTATGCGATTTACGGCTGGTTATGCCGCCGGTTTTCACTAAGAAAGCTGCTCTTTTGGGGAACTCTTATCGCAATTCCCCAACTCGTCCCTATTCTTTTCATCACCTCTGCAAAGTCGGCGATGCTGGTTGCCGCAACGATGGGAGCGATGGGAGCAGTAGCGACTGCCGCCTACTACGACTTGCTAATACGTGCCTGCCCCAAAGGTCTGGAAGGTACGCTAATGATGATTGCAACTGCCGGCTACTGGATTTTTGGAAAGTGGGGCGATTTATTAGGTTCATGGCTATATGACCGCTACAAGTATATCCCTTGTGTAGTGGCAACTACGGCGGTCTATGCTGGTATTCTGGTAGTGCTTGCTTTTATACCGCGCACCATTACCGAAGATACCGAAGAGCAGAGTGAGCACCGCAAAGAGGAGTATGCGGGATAACAGCAAGAGGCTCTGCATCGCTTTTTGAAAAGATTGTTTGGCAGGGAAGAAGGAAGGGCAGAGCCG
>OMJJ01000276.1 GCA_900299305.1 bacterium | reverse complement strand
TCTTTCCCCCCCCCCCCCGCCTCTACTGCGCTTCACTACAACCGCACCCTGCTCAAGAAAGCGGGTTACGACCCCGATAAACCGCCCCAAACCATTGAAGAACTCTCGGAAATTTCCGACAAAATGGTAGAGAAAGATCCCTCTGGGCATATCAAAGTTGCGGGGTTCCTACCTGCCGAGCCGGGCTGGTGGAACTGGGTTTGGGGCTATATCTTTGGCGGGAGGCTGTGGGACGGCGAGTCCAAAATCACGGCGAACAGTGAAGAGAATGTACGCGCCTTCGAGTGGGTGCAGAGCTTCTCTAAGAAGTACGGCAACCGCGATGTTCAGACCTTCCGAAGCGGATTTGGAACCTTTGCCTCCCCTCAAAACGCCTTCCTCTCTGAAAAGGTGGGCATGGAACTACAAGGCGTTTGGATGTACAACTTCATTACGCAGTACTCGCCCAAACTGGACTGGGCGGCAGTACCGTTTCCTCATCCCAAAGACCGCCCCGACCTCGCCAAGTGGACGATTGTAGACGAAGATGTGATTGTCATACCACGCGGCGCAAAGCATCCCGACGAGGCGTTCGAGTTTATTAAGTTTCTGGAGTCGCAAAAGGGGATGGAACTGCTCTGTTTGGGGCAACGTAAGCAGTCACCGCTCGCTACCATGAGCGACGAGTTTGTAAAGAAGCACCCCAACCCCTTTATCAAACTGTTCGCCGACCTCCCCAAAGGGAGCAACAACTACGTCACTCCCGCTATTGGTATCTGGCCCGAATACCTTGCAGAACTAAACAGCGCGTTCGAGAACGTAATACTGATGAAAATGCCCGCAAGGGAGGCACTAGACAAAGTGCAAGCACGTATGCAACCCAAACTAGATGCCTACCTAAAGGTACAACGCCTCCGCAATGGGGCTACACAGACCGCTTCCGGCAGTCCTTAAAATCGTAAGTTCAAGAGGTAATCCGCCTTTGCAAAAGATAAGTAAACAGGAGTCCCGTTCCGCGCTACTCTTCGCGTCGCCGTGGCTCGTTGGGTTTAGCGTGTTTCTGCTCTACCCGCTCCTCGCCTCCATCTACTACAGTTTCTGCGACTACTCCGTGCTACGCCCTCCTGTGTGGCTTGGTGCAGATAACTACGTCAACCTATGGCGTGACGAGGTGTTCTGGATAGCCCTCAAGAACACGCTTATCTATGCCGTGTTTGCCCTGCCGCTCAGTGCGCTCTGCGCCCTCTGTCTTGCGCTCCTGCTAAACAGCAAGGTTAAGGGCATGACGCTCTATCGTACTATCTTCTTTATCCCGTCCCTTGTCCCCATGGTCTCTCTTGCGGTACTGTGGCTGTGGATATTCAACGGGGAGTACGGTATCCTCAACGAGTTCCTGCGGAGAGTGGGCGTTCACTCTCCTCCTAACTGGCTTAGTGATACTTTATGGTCGAAACCTGCACTTATTTTAATGAGTATGTGGGGAGTAGGAAACGCTATGGTCATCTACCTTGCTGGGTTACAAGATGTTCCGCAACAACTCTACGAGGCGGCAGACTTGGACGGGGCAGGGGGTTGGGCAAAGGTACGGCACGTTACGCTACCCATGATTTCACCCGTTATTCTGTTCAATATCATCATGGGGATTATCGGCACACTACAGATATTTACGGTTCCCTACGTCATGTTTCCGGGGGGCGCACCTGCCCGCTCTACCTACTTCTACACCATGTACCTCTTCGATAACGCCTTTATCTATCACAAAATGGGCTACGCCTGTGCGATGGGGTGGATTATGTTCCTGATAATCTTGGGGCTAACGATGGTCGCTCTCAAGTTTTCAGAACGCCACGTACACTACGGCGGCTCATAGTGGGAGGACGCTTCTCGTGATATCAGACATCAAAATCGAACGGCTACGGGGTATTCGCGAAGGGGAGTTGAAGCATCTGACTCCCCTCACTATCCTTGTCGGCGGGAACGGTTCTGGGAAGAGTACGGTGCTGGAAGCGTTATATATTGCTGGTGCAACCAATCCCCTCAATGCGATAGGTGAATCGGTTCTGAGAAGGGCAGATATACCTCTAAGCCACAGATGGTTGCTTTACAAAGGGGGACGTGATGGATATGCCACTATCAAGTGCGAGACTACTTCATCTGTACCTAGTACGATTAGAGTAGAGATTCCTTCCCTCCATAACAATAGACTTGAGTTATCATTTGATAGTTTCTACCCTGCTTCGGGCAAGGGAGTAAATCATATAAACCGCACTCCAGTAGTGTTTAGAAGTGAGGCTACAAAGCCCGTTTACGAGACTACTGATTCCCTCAACCCGACTCAACAGAATGCCGTATTGCTAGAGCCGCTTAATTCTGCGGGGTCTTTGTCAAACGAAATAAACCTAACGCTTTGTAAGTTGCACTCTAAAGCAGAGCAGACAGATAAGTCTACGTTTGTACAGGATATGTTGAAACGAGTGATTTCTAATTTTGACAGTCTTCAACTTCAGGTAGACGAAGGGGATTTGAGACCGATTTTACACGCGAAGTTAAAGGGGTATACGGTTCCTGCTATATTTCTTGGTGACGGAATTGTTGCAACTATCTATATGGCACTAGAAATCGCTACACAACAAGCAAGTGTCGTACTACTAGAAGAACCCGAAGTACATCAGCACTATCGCACCATGCACCTCACTGCGAAAGTGTTATGGGCGGCGGTGAAGCAGGGTATTCAGGTTATCCTCACTACGCATAGCCTCGAATTCATAGATGAGATACTGGCGGCGCGACCTGACGATGCTTCCCTCGAAGACCTTTCTCTGGTGCAGACGAACTTACGAGATGGGGTGCTTATCCCCATTAGGTATCACGGTGAAGGGGTTCATTTTGCGCGTACACAGGTAGCGGAGGACTTGCGTTGACCTACTCTATTGTTCTTGTAGAAGGAGTACGAGACCGCGCTTTCTGGGCAGGGTGGCTTCTTCAAAATGGTTGGCAAGATGCCCGTGACCGTGATAAAGACAATGTAGCGCGTGACCCCTTTGGAAAATCGGTGAGTGGTGACGGTAAGTTCGCCTATTATGGTGTGAATGAAGCGTTTGTTTTGGTTGTACCTTGTCTGGGAGAATCAAGAATAGATGCAAAGTTTGAACACTATGTAGGAGTCGTCTATGACAAAATTCAAAAGGAGAGCGAAGTTTACACTTATCGACTTATAGTGTGCGTGGATGCAGATATAGACGATACGCAATCCGAAATGAACCCGACTAAAAACAGGGATGCCGTGAGTCTATTGGTGGGTAAGGCGGAGGCATATATTCTAAGGAAGAAGGGGGAAGCTGAGCCTAAAAAAATCCTACCAGTGTCCCCCGATGCGAATGGCAACTGGTCTCTTTTTGATAGCCGTTGTTCTGTACAAGTAGTACGTTGGCAGACAGACACACCTCTCGCACAAGGTATCCCCACCAAGCAGACCCTCGAAAGACTCGTCTGCTCTGCTATCTGTGAAGCCTACCCCGAACGTTTGCAAGAGGTAGCACTGTGGCTGACTGACAAATCGGAGAACCCCAAAGCGTATGCTTGGTCTCACATGGCGGGGTGGTATGCCGACCATGGTTGCGACGACTTCTATAAAGAGATTTGGCGCGAAGAGAAGGTGCGCCCACTCCTTGAACGCAAACTAAACGAAATCGGGGCATGGGAGGTATTCGCCTCCCTCTCCCATCCTAACCTAACTTAAAATCGAACGAAGGTTCTTAGCATAATGGCGACAACGCTTCCTACCAAACGAAAACACGACCTCACCGGACCCAAGCACCCATGGCTGGTACACCTCGTACTCATGACGCTCTCTGCGGCATTTCTTTTCCCGTTGCTCTGGATGGTCTCTACCGCCCTCAAACCCATCGAGCAGACCATGAAACAGCCCCCCGTCTGGATACCTAGCCCTGTCGAATGGCATAACTACAAAGATGCCTTTATGTACGGCTCCGATAAGTTAGGCTACATTCCGTTCCTCGTCTATGGAAGAAACACGCTCATCATCTGTACCCTTGCCGTATCGGGAACCGTCTGCTCCAATGCGGTGGTTGCCTACTCGTTCGCCCGTATGCGCTGGAAGTACCGCGACCTCGTTTTTGGGGCGACCCTCGCTACCATGATGGTTCCGTTCCCCGTTATCATGGTTCCCATCTACGGACTCTATAAGAATTTAGGTTGGATAGGTACGTTCCGCCCGTTGTGGGTAGCGGCATGGTTCGGAGGCGCATTCAATATCTTCTTATTGCGGCAGTTCTTCCGCACCATACCCTTTGAACTCTCCGAAGCCGCGAAGATAGACGGCTGTACCGAGTGGCAGATATTCCGGCAAGTGATACTTCCGCTCTCCAAGCCCGCCCTCTCGGTTGTCGCGCTCTTTACCTTTATGGAGACTTGGAACGACTTCCTAGGTCCGCTTATCTACCTCATGGATCAGAAAACCTTCACGCTCTCGCTAGGCTTACAGTTCTACCAAAGCCAACACGGAGGTACACAGTGGCATCTGCTTATGGCGGCGAGTACCATCGTGATAGCCCCTGTTCTTATCCTCTTCTTCTTCACGCAGAAGACCTTTATACAGGGAATTGCTGTCACAGGGCTAAAAGGCTAACGGCAACAGCAGAAACCTGCCATTAGTATAGTCCCTCCCCGTGTCGGGGAGGGATGTCCGCAGGACAGGGAGAGGTAAACTAATTTTTCTTCCCTCTCTTGACAAAATAGGAATATAGTGATATAACTATATCAAGATGCTGAAACAGAAACAACACAACCTAATAGATATGGAGACTCTGGAGAGAGTTGCCCCCGTAATTCGGAATATGGCGCACCCACTACGTCTGCGTATTCTGGACTTCTTGAGTACCTCCGGAGAGCCTTGCACCGTCACCAAAATTATGGAGGCGTGTGAGGCAGAGCAAGCCATTATAAGCCAGCAACTCCGTATCCTAAAAGACCAGCGCGTCCTTACAGCAAAACGAGAGGGTAGTTTTGTATACTACACCATCGCGGATAAAAGCGTCCTGATGCTACTGGAGTGTATTCGACAGCACCACACACTCTAATTTTTTAAACCTTAAATATAGTGATATTGCTATATTGCTATATAGGAGACGCAGATGCACACAAACCTAGAACCATCCCTCAACTGTAACGAGGTCTTTCGACTTATCTCGGAGGGAAAAGGAACCCTCATTGATGTACGCGGTTACGACGAGTTCGCCGCAGGGCACGCCGATGGCGCGAAATGTATTCCTTTGCCCGAACTGGAAAAACGCATTGGCGAAGTACCCACCGATGCCCCCGTCTGCGTGATGTGTGCCTCCGGCAACCGTAGCGCAATGGCAGTAGAGCGGCTACGTGCGCTAGGTATTCTGCAAGTAGTCGATGTCTGCGGTGGGTATCAATCGTGGAAGCAGGCAGGTCTGCCCGCGCAGGTGCAGAAAGGGGTTATCCCCCTAGAACGGCAAGTTCGCGGCGTAGCAGGTTCGCTTGTTTTTCTGTTTACGCTCGCTTCACTGCTTATCAATAGCGCGTTCGCTTACGGCTCTCTCTTTGTGGGTTTTATGCTGTTTCTATCGAGTGTGACAGGCTTCTGCCCCATGCTCATTCTGCTAAAAGCGATGCCCTGGAACCGCGTTTTACAGTCTTCTCGTTCTGCTCAGTAGCAAGGAGTTTTTATCATGTACTTCAAACCATACTACTTAGGGTGTCTCTCTCACGCCTCCTACCTTGTGGGCGGTGACAACAAGGAGGCGGTGGTTATCGACCCACGCCGTGATGTAGACGAGTACCTGCGAGATGCCGAACAGAGGGGATATCGCATTACATACGTCATTGAAACCCATCTCCACGCCGACTTTGTATCGGGGCATTTGGAACTGGCAAAGCGAACAGGTGCGACCATCCTGCTTGGCTCCCGCTCCGATGCTCTCTTTCCTTTCCAACCCGTAAAGAGCGGAGATACCCGCCAACTAGGTGACCTCCGACTGGAGTTTTTAGAGACCCCCGGTCACACACCGGAAGGTATTTCGATAGTAGCTTGGGTGGGAGACGAGGCTACACCGCGTATGGTGTTTACCGGAGACACCCTCTTTATTGGAGATGTGGGCAGACCCGACCTTGTGGGTAGTAAAGGCTACACACCTGCCGAAATGTCGGAAGAGCTGTTCTACTCGCTTCGTGACAAACTGCTCACGCTACCCAACACAACGGAGGTCTGGCCCGCACATGGGGCAGGCTCCGCGTGTGGACGTGCGCTCTCGGATGAGCGCGTCTCTACGATTGGACGAGAGAAGCAGTTTAATCCGGCACTTAAACCCGTCTTGGCGAACGACCTGCAAAGCTTTGTAGAGTATTCGGTGTCTGGCTTGGGTAACGCACCCACCTACTTTTTCCACGACGCAATGCAGAACCGTACAGGTGCGACCTCTTTGGATGAGGTGTTTGCCAATGCGAACGCCCTGTATCCAAGTGAGGTAGAGGCACTGACTGAAGAAGGGGTTTTGGCACTAGATACGCGAAGCATTTCGGAGTTCGCAAAAGGGCATATTCCCGGTGCACTCCATACCCAGTTAGATGGTCGCTTCGCCCCCTGGGTGGGTACGATGATTGTTCCCACACAACCTATTATCGTGATTGCGGATGTAGGGCGAGAAGAGGAGGCGATAACGCGATTGGCACGAGTAGGGTATGAGAACACTGTTGGTTGGCTAAAGGGAGGAATGGATGCGTGGGTAGAGGCGCATGGCGAAGTCGTTGAGTATACGTTAGTATCACCAGAGGAGTTTTTAGCGACCACTAAGCAGGGTGAGGCTACCCCGATTTTAGATGTAAGGTCATCAGAAGAGTACACTGCTAGTCATCCCTTGGGTGCTATCAACGTGCCCATTACCTCCCTCACTGCACGATTGGGAGAGGTTCCCAAAGAGCCGCTCTGGGTGTTGTGTGGTACGGGGTATCGTGCCTCTATCGCCGCCTCTTTACTACAGCGTAGCGGCTGGCACGAGTTAAGGGTAGTCGAGAGAGGCTGGAACGCTTGTCAGGCGATTGGCGCACAGGAGGTGGCTCATGCTACTCTCTAGCCTCTCTATTCTGGGAGTAGGGTTAGGCACGGGAGTTCTTTTGGGGCTACTTGGCTCTGGCGGCTCTATTCTTGCGCTTCCTGCGTTTCTCTACCTTGCCCACATACCTATCAAGTCGGCAGTGGCTACTAGTCTGGTAGTGATAGGTGCGACGAGTTTGGTAGGAGCAGTGTTGGCAAAGAAACGCTGTAGCGTATACGGTTGTCCGGGACAGGAGGTAGATACACGCATCACGGCTCTGTTTGCAATGGGGGGCGTGTTGGGGGCGTTCGGAGGGGCGCGATTAAGCCACTATGTGCCAGCCAACATACAACTACTCTTGTTCGCGTGTGTGATGCTTGGCTCTGCGATTGGGATGTTACGGCGCAAAGCGGCAAACGAGGCTCAAGAGGTTAGCAATACCGCTTCTATACCATTCGGTGTACCGCTTGGGTTAGGGGCGAGTATTGGGCTACTTACGGGCTTAATCGGGGTTGGGGGTGGATTTCTTATCGTGCCTGCCCTTACCCTCTCCGCTAAGTTTCCCATTAAACGGGCGATGAATATGTCGCTTTGGATTATTGCGGCAAACTCGTTTGTGGGACTACTTGGCTATTTAGGGCATACCGCCGTCTACTGGCAAACCGCTCTCTTCTTCTTTATGGGGAGTATGGTGGGAATGGTATCAGGGCAGAGATGGGGGCGTGGTCTTAGCCCCCGCCGTCTACAGGTTGGGTTTGCCTGTTTGTTAGTAGGCTTGGGGCTATTTACACTGGTACAGAACCTTCTCAAGCATACCGGATAGAAAGAAGACCTCATTGTATCACACAACGAGGTCTTCTGGAGTTTCGCGCTATAGGGGTAGGTTAGTACCTATTAATTCCCGTTGTTGTTATTACGTTGGCGACGTTGTTGCGCCTCCTGTTGTGCCTTCTCCAGTATCTTCTTTTGGTCGTCTGTAAGCAGTTTCGATGCCTCCTCACGGCTACTTTGGCGCAGTTCACGCCCCTTCTGCCGCCGCTCTTCGGGGGTAAGAGCCGCCATCTCTTTTTGAGTTTTGTCCGCGATTTCCAGTATCTTCTTTTTCTGGTCGTCGGTCAGTTTCAGCGATTCCAGTATGGTTATGGGGAGACCTACGAGCGCAAACGAGGAGAACTCTTTTACGAGGGCGGGAGCCGCCTTCTTCTGCTCATCATTGAGTAGTGCCTCTATCTCTTTGGTGGCTTTGGTGTTCAGTTCGCGCATCTTCTGAAAGTCTTCCGGTGTCTGTTGCTGACCGGGTTGGCGCAGAGCGCGTAAATCTGCACGAGTCTTCTTCTGAATCTCTTCTATCTTCTTGGCTTGGTCATCCGTCAGTTTCAGCCCCGATTTCAGGGCAGAAACAGGGACAGAAATCAGCGAGAGTTGCCCCCCGCGTCCCCCACGTTGACCGCGCTGTGGCTGTCCTTGCCCTTGCGCGTTACCGGGAGCAGGAGCCTCTTGCGCTATCGCAGAGACGGCGGGTATGAGTAGTAGCGACCCAGCTAGGAACCAGCGGGTAATGGAAATAGATTTCATCTTCAGTATCCTTTCATCCAACATAACGCCCCTTCTTGGTAAGGCGATTCAAGGCAGTAGACGTAATAGAGTGGGAAGAGTTCACTTTTTGGGTGCAGGGTGCTTCTCCTGTTTCCGCTTTTGAGTTACGCTTACAGAGCGGATTTTGGCTTGGTCTAGCACCCCCTGAACCACCGCGCTAGGAACCACAAACGACTGCATACCGCCCCCGCCACGAGAGAACATAGAGAATCCGCCCCCGCTATCCTCCTCTCGGACACTACCCTCTACCATCGCTACCACCCCGATAATTTTACCCTCCAGGGTGTAGATAGGCATAGCAGGTTCCGCCATCCCCATATCTAGCATCCACGCTTTGCGCGGCTTACGAATCTCTCCTGCGATATGAAGGGTGGAGAAGTAGGGGGCATAGTCGTACCCTTTACTGAGGCGCGTTACCGAAAGCACCTCCTGACCTATCAGAGCAGAGGCAGAAGCGTCGAAGGAGATGGGGGCTACTTTACGCCCCGCAAGGTCTTCTATCTTCACGAAAGCCAAGTCCAACTTGCTATCGGTAGCCACCAGAAACGCGGGATACTCCTTCTCTTCGCGCCCAAAAGTCACCTTAAAGTTGGTGGGAGTTATCTTCATACCAAAACGGCGGTCTCCATCGTCACCACCCCCATTGCTATCTCCCATCATCTTGTCGGGGTTTAGGGGCAGGTTGGAGAACATCACCAGTCCATCTGTTGTCACTAGCAGACCTTGTACCTCTAAGCGGGACTCGGTGTCGCGTCCTTGCCCTCCAAACTTCATGGCGGTTTTTAGGACGGCTTTTACCGTCACCAACGAGTTGACCGCCTTATCCATTACGGCACGATACTGCTTACCGTTATCCGCAAAAGTGGGAGAGGTCGTTAGTACTACTCCCACGCACACCAACGCGCTCACTATCTTCTTCATGTTACTCTGCCCTGTCCTTTCTGCGGCTTAACGGGTCTCGGCTATCTTGTTCCAGTCCGGCTCGATAAAGAGGAAATGGGTACGGCTACCCCGCTGAACGAAAATCTGCACGATTTTGGGGTGCTGTTGCATCGCGCTCTTCATCACCTGCTCGAACATATCTACATTGTCCACCAACTGCCCATTGATAGACTGGATAATGTCGTCGAGTTCCAGCCCCGCAATCTGCGCCCAACCCCCAATAACCGCGTCTGTTACGATAACGCCTTTCACGGTGGACTTGAGGCGGCGTTCGATACGGTCTAGCGGCATCAAGTCGCGTACCGAGAACTCGAACTCTTTCTGTTTGGCAGATTTGGCGAGGTCGCTTCCCTGTGCCTGTGCCTCTGCCACAAAGTTCAGCACTACCGGCTTCATACTCCGCAGAACATGAAGCGCGGCTTTCTTGCCGATAGGGAGGTCTTCCATTAGGCGGCGCAGGTCTTCTGCGTCTTGAGGGCGGAACGAGTTAATGGGGTCGTTATTTAGGCGCGTAATGACATCACCCACCTGCAAGCCCGCCTTCGCGATGGCGGTTCCGGGATAGATTTCCGTAACGCGCAGTCCCTTCACGTTTGGCATCTTGAGTGCTTTCGCTATCTCGGCAGTCATTACTTGGGTACGCACGCCTAGCCACGCTTTGGGGAGTTCTGTGCCTTCTGCATTGGGAGCATCGTCGGGTATCTTTGCAACGCTTACCATCTCTTCACGCCGCCGCCGAATCCCCACCACAAAGTCCTCATGTCCCACTTTCGCGAGTGCTTTACGCACCTCCGTCAAACTGTTCACTTTTACATCGCCGATACTAAGGATTACATCGCCGGGGGCTATGGCGGGTTTCGCGCCCTCTAGCGGGAACCCTGAGCGTACCCCCGTCACCATGACTCCTTGCTTATCTACAAGACGGCGGTTACGTACCATCGCTTCGGTTATCTCTTGCAGGGTTGCACCTATCTGGCGCACCTCCTCTTCCAAACCGAGGTACTTCTCCATGAGGGCAATCGTAACGGAAACGTCTTTCATGTCGTTTTTGCGTAGTAACTTGATAGGGACGTTTGCGCCAACGGCTAAATCCGCTATCGCCTGATAGAAGAGGGGAACCTCCTCGAAGAAGCGGGTGTTTGCAGGTTTACCATCTACCTCTAAAATCACATCTCCCGCCTGAACTCCCGCCGTATCCGCAGGGGATTTAGGAACTACCGAAGCCACGAGGCTCCCTGTGGTGCGTCCCATTTTACTAACGGGCAACACCGTTACTCCTATCCAACCCCGCGTCATGCTTCCTTTTTCGATAGCACCTTTCAGCACTTTTGCCGCTATATTGGAGGGAATGGCGAAACCGATACCGTTCCCACCGAGTTCGTTGATACCCACCACTTCGGCTTGCGCGTTTACAAGAGGACCCCCAGAGTTTCCGGGCAGAATCAGCGCGTCGTGTTGTATCCAGCGCGTAAAGACACCCGTTCGCTCTCCTTCGTCTAGTTCCTGTTCTTGTATCTGTGTGCCGGTGAAGTCTGTAAAAACTCGCTTGGTATTCGAGACGATACCTAGCGTCATGGAGGAGGAGAGCAGGAGGGGGTTGCCCATCGACATCACGGTATCGCCGACCTGTACCGCATCCGAGTCGCCTAAGTTGGCGAAGGGGAGGGGAAGAGCGGGGTCTTCGCGCTTCTCTAGCATCAGTTTGAGTACGGAGAGGTCGGTGAGCGGGTCGTGGAGAACCACCTTTGCCTCAATCGCTTCGCCAGTAATGAGGGTACACACTATCCGCGTGGTGTTCCCCGCAACGTGAAAGTTGGTGAGGACGTAGCCCTCCTTGTTCACGATAACACCGCTTCCACCTGCGGGGGCGCGTTGGGTACGCCCTCCGTTAAAAAAGCGAGCGACTACTGAGATGTTTACGAGCGCAGGATAGACCTTTTGCCGCGCTAACTCCACCTCTTTTTTGGCGGTATTTACGGCGGGGCTTTGCGCCATAATCGGCGACCCCAGTACTATCATCGCACACACGAACCCAAAACGCACCCTAAGATGAGGTGACATCGGCTTCCTTAGTTCCTTTCCGCAAACGACTGCTAAAAACTAAACCTAAAAATATAAGAGGAGTGTTCCCGATGGAATGGGAAAACTCCTCCTGCGTTTTGTTGGTGACTAAGTGCAGAGTATTTGGGTTCACCTTACGGTAAGCGTCGCCCTACAAGCGCGTAGGAGAACTCTTTTCCGCCCTTCAACTCCATATCCGAAAGTTCCAGCGTATAACTCCCTGTTTTGGGGCAAGTAAAGAGCAGTTTTCGGTCACGTTTTGGAATACCTGCCGCCATTGTTAGGGCAATCCGTCTCGCGTCGCGTATCCGCAGTACCGCGTCGGTGCTACTTCCCATACGCCCTGCCAGTACCCGAAACTCCCACCGCTCTCCTGCCTTGCCTTCAAAGCGGAAGTAGTCGGGGTTTCCACCTGTTAGGCTGTCTTGCACAAGCCACGAGCCACCTGTTAGCGGCATCGCCTTCCCAAACTCCGAGATGGGACGCTTTACAGGTAGGGTACTCTCCACCGCCTCGATTACGGCTACTGAGGTCGTTACTTTGCCGCCCTCCTTGTGGGTTAGCGTGAGGGGGTATGTGTCGGGTTTGCAGTCTTTGGTCGCCTCTGCCTCTAGCGTTACTTGTTGGCTTCCAAACCGCTTGAAGTCGCCTTCGCTCGGCTTTACCGAGAGTAGTTTTGCGGTAAGAGTGGGCTTGTCGCTCTTAACAGTGGTGAAATCTAAACGGTCTCCACACAGTACAAAGGTGGCTTTCGTTCCGGCTGTCATTACCCGTAGCGCGGTGAATTTGATGTCGGGTTGCGGCTTCTGCTGTGCAAACCCTAGTGAAGCAAGCGCGAACAGACCTAGCACAAAGACAGATAGGCGGAGGGCATTAAACCTCATGGCTTGCTCTCCTGTATCGTAATACCAGTAGGGGTAATGGTCGCCGAACGAAGGAGTTTTCCCGATTTCGTACTCCAAAAATAGAGGTGTCCGTCCTGTGTACCTGCGGTAGCCGTGTCGTTGTCGTTTGCAAACCCTACCGTATATATCCAGTCTTCTGGCTCGGTGTAGGCGCGAACTTGTTGGCTAATCTCACCGTTCCACACCTTTACGCGGCTACCTACCGTCCCTGCAATAAAACTCTTTCCGTCGAGGCTAAAGGCGCAGATATTGAAGGGGGTATCCTCGTACTGAACGCGCTCTGGGTTCTCTACGGGGAACTTGGCTAGTGACCACACCCGAATCGTTTTGTCGTTGGAGGCACTTGCCAAAAGCCGACTGTTCGGGTGAAAAGCGATACGGGTTATTCCGTCTTGGTGCGCGTTTAGCACTCCCAGTTGCTTGTAGTCGGGTAGGGCATACACCTTTAAGCTTCTGTCGGCACTACCGCTTGCAAACATCTTCCCATCGGGTGAGTATGCCACTCCAAACACCGCGTCCGCATGGTCTTTAAGGGTACGCACACACTGACCACTCTGCACATTCCAGATTCGCACCGTCTTATCTAGCGAACCCGTCGCGATTTCGTCCGATTTGGGTCTCCAAGCCGCCGTATAGATAACTTCCGTATGCCCCGCCAAACTTTTGAGGGTACGCCCGCTACTCACTTCCAAAAGCACCATCTCACCGCTCACGCCCGGTACACCCCCTGCCACAACAAGGCTTTTGCTGTCCTCACTCCACGCCAACGCCTGTACTTGGTTACTGGTCGCCGAGAAGGTACGCACCAACTTGCCGGTAGCGGGTTCTAGTAGGCGTACACAGCGGTAGCCTCCTACTGCCAAAAGGTTGCCGTCGGGAGAGTAGGCGAGGGTGGTGACGGGAGCAGGAAGGTGAACACGCAGGGGCTTTGCGGGGATTTTGGGGCTTACGGCGATTTTGTCGGGTTCGTAGGCGTAGGAATCGACTTTTGCCCCCTCGTCTATCCAGCGTTTTAGGAGGGCGATAGTCTCTTTGTCGATGCTACGGTTCGGGGGCATTTTGGGCTTTATCTCGCCCGTAAGGTACTTTACGAGGCTGCTCTGTTCTCCCTTCCCAACCACTACCGCAACCCCATGCCGTCCCCCTTTTAGCAGGGCGTTGCGTGTCTCTAAAGAGTAGCCGCTAGAGGGGCTTGACCCGCTATGGCACGCCCAGCACTCTCGCTTTAGAAGTGGAAGTACCTGCTTACTAAAGGCTACGGGGGGAGGGGGGGCGGCATGGCAGAGGCAGGTACTACAAAGCAGTAGAACGGCGCATAAGAGACGCGAGAGGGTTGCCACGAGTTGCCTACCCCCACAGTTCCTTGAGCGGTTCACACTCCGGTAGTATCGGAACGGGGCGAGACTGCGGGGTATAGAGCAGTTTCTCGTAGTTGATGCCGAGCGCGTGGTAGATAGTCGCGGCGACTTCGGGGGGACGCACGGGGCGTTCGGTAACGTACTCACCGCGATCGTCTGTTGTGCTTATCACCTGACCGCCGCGTACTCCTGCCCCCGCGAACAGCATCACTCCCGCATTGCCCCAGTGGTCGCGCCCATTGTCTTTATTGATTTTACTGGTACGCCCAAAGTCTCCATACACCGCTACGAGGGTCTCTTGCAGTAGCCCACGCTCGTTCATATCTTGTAGCAATGCCGCGAGTGAGCGGTCTAGGGCAGGAAGCGCGTTATCGCAAGAGGGGAAGATATTCGCATGATGATCCCATCCCCCTTGATTCAGCATCACAAAGCGCACTCCGCTCTCTACAAGCCGTCGCGCCAAGAGTGCTTGCCGTCCCCAGTAGTCTTTGCCATACCGCTCCTGAGTCTTTTCAGACTCCTTGCTCAAGTCGAAGGCTTGCCGTGCGTCGGGGGTAAGAATCATCTGTGAGGCGCGTTGGTAGAAGGTGTCCATCGAACTCACCGCATCAGAACTCTCCAGCCGCTTCGCCAGTCCGTCAATTGCCTTCAGCATATTCTGCCGCCGCGATAGCCGCTCTTGGGGGACATCCGCGAGTAGAGAGAGGTTGGGAACTTGCCAGTTTTTATCGCCCACACTCCCCGCCTTAAACGACTCGTAGCGTTCTCCTAGCCAAGCCGCCTTGCCGAGTTCCCATGTAAAGGAGTGGTTGCGCGGAATAGCGACGTAGGGCGGTAGCGTGTTGAGGGGCTTTGTCTCGTGGTTCACAATACTGCCGATACTGGGATAGTCGCCCCCCTGCATTACGCCGTAGTTACCAGTAAGCATCCACTGCGCGGCGGTCTCATGGTGGTCACTTCCCACTACCTGCCCCCTACACAGCGCAAACAGGTTCGTGATTTTCGCCATCTCTTTCATCTTGTCCGAGAACCGAACTCCAGAGATTCCGCAGGGTATCACGCCGTATTTGCCGCGTATCTCTTGGGGGGCATCCGGCTTAGGGTCGAAGGTGTCGTGGTGCGTTAAGCCCCCGCCCAGATAGACGAGTAGCACGTTTTTTGCTTTGGGTTTCGCGCTCTGCGGGGTGTCGGCGTGTGCCTTCTCCCATGCCAGCAAGCCCGGCAACGTCAAGCCCACCGCCGACAACGACCCAACCCGTAGGAAGTCGCGGCGCGACACTCCATCACAACAGAGGCTCTCTCGGTTTATATCTATGTCTAGCATATACGGACTCCCTCAAACAGGCATTGCTATCTATCCAACCTCTATTACAAGGTGTTCGGTATTGGATTGAGGCTGAAACAGTAGTCAACTCTCACCACAAGAATCTACTCTCTCTATTGTGACACAGAAGCCGTTACGCAGTTACGTTTTGTTAGTAGAGATTCCTTCGTATTCTGTGGGAGCAGTATCCGAAATCATCGTAAGCAAATCTCCTACCGTGCAACCCGCCTCTACCGAGTGCCGCAAAGGCAAAGAGCGGTGTATCTCGTAGTGATTGCGCCTACCGTCACGGGTGCGCGTAACGATACCAGCCTCTTCGAGGTCGGCAACAATCCTCTGAACGGCACGCTCGGTAATACCTACCAGACCTGCCACATCGCGCACACGCAAAAACGGGTCACGCGCCAAACAGATAAGCACATGAGAGTGGTTAGTAAGAAATGTCCATGCAGGCGTGGTGGACGTTTTGGGGATAACAAGGGCTTCCAAAAGTTTTTCTCCTAAAATATGAAAAAATTTTCGTGTTTTATATAGCATGATATAAAATTCATGGTATTATATTCACGACTGATTTAGTATAGCCCATAAACAAAGGAAAAAACACGACATGGACAAAACAGCTATTACCGTCGCTTACGGAGACGGAATCGGACCCGAAATCATGGAGGCAACCCTCTCCATCATACAAACCGCCGGCGCACGTATAACCACAGAGTGCATCGAAATAGGGCAGAGGGTCTATCAGCGCGGCATTACAGCGGGTATCGAGCCGAGCGCGTGGGATTCTTTGCGCCGTACCCGTGTCTTCCTAAAAGCCCCCATCACCACCCCACAAGGAGGAGGGTTTAAGAGCCTCAACGTCACCATCCGAAAAAGTCTAGGTCTCTATGCCAACGTCCGCCCCTGTGTTGCCTACCCTCCCTTTGTTCATAGCCGCCACCCCGAAATGGATGTGGTGATTGTCCGCGAAAACGAGGAAGACCTCTACGCGGGAATCGAACATAGGCAGACAGACGAAGTGATGCAGTGCCTCAAACTCATCTCACGACCCGGTTGTGAAAAGATTGTCCGCTACGCCTTCGAGTATGCCCAGCAGAACGGGCGAAAAAAAGTCACCTGCTTCACCAAAGACAACATTATGAAACTAACCGATGGGCTATTTCATAAAGTGTTCGACGAAATCGCCGCTCAGTACCCCAGTATCGAGCATGAACACTGGATAGTAGACATCGGCACGGCAAAACTAGCAGACACCCCAGAAGCATTCGACGTTATCGTC